>NZ_DAOLAJ010000003.1:61260-77349 GCF_035325185.1 Enterovirga sp. | reverse complement strand
GGACGCCTCTCCCGCACGGGGCGAAGCGGCCGCGTCTCGCCGATCGCGCCGGGCCTGCGGTGCTTCCGCATCGATGCCGGGCCGGAAGCGAATCCTCCCCTCGTCTCGGTGGTCATTCCCACGGCCGGCCGGGACCTGGTGCTCGGCGGCCGGCCGCGGGACCTCGTTCTCGATTGCGTCAGGGGCATCCTGGAGCGCTCGAGCTATGCCAGGATCGAGATCGTCGCCGTCGCCGGCCCCGATTTGCCGGAGGGCAAGCGCGCCGCCCTGGAAAGGCTCGGCTGCCGGATCGTCGACTACGCCGAGCCCGCCCTCAACATCGCGGCCAAGATCAATCTCGGCGCCGCCGCGGCCCGGGGCGAGATGCTGCTGCTGCTGAACGACGATACCGAGGTCATCGCGGAGGACTGGATCGAGCGCCTGCTCGCCCATGCGCTGAAGCCGCATGTCGGGGCGGTCGGGGCGAAGCTGCTCTACCCGGACGGCACCCTCCAGCATGCCGGCGTCGTGACCCTGCGCGGCAATCCGAACCATGTCCGCCGGGGCTATCCCGGCCGCGACCGCGGCTATGTCTTCAGCACCGCGGCGACGCGCAACTATGCCGCCGTGACGGGGGCCTGCATGATGACGCCCGCAATCCGCTTCCGGGAGGTGGGCGGCTATCGCGAGGATATGCCTGTTCATTTCAACGACGTCGATTACTGCTTCGAGCTGCGCCGGCGCGGCTTTCACATCGTGATGGAGCCTCGCGCCGTCCTCACGCATTTCGAGAGCGCCTCGCGCAGCCACGGCGTCGCGCCGGGGGAACTCGCCCTGTTCCAAAGGAGATGGGCGGCCGATCTCGCCGATGATCCGTTCTATCCGAACCTTCCCTTTGCGACCGTCCCTCCCTGTTTCGAGGTCTTCGTCAGGGCGGAGACCCACGCGGCATGACCGGGAGGCCCCCGCCCGCAGCCTCGACGGCCGTGGTGTTCCTGGTCCGGGGCCGGGACGCGGCCTGGGAGGCGTCCTTTCGCCGCTTCCTTGCCTCCTGGCGCCGCCATCCGGCCGGGCTCGCGCACGACCTCGTCCTCGTCTGCAAGGGTTTCGACGATCCCTCCGGGCAGCGCCTGGTCGAGGAGGAGGCGGCGAGGGCGGGCGCGCGCTGCCTTCCCGTCGAGGACGGCAGCTTCGATCTCGGCGCCTATCGCGACGCGGCCCGCACGCTCCTCCACGAGCGCCTCTGCTTCCTGAACGGCCATAGCGAGATCCTGGCCGATGGCTGGCTCCTCAAGCTCGCGCGGCAGCTCGACCGGCCGGATATGGGCATGGTCGGCTGCACGGGCTCCTTCGAGGTGCCGCGCGACTTCCCCTCCCTGCGCCATCCCAACGTGCATCTGCGCACGAACGGATTCCTGCTCGGGCGCGGTCTCTTCCTGGAAGCCGTGGGAGGGCGGGCGATCCGGCGCAAGCGGGACGCCTATGCGCTGGAGAGCGGCCCGGCCAGCCTGACGAGGACCGTCCTGTCGCTCGGCCTCGGGATCGCAGTGGTCGGGGCGGACGGGCAGGGCTATCCGCCCCGCCTGTGGCCGCGCAGCCGGACCTTCCGCCTCGGGCGGCAGGACAATCTCCTCGTCGGCGACAACCAAACGCGCGCCGTGGCCGCCATGACCTGGGACGACCGAGCCTTCCTCGCCCGCCATACTTGGGGGCGCTATCTCACGGAGCTTCTTCCCCCCGGGATGGGGAGGCCTCAACCGGGCACCGTCCGCAGGTAGTCGCCGAGCGCTTCCCGCCAGTGGCGCAGCACGATGCCGAAGGCCGCGGCCTTGCCGCAATCGAGGACCGTGTAGGGCGGCCGGCGCGCCGGCCCGTAGCGTCCCCGCCGGTCCACGGGCGCGACCCGCGCGCCGCAGCCGGCTTGGCGGAAAACCGCCCCGGCGAAGGTCGCCCAGTCGCAGCACCCCGCATTCGTCAGGTGATAGAGGCCGGCCGGAGCCTCGCGCCCGAGGAGCGCGATCGTCGCCCCCGCGAGATCGGCGGCCGAGGTCGGCGTGCAGACGAGATCGCACCCGACCTCGACGACGTCCCGGTTGCGGGCGTCCCGCAATCGGTCGAGCACGAAATTGCCTCCCTTCTGGCGGCTCGGCGCGTGGCCATAGAGGCCGCAGCTTCGGATCACGAAGGCCCCGGCGGGGTGAAGCTGCAAGGCGGCCTCCTCCCCCGCGGCCTTGGACAGGCCATAGGCTTGCAGGGGATTGGTGGCATCGCTCTCGCGATAGGGCTCCGCCCGCGCCCCGTCGAAGACATAGTCGGTCGAGAAGGTGACGAGCCGGGCCCCGATCGCCTCGCAGGTCCGGGCGAGGACGGCGACGGCGACCGCATTGACGGTCAGCGCCTCGTCGAGGCGGCTCTCGCAGAGATCGACCACATGGAAGGCGCCGGCATTGACGACGATGTCGGGCCGCGCCTCCCGCACGGCCTCGGCGAGCGCGGCCGGGCGCGCGAGGTCGAGCGCGGCGCGCGGGGGGGCCGTGATCCGCCAGCGCATCTGCGCCTGCCGCCGGATCTCGCTGCCGAGCTGGCCCGAGCCGCCGATCAGGAAGACATGCGGCCTCACGGAAAGGCCCGGTCGAGATCGGGCCAGGCTCTGTCCTTCGGCGAGATCGCCGCGACCGGACGTGGCCAGGCGATGGCGAGGGCGGGATCGTCCCAGCGCAGCCCGGCCGCCGCGTCGGGCGCGAAGGCGGGCGTGATCGCATAGGCCAGCTCGCTCTCGTCCTCCAGGGTCTGGAATCCATGGGCGAAGCCCGCGGGGACATGGAGGGAGAGGCCGTTCGCCGCCGACAGGACGAAGCCGGCCCAGCGGCCGAAACTGGCCTCCTGCGGCCGGAGATCGACGGCGACGTCGAAGACGGCGCCTCGCGTGCAGCGCACGAGCTTCGCCTCGGCATGGGGCGGCTTCTGGAAATGCAGGCCGCGCAACGTGCCGGCACGCCGGTTATGGGAGGTGCTCCACTGGACGAAGGCGGTCGCGAGCCCCTGCCGCTCGAACAGGGCGGCGTCGAAGACGCGCGCGAAATGGCCGCGCTCATCCTCGCGGCGCCCGGGATGGATCAGGACGAGACCGGCAAAGTCCGTCCGCTCGAATCTCACGGCAGCACCTCGAGAGTCGGGATCGGAACCACGAACCGCCCGCCCCAGTCGCGGATATGGGCGAGCTGCCCCATGATCTCGGCCCTGATGTTCCAGGGCAGGACGAGGACGTAATCCGGCTTGTCCTGGGCGATCGCCTCGGGCTCGCGGACGGGGATGCGCGTCCCCGGCAGGTAGCGGCCCTGCTTCATCGGATTGCGGTCCACCGTATAGTCGAGGAGATCGGTGCCGATGCCGCAGTAATTCAGCAGCGTGTTGCCCTTGGCCGGCGCGCCGTAGCCGACGATCCTCTCGCCCCGCTCGCGCAGGTCGAGAAGGAAGCGCAGGAGGTCGCGCTTGATGCGCCGGACCTTGTCCTCGAAGCCCTCATAGCCCTGCGGCCTGTCGTAGCCTCCGGCCGCCTCGCGGGCGGCGAGGTCGAGGACGGCGCGGCTTACCGGCAGCGCTTCGTTCTCCCGGTGGCGGGCGAAGATGCGCAGCGACCCGCCATGGGTCGGCAATTCCTCAACGTCGAAGATCGTCAGCCCGGCCGCAGCGAAGATGCGCCTCACCGTGTGCAGCGAGAAATACGAGAAATGCTCGTGATAGATCGTGTCGAACTGCACGCCCTCGACGAGGCGCACGACATGAGGAAACTCCATCGTCACGACGCCGCCCGGCGCAAGAAGCTCCCGGATGCCGCCGACGAAGTCGTTGACGTCCGGGACATGGGCCAGGACGTTGTTGCCGAGGATGAGATCGGCCGCCCTCCCCTCCTGCCGGAGCCGGCGCGCGAGGCGGCGGCCGAAGAAATCGACGAGGGTCGGAACGCCCCGCGCCTCGGCCGCCACCGCGACATTCCGCGAGGGATCGATGCCGAGGACAGGAATGCCGCGGGCGCGCAGATATTGCAGCAGGTAGCCGTCATTCGAGGCCAGCTCGACGACGAGGCTGTCCCCGCCGAGCCCGAGCCGTCCCGCGATCATGTCGCAATAGGCGCGGGCATGGGCGAGCCAGCTCTCCGAATAGGAGGAGAAATAGGCGTAGTCGTCGAAGATCGCCGCGGCCGGCGCGTGCTCGGGAAGCTGCACGAGCGTGCAGGCGTCGCAGAGATAAACCCGCAGCGGATAGGCCGTCTCCCCGCGCAGAAGGTCGTCCGGGCGCAGGAAGGAATTCGAGGGAGGGCTCGCCCGCAGGTCGCAGAAGACCCGCGAGAGGGGGGCGCCGCAATGGCGGCAGGCGAGAGGCGGCGTCACTCCGCCGCCTCCGGCATCGCGGCGAAGGGTGCGGCAGGCAGCGCCTCGTAGACGGCGATCTGCTCGCGAACGAGATCGACGGCCGGAACGCCCGCGGCGTGGCGCCGGTGCCAGGCCACCGTCCAGTCCAGGGCCTGGTCAAGGGACAGGCGCGGCTGCCAGCCGAGATGCCGGCGCGCCTTCGCCGCATCGACGGCGAGGAAGCCGGTCTCGCGCGGCCCCGCCCCGTCCCGACGCCGCCATTGCGCCCCCTCCCCCCAGGAGGCCGCGATCCGGTCGGCGATCCAGGAGACCGGGCGGGCCTCGCGCGGATCGGGGCCGAAATTCCAGGCCCCCTGCACGGCCGGGCCTTCGCCCGTCGCGGCGCGATGCAGGCTTTCGGCGAGCAGCAGATAGCCGCAGAGCGGTTCGAGGACGTGCTGCCAGGGCCGCGTCGCCGCCGGGTGGCGAATGGAAACGGTCTCGCCGCGTCCGAAAGCCGCGAGGCAATCGGGGACGAGCCGGTCGGCCGACCAGTCCCCGCCGCCGATGACGTTGCCGGCCCGCGCGGTCGCGACGGCGACGCCCGCCTCGTCGAGGAAGGAATGCCTCCAGGCGGCAGCCAGGATTTCCGCACAAGCCTTGCTGGCGCTGTAGGGATCGCGGCCACCGAGCGGATCCTCCTCCCGATAGGGATGGGCATGGCCCCGGTCGAGATAGACCTTGTCGGTCGTGACGCAGAGCAGGGCCCTGACCGAGGGCGCCTGCCGGACGGCTTCGAGCAGGTTCATCGTGCCGAGCACGTTGCTCGCGACCGTCCCGGCGGGATCGCGGTAGGAGCGGAGCACCAGCGCCTGGGCGGCGAGATGCAGCACGATGTCGGGCGCGGCCTCGCGCATCGCGGCGCGCAATCCCTCGGCGTCGCGCAGGTCGCCGCGGCCTGCTTCGTCGCCGTCCGTCTCGGACCACAGGTTCGGCGAGGTCTCCGGGTCGAGGGCCCAGCCGGCCGGGTGGGCCCCGAGGCGGAGCAGCCATTGCCAGAGCCAGGCGCCCTTGAAGCCGGTCTGGCCGGTCAGGAAGACGCGCTTTCCGGCCCAGAAGGCGGGATCGGGGCTCACCAGAGCTTCCACGGCGCCCTCCCGCTCTCCCAAAGCTCCTCGAGCCGGCGCTTGTCGCGCAAGGTGTCCATGGCCTGCCAGAAGCCGCGATGCCGGAAGGCGCGCAATTGCCCGTCGAGGGCGAGGCTCTCCAGGGGCTCGCGCTCCCAGAGCGTCATGTCGCTCCCGATCCTGTCGAGCACGCGCGGCGCCAGCACGAAGAAGCCCCCGTTGATCCAGCTTCCGTCCCCGGCGGGCTTCTCCTGGAAGCCGTCCACGAGGTCGCCGCCCATCTTCAGGGCGCCGAAGCGGCCCGCGGGCTGGACAGCGGTCACCGTCGCCTCCGCGCCATGGGCGAGATGGAAGGCGACCAGAGCCCGCAAATCGATATCGGCGAGGCCGTCCCCGTACGTCATGCAGAAGGGCTCGTCGCCCAGATAGTCGCGCACGCGCCGAAGACGGCCTCCGGTCATGGTCTCGGCGCCGGTATCGACGAGCGTGATCTTCCATGGTTCGACATCGCGCCGATGCACGACGGTCGTATCGTTCTTGAAATCGAAGGTCACGTCCGACAGGTGAAGCCCGTAATTCGTGAAGTACTCCTTCACGAGATACCCTTTGTAGCCGAGGCAGATCACGAAGTCGTTGATGCCCTGGGCCGAGAATATCTTCATGATATGCCACAGGATCGGGCGCCCTCCGATCTCGACCATGGGCTTCGGGCGCAGCTCGGTCTCCTCGCTGAGGCGCGTGCCGAGCCCCCCGGCCAGGATGACCGCCCGCGTGACCTTGCCCACCGCGCGCGCTTCCGCGCAGGCGCGCGAGGCCGGGCCGAAGCCGCCCTGCCCAGCCATGGCCGGATCCGTATTCGCAAGCATCGTGACACCTCGTTGCGGCTCTCGTTGGAGCGGAAAGCGGCGCCTGGCCGGCTAGTGCGCGTGAAGGGTCACGGCGTGGGCCACCGCCTTGTCGAGAAGCTGCCGCTGCTCGCGGAAGGAGAGATCGAGGGGCCCCGGCCCCGCCTCCCATCCGGGCGCACCCGGCGGCGAGGCGGCCCAATGGAGCGCCGCGGAGACGGCGAAGAGGGCGAGGCCCGCCACGCACAAGCTCAGGAGCCGCTGCATCGCCTCGACATGGAGCCGGGCGGGAACGTCGAATCGCCGGGACATCGGAAGGTCCTCCGTGGTGTCCTTACAATACGTGGGTAAATTTCCCACGTCAAGAGGAAGTGGGATTGCTTCCCACGGGTTTTCCGGTAACGAACGGCCCATGACCGGCCCGCCCCAGGCACCCATCGACGGCTCGCGCCTCCAGGCGCCGCTGGCCCGCCTCCTGCGGCCCCTGGTGCGGCTCCTGGTGCGCAGCCGCGTCACCTTTCCCGCCGTGTGCGACCTGCTGCGGGAACTCTATGTGAACGTCGCCGAATACGACTTCGCCCTGCCCGGGAAGGAGCAGACGGACAGCCGCGTCAGCCTTCTCACCGGCATCCACCGCAAGGAGGTCCGGCGCCTGCGCGGGGCCGGGGCGCCGGTCAGCGCCGTGCCGGCCGCCGTCTCGCGGACGAGCCGCATCCTGGCCCGCTGGCTGGCCGACCCGCTCTATGCCGATCGCGAGGGCCGCCCCCTCGCCCTGCCGAGGATGGGCGAGACGCCCTCCTTCGAGACGCTGGTCGCCTCGGTGACGCGCGACGTCCGCCCCCGCGCGGTGCTCGACGAATGGATGGATCGCGGCCTCGTCGTCCTCGACGGAGAGGACAGGGTCGCCCTCCAGGACACCGCCTATGTCCCCCAGGGCGGCAGCGACCAGCAGCTCTATTATCTCGGCCGCAACCTGCACGACCACATCGCGGCGGCGGTCGCGAATGTCGAGAGCCCGCATCCGCCCTTCCTGGAGCGCTCGGTCCATTACGACGGCCTCTCGCGGGACCTGGCGGAGCGGCTCCAGGCGCTCTCGCGCGACATCGCGGTCCACGCCCTGCAACAGGCGAATCGCGAGGCCCATGCCGCCTGCGAGACCGACGAGCCCGGCGAGTGGCGATGGAATTTCGGGGTCTACGTCTATACCGAGCGCAAGCCGCCGGCCGCGCCGGAGACGGAGACGCCATGACCTCGTCCCGGCGCCGCTTTCTCGCCTCGGCGGCCTCCATCCTGGCCGCGTGGCCGGAGCTGGTCCGCGCGCAATCCTCCGATCGCGGCATCGGCGGCACGGGCGTCGCGCCGTCCGGTCCCGTCGGCGAGGACCGCGGGATCGGCGGAACCGGGGTGATCGGCACGATCCGCCGCTTCGGTAGCATCTATGTGAACGGCCTGCGCATCACCTATCCCCGCGACGTCGCGGTCTTCGTCGACGGCGAGCGCGGCCGCGTCGGGGACCTGCGCCTCGGCCAGGTGGCGCAGGTGGTGGCGCGGCCCGCCGGCAAGGCGCTCGTCACCGACAGAATCGACATCCGCAGCGAGGTGGTCGGCCGGATCGAGTCCCTGGAGGGGCGGCGGGCCGTCGTCGCGGGCCAGAGCGTCGATCTTCCCGCCGCCGCCGGCCGGCTCGCGCCCGGCGAGCATGTCGCGGTCAGCGGCCTGCGGCGCATGGACGGCGTCATCGAGGCAAGCCTCGTCGCGCCGCGCCAGGGGAGCCGCACCCTCGTCGCGGGTCCCGTCAGGCGGGGCGTGGACGGCTCCCTCAGGATCGGGGACCTGACACTCCGGGGACTCGACCCCGCCCTGGCCGGGCGCCCCGCCATCGTCTCCGGCAGGATGGAGGCGGGCGGTCTCGCGGTCGAATCGGCGAGGCGCGACCGCGGCCCGGTGGGTCCGGGCGTCCGGCAGCTTTCGATCGAAGCCTTCGCCGAGCGGGCCGACCGGCGCGTCCGGCTCGGATCGGGACTCGAGGTCGGCGGCAGCGCGCGAGCCGTGCCCACGCGCGGCGGGGAGCGCATGATCCTGACGACCCGCGTCGGCCAGGGCGGCCAGCTCCAGATCGAGCGGGCTCAGCCCGGGCGGGGGATCGGCCGGGCGCCCGACGGGAGAGGTTCGCCGGCGCCAAGCCATGGCCCCGGAACCTCCTCGCCCTATGGCCGCGGTCCGGGAGGCCCCTCGCACACGGCGCCGTCCCCCGGAAACCCGTCCCCCGGCGCCCCCGGCCGAGGCGCCCCCTTCCATGGCCCCCCGTCGTCACCTGGCGGGCGGACGCCCGATATCGACATGCGCCGGCCCGGCGAAGGGCCGGGAGGCTTCGGCGGGGGGGGCCCCTTCCGAGGCCCTTGCCTCCGGGGCCCGGGAGGCGGCGGGCCATTCGGAAACCCCGGCTTCGGCGGCCCGGGAGGAGGTCCCTTCGGGGGGCCCGGCGGCTTCGGCGGGCCTGGAGGTGGTCCCCGCGGCGGGCGATAGGCGGATTCGAAGGCTGACAAGGCGGCGGCCCCGAATCCGCCCTGGGAGGGGCATGCGTCGTTTGCACAGGCGCGCATACGCTTTTTATGATGGCAGCCATGACCGCGCCCCCGAATTCCGCCAAGGCCGATGCGGAGAGCCCCGGCGAGGCGGCCGGGACCTGCAACTGCTTCGCCATCCGCGCCGCCGCCCGGCAGACGAGCCAGTTCTACGATCGCCATCTCGCCCCCTCGGGGTTGCGGACGACCCAGTTCTCGGTCCTCGCAAATCTGCGCCGCAGCGGGCCGCTCGCCATCAACGAGCTTGCGAGCCTGCTGGCGATGGACCGCACGACCATGGGACGGGCGCTGCGCCCGCTGGAGCGCGAGGGGCTGGTGGAGATTGGCCCGGGACGGGACGGCCGCACCCGCGCCCTCAGCCTGACGGAAGCCGGCCGGGCGCGCCTGCGTCTCGCCGCCCCCCTCTGGCGGGAGGCGCAAGCGGCGTTCGAGGCCCGGTACGGCGTGGCGGAAGCCGCCGTGCTCCGGGAGGCGCTGAAGCGCCTGCGGGACCTGGAGGCCGCCCCCGCCTGAGAAACCTTCCGAAAGGCGGTTCAACCCGGTGGCCCGCCGCATTAAGCTGGCGGGGAAACCGGGAGGATACGGGTTGAACCAGATCGATCTCAACGGCCACGTCGCCGTCGTGACGGGCGGGGCGCAGGGCATCGGCCAGGCGGTGGCCGAGCGATTCGCCGCGAGCGGCGCCACGGTTGAGATCTGGGACCTCGACGGCGATCTCGGGCGGGAGACGGCCGCCTCGATCGGCCCGATGGTGAGCGCGCGCGCCGTCGACGTCACCGATGCCGAGGGCGTGATGGCCGCGGCGCGCGAGGCCGAGGCCGCGCACGGCCCCATCGACATCCTCGTCACCTCGGCCGGCATCGCCGGCCCCAACACCCAGACCTGGACCTATCCGGTCGCGGACTGGCAGCGGATCATGCGGATCAATGTCGACGGCACCTTCCATTGCTGCCGCGCCGTCGTGCCCTCCATGATCGCGCAGGGCTACGGGCGCATCGTCACCATCGCCTCGATCGCCGGCAAGGAGGGCAATCCCAACGCCTCGGCCTATTCGGCCTCCAAGGCCGCCGTGATCGGGCTCACGAAGTCGCTCGGCAAGGAGCTGGCCGGCTACGACATCGCCGTGAACGCGGTGACGCCCGCGGCCGCCCGCACGCGCATCTTCGACCAGCTCACGCAAGAGCATATCGACTTCATGCTCTCGAAGATTCCGCGCAACCGCTTCCTGGAGACGCGCGAGCTTGCCGCGATGGTGGCTTGGCTCTGCTCGGCCGAGAATTCCTTCACGACGGGCGCCGTCTTCGACGCCTCGGGTGGCCGCGCCACCTATTGAGGCCCCACGGGACGGCCCTTGGCCGGGAGGATGAGAGATGCCGATCGCGGATGCGCAGAACGACCTGCTGCTGATGGTCGATTTCCAGGGCCGCCTCATGCCGGCCATCGCGAACGGGCAGGAGGTGGTCGCCCAGGCGCGGCGGCTCCTCGCCGCGGCGCGACTGCTTGGCGTCCCGGTCGTCTATACCGAGCAGAACCCGAGGGGCCTCGGCGGCACCCTTCCCGAACTGGCCCCCCGCGAGGGCGAGGCGGTCGTCGCCAAGATGACCTTCGACGCCTGGCGCTCGCCGGAGGTTCGCCGGGCCGCGCCCGCGGGGCGTGCGACGCCTGCGGGGCGTGCGACGCCCGCAGAGCGCGACCTGCTCGTCGCGGGCTGCGAGGCCCATGTCTGCGTCCTCCAGACGGTGCTCGGCGCCCTGGCGGACGGCCGGCGCGTGAAGGTCGTGCGCGACGCGATCGGCTCGCGCCGGGAGGAGAGCCGCGCGGCGGCGATCGCCAGGATGCAAGGCCACGGCGCCGAGATCGTCACGACGGAGATGGTTGTTTTCGAGTGGCTCGGCAGTGCCGAGAACCCCTCCTTCAAGGAGACCATCGCGCTCATCAAATAAAGCAAGAGACGCCCGCCCCTGCTCGTCTTGCCAGAATCTGAAGGGAAGCTGGACCGTTGGTCGTCATTTTGACACAGTGATGCAGTGCAACATAGCCATACGGTCCCGCGAGGGATCCCGTGCTGGCCTGATGTTGCAGGAGGATATGGGCATGCCGCGCTCGGCGATGCTGCTCGGAGCGATGGTCGTAGGGGCGGCTCTGCTGGCCCCGCCCGAGGTCGCAGGCGAATTCGGCCTCGCCCCGGCGGGGGCGGCGAGCCAGAAGGGACGCGCCGGGGCGGTCCGCGGCAAGCGCCCGGCCGCCGGGCGGGCCTCGGCCGCGCGCCGCGTCCGCTTCACGGAGAAGAAGGGCTTCATGGCGAAGGCGCGCTACGCCTCGCTGCCGAAATTCAAGCCGCGCGTCGTGATGCCCGCCGTCGCGGCACCCAAGGCCGCCTCGGCGGAAGCGCCTCAGCCGGATCATGTCGCCGAGCCGAAATCCGACCCGGCCTCGCTGCCGCTCGACCGCGTGATCGCCACCGCCTCGATCACGCCTGCCCCGGCCGTCGACCCCGGCATGGAGCGCATGCGCCCGGCGCTCGAAGCGCGGGCTCGCGCCATGGCCTTGGATCTGGGGAATCTCTCGCTGTCCCCGCCGGAGGCCGCGCCGCCCGTCCAGCTCGCGGCCCGCAGCGTGACCTTCGATCTCCAGAAGGGCGTGCGAACCATCGTGTTCGACGACGGCGCCACCGTCACCGCGCCCTTCGACAAGGAGCGTGCCTCCGGCCTCACCGGCCTGAAGCCCGCCTCGCCCTGAGGCGGCTCGACAACGGTCCCTCGCGAAAGCGCCGTCAGCCGGCATGCCCCTCCGCGGCGCGGCGCATGGCGGCGCAGATGTCCGGGCTGATCCTGTCCAGATGGCCGCAGGCATGGGCGAGATACCAGCCGCGCAATTCCGGCTGGGACGGCGCGACCGTCATCGCCACCAGGATGAAGATGCCGAGCACCCCGGCAATGGCGAGAATGAGACGCAGCATGAATTCATCCGAAGCTCGAAACCCTCGGGGCAACGGCGACGCATCCCGAGCGTTCCACCCTCGCCCGGCGAGCCGTGAGGCGAAATCCCCCAAAGGCGCGTGACGGCCGGACGGGTCGCGCTCTATTTCGGTAGGGAGAGGCCCTGGAGGGCCCCCTGGGGCAGATGGGCCGGAGGCGGCGCATCTGCCGCTCCGGCGGCAGCAGGGGCCGCCGCTTTTCCTTTCCCCTGCCCTTTCCCACGGGCGGGGCGCTCGGCCTTCGGCGGCGGCTTGTCGGCGATCGCCTTCGCCGCCGGGGACTCCTCGCATCCCGCGAAGGCCATCGGGCCAATGAGGACGCGCCCGTCCTCGGCGACGACGCGCAGGGTCGCCGGTGCGGCGCGTCCCTCGGCCCAGCGGATCGGCTCGCGCCCCTCGCGCTCCACCGATTTGAGCGAGCCGCCCTGGCGCAGATTGTTCAGGTCGGGCCCATAAGCCGTCGCACGCCGGCCGTTGACCACCACCTCCAGCACCACGGCCTCGTCGCGCGAGAGCGGCCGCAGCGGGTTTTCGGCCAGCACGAGCGTCCCCTGGCGCAGGACCCACAGCTTGAGTCCCTTGCCGGACTGGTAGAGCGCCGCCTTCGGGGCGCAATCGGCCGGCGCGGGCGCCGCGCCGTCGGGCGCCGGCTGCGCGAGCGCATTCGGCGCAGTGGCGAGGACCGCCCAGCCGAGGAGCGCCGCGCCCAGGCTCCGCGCGCCAGGGCCGAGATGGTTCGGAATCATCCTTCCCCTTGACCGGGCAAGCATGACCGTTTCGCGGCAAGGCGGGCGCGTTGCCCCGCTCGTCCCCGATTCTGCTAACCCTGCCCGGGACAAGGGAACCGATTCGGTTCGGAACGGAGCGTCATGAAGAAGCCGGTCGATCCGCCGGAGGAGGGCGGGGTCGAGATCGTCAGCCTGAAATCGGCGCTCGAGGAGCGCTATCTCTCCTATGCGCTCTCGACGATCATGCATCGCGCCCTGCCGGATGCGCGCGACGGGCTCAAGCCCGTCCATCGACGCATCCTGCACGGCATGAACCTGCTCCGGCTCGGCCCCAACACCTCGTTCCGCAAGTCGGCCAAGATCGTCGGCGACGTGATGGGCTCCTTCCATCCGCACGGCAACCAGGCCATCTACGACGCGCTGGTGCGGCTCGCGCAGGATTTCGCCTCGCGCTACCCGCTCGTCGACGGCCAGGGCAATTTCGGCAATATCGACGGCGACAACGCCGCCGCCGAACGCTACACCGAGGCGCGCATGACGGATGTCGCGCGGCGCCTCCTCGACGGCATCGACGAGGACGCGGTCGATTTCCGGCCCAATTACGACGGCACGAGCGAGGAGCCGGTCGTCCTTCCGGCCGCCTTCCCGAACCTCCTCGCCAATGGCAGCCAGGGCATCGCGGTCGGCATGGCGACCTCGATCCCGCCCCACAATGCCGGGGAATTGTGCCAGGCCGCGCTCTACCTGATCGAGCGGCCGGGCGCGACGTCGGACCAGCTCGTCCAGTTCGTGCCCGGTCCCGATTTCCCGACCGGCGGCATCCTGATCGACAAGGCGGAGGCGATCGCGGACGCCTATCGCACGGGCCGGGGCTCGTTCCGGGTGCGGGCGCGCTGGTCGCGGGAGGACGGGGGCCGCGGCACCTGGGTCGCGGTCGTCACGGAAATCCCCTACGGGATCCCCAAGTCGCGGCTGATCGAGAAGATCGCCGAGCTGATCAACGAGAAGAAGCTGCCGCTCCTCGCCGATGTGCGCGACGAATCCGCCGAGGATGTCCGCATCGTGCTGGAGCCGCGCTCGCGCACGGTCGATCCGCTCGTGATGATGGAATCGCTCTTCCGGCTCACGGAGCTGGAGGCGCGCATCCCGCTCAACATCAACGTGCTGACCGCGGGCGGCAAGGTGCCGAAGGTGCTCGGCCTCGCCGAATGCCTGCGCGAATGGCTCGACCACCGGCGCGACGTGCTCCAGCGCCGCTCGCGCCACCGCCTCGCCGCCATCGGGCGGCGCCTGGAGATCCTCGGCGGCCTCCTCATCGTCTATCTGGACCTCGACCGCGTCATCAGGATCATCCGCGAGGAGGACGAGCCGAAGGCGGAGCTGATGCGCGTCTTCGCGCTGACGGAGATCCAGGCCAACGCGATCCTCGACACGCGCCTGCGCTCGCTGCGCCGGCTCGAGGAGATGGAGCTGAAGCGCGAGCAGTCGGAGCTGCGGGAGGAGAAGGGCTCCCTCGAGGCGCTGCTCGAGTCCGACAAGAAGCAATGGCAGACGATCGCCCGCCAGATCCGGGAGATCTGGAAGGTCTACGGCCCCGAGACCACGATCGGACGCCGGCGCACCTCGATCGAGGACGCGCCCGATCTCGGCGAGATCGATTTCGCCGAGGCGATGGTCGAGCGCGAGCCGATCACCGTCATCGTCTCGCAGAAGGGTTGGATCCGGGCCATGAAGGGCCATCAGCCGGATTTGTCCAAGGTCGAGTTCAAGGGCGACGACAGCCTCAGGACGGCCTTCTTCGCCGAGACGACCTCCCGCATCCTGGTCATGGCGACGAACGGCAAGTTCTACACGCTCGACGCCTCGAAGCTCCCCGGCGGGCGCGGCTTCGGCGATCCGATCCGGCTCATGGCCGATCTCGACGAGGGCGCCGACGTCGTGGCCGCCTTCGCCCACAGGCCGGGATCGAAGCTGCTGCTCGCCGCCTCGGACGGGCGCGGCTTCGTGGCGCCGGCCGACGATCTCGTGGCGACCACCCGCAAGGGACGCAGCGTGCTGGGCGTCGATGCGAAGGAGCGGGCGGTCGTCGCCTCGCCCGTCTCGGGCGACCATGTCGCCGTCGTCGGCGAGAACCGCAGGCTGCTCGTCTTCCCCCTCGGGCAGGTTCCCGAGATGGGGCGGGGCAAGGGCGTGCGCCTGCAACGCTACAAGGATGGCGGCCTTTCCGACGCCAAGACCTTCACGCTGGCCGAGGGCCTGACCTGGAAGGACACCTCCGCCCGGACCTGGACCGTCGCCGAGGCCGAGTTGCGCGAATGGCTCGGCAACCGCGCCGAGGCCGGCCGCCTGCCGCCCAAGGGTTTTCCGAAGTCGAACAGGTTCGAGTGATGGGTCATCCCGCCGCGAAGGCGGGATGACCATGTCTCGAGCCGCTCAGTCGTTGTCACAGAGGCCGCGATAGAGAAGGCCGCCGATCGCGCCGCCGACGATCGGCGCTACCCAGAAGGCCCAGAGCTGCTCCAGGGCCCAGCCCCCGGCGAAGATCGCGGTCGCCGTCGAGCGGGCCGGGTTCACCGAGCAGTTGCTGACGGGGATCAGGATGAGGTGGCACAGGGTCAGGCAGAGGCCGATCGCGATCGGCGCGAAGCCGGCCGGCGCCTCACGATGGGTCGAGCCCATGATGACGAAGATGAACATGCCGGTCACGACGGCCTCCGCCACGAGGACGGGGATGAGCCCGTACTTGCCTGGCGAATGCTCGGCGAATCCATTCGAGGCGAAGCCGCCGGCAGGGTTGAAGCCCGGCGCGCCGGAGACGATGAAATACAGCACGGCGGCCGCGGCGACGCCGCCCACGACCTGGGCGATGATATAGGGAACGACCTGGCTCGCCGGGAAGCGCCCACCCGTCGTGAGGCCGATCGTGACGGCCGGATTGAGATGGCAGCCGGAGATGTGGCCGATCGCGAAGGCCATGGTGAGGACCGTCAGGCCGAAGGCCACGGCGACCCCGAGGAATCCGATGCCGAGCTGCGGGAAGGCGGCGGCCGTCAGCGCCGCGCCGGCTCCGCCGAACACGAGCCAGAACGTGCCGATCGCCTCGGCCAGGTATTTCTTCAAGTCCATATCGTTCACATCCTTTGCTCGATGTCTGAGCGGCGCGCAGTATGCCCGCCGAGACCGCAAAGGAAAGACGCTTTGTTGATAACCTTCGGCTGCCCGTCCGGCTAGTCGTGCCTGGTCCAGCCGGAGGACAGTAATCGCTCCTGAGGCGTAAATCGTTCCTTGTAGGCCATCTTCCGCGATCCCGGAACCCAATAGCCGAGGTAGAGATAGGGAAGAGCGGACGCCTTCGCACGTGCGATATGATCGAGGATCAGGAAGGTGCCGATGCTGCGGGCGGCGAGATCCGGATCGAAGAACGAATACACCATCGAAAGACCGTCCGACAGCTCATCGATCAGGCAGACGGCAACCAGCTCGCCCGCGCCGCGGC
>NZ_DAOLAJ010000003.1:59731-61160 GCF_035325185.1 Enterovirga sp. | reverse complement strand
CCGCGGCGGCGGTATTCCACGAGCCGCGTCTCGACATGGCTGTCCTCCACCATCATCGCATAGTCGAGCGCCGTCATGTCGGCCATTCCTCCTCCGCTGTGGCGCGCCTCCAGGTAGCGGCGGAAGAGGCCGTATTGCTCGGGGGTCGGCTGGTTCGGCAGGACGGTGCCGACGAGGTCGCGGTTGAGCCTCAGCACCCGCTTCATGCTCGCCGAGAGAGCGAATTCGCCGGCGAGAACACGCACCGAGATGCAGGCCCGGCAGCCCTCGCAAGCGGGCCGGTAGGCGATCGTCTGCGAGCGGCGGAATCCGCCCTGGGTCAGGACCTCGTTGATCTCCCGGGCGCGCCGGCCCACGATATGGGTGAAGACCTTCCTCTCCTGCCGGCCCGGCAGGTAGGGGCAGGGCGAGGGCGCCGTCAGGTAGAATTGCGGCGCATCGCGCGGATGGCTCGTCAAGCGTCTCGCCTCACCATGGTCGCGCCACGATGCCCGAAGCGCGCCCGCCGGAGCAAGGGGCGCGTCGTCTTCAGCGGCGGATGACGACGATATCCGCCAGGAGATCGTGGCCGAGGCGCCGGTCGCTGCGGGCGAGCCCGATGACGATGTCGAGCACGAAGAGCGCCAGGGTGCCGATGCCCACATAGAAGAGAAGGGCGTGGAGCCCGGCGAGCAGGGGGCCCGCGCCCCGGCCCGTCGAGGATTCCAGCGCGACGAGCCCGGTCATGCGCATGCCGATCGTGCCCATGGAGGGCCCGCCGATGCTGAGCGCGCTGTAGAGGATCGCCGTGCCGGGGATGAGGATGACGTAGAGCCCCCAGGTGAGGCCGAAGGTGAAGATGCCGGCCACGCCGATCAGGAAGCCGAACAGCACCACGAGGAACGAGATCACGACGACGTCGATGCAATAGGCGAGGACGCGCCGGCTCAGCACCCCGTCGGTCCGCCCGAGCGGCATCGGCGCGGCCTGGCCGGGATAGGCTCCCGCGTCGCGATAGGAATCCTGCCCGGCATATCGGCCGTGCGGCACGTAGTTCGTCTGTGTCATTTTCCCCTCAATAGGCCGCTTCGGACAACCCGGTGGGGCCGAGGGGTCTCGGATCGAGACCGTCGGCCGCCAGCGCGGAGAGAACGTCCGAAGTGTGCTGAGTGTTTCGTGTCTCGATCGTTACATCGACGGTCACGCTCTTGGCGGGCACGTCCAGGAAAAGCCGCCCGTGCGAGACCTCGAGGATATTGGCGCCGAGCGCGCCGAGCCGGCTCGCCACCTCGCCGAGAAAGCCCGGGCGGTCGTGGCTCGTGATCCGAAAGGACGCGATCCGGTTCTCACGCTCCAGCTCCCTCACCATCACGGCCGCGAGCAGCCGCGCGTCGATATTGCCGCCGGAGAGCACGAGGCCCACCCGGCGGCCGGCAAAGAGATCGGGATG
>NZ_DAOLAJ010000003.1:21138-59721 GCF_035325185.1 Enterovirga sp. | reverse complement strand
GAGAACGGTTGCAAGCCCCGCCGCGCCCGCTCCTTCGGTCATGCTGCGCGAATGGGTGGCGAAGAACGACACCGCCCGCTCGATCAGGGGTTCCTCGACGCAGACGATCTCGTCGACGAGGTCGCGCACGATCGGCAGGGTGAGCGTGCCAATCGTCTTGACGGCGATGCCCTCGGCGAGGGTCGGCCCGCCGATCGGCCTGTCCTCCCCGGCGAGGGCGTTGGCGAAGGAAGGGTAGAGGGCCGCCTCGGCGCCGATGATGCGAATGCCCGGCTTCAGGGCCCGCGCCGCCACGGCGATGCCCGAGATCAGCCCGCCCCCGCCGATCGGCACGACGAGGTCGTCGAGGTCGCCGGCCCGGGCCAGCATTTCGAGGGCGACCGTGCCCTGGCCGGCCATCACGTACGGATCGTCATAGGGATGCACGAAGACATAGCCGTGCTCGGCCTCCAGGGCGCGGGCATGGGCGGCGGATTCGAACAGGGTCTCGCCGACGAGCCGGACCTCGGCGCCCTGGGCGCGCGTATTCTGCGCCTTCACGAGCGGCGTGCCGACCGGCATCACGATGACCGCGGGGATGCCGAGGCGCCGGGCATGGTAGGCGACGGCCTGGGCATGGTTGCCCGCCGACATGGCCACGACGCCGCGCCGGCGCTCTCCCTCCGTCAGCGCCGAGAGGCGCGTCAGCGCTCCCCGCTCCTTGAAGGAGCCGGTCGCCTGCATGTTCTCGTGCTTGACGAGGATCGTCGCCCCCGTGATCTCCGAGAGGCCGGGGGCGGGCACGAGGGGGGTCTCCAGCACCTGCCCGGCGAGGACCTCGGCCGCCGCCCGGACGTCGTCGATGCCGATCGCATATGCCAAGGAGAATCACTCCCGATCAGGCGCGGGCGAAGAGTCCGCGCGGCCGCAGCATGATCGCGATCACAAGCGCGATAAAGAGGGCGAGATCGCGTCCTTCCACGGGAAAGAGCAGCGGCCAGAGGGATTCGGCGAGGCCGGCGACGAGCCCGCCCGCGAGCGCCGCCGGCACCGAGCCGATCCCGCCGAGGACGGCGCCCGCGAGCGCCTTCAGCCCCAGAGCGAATCCGTCCGCGAAGCCGAGGGCGCCCCAGCGGATCGCGGCCAGCGCCCCGGCGAACCCGGCGAGCCCGCCCGAGAGAAGCAGCGTGCGGCCG
Organism: Enterovirga sp.; assembly: GCF_035325185.1. Taxonomy (GTDB): domain Bacteria; phylum Pseudomonadota; class Alphaproteobacteria; order Rhizobiales; family Beijerinckiaceae; genus Enterovirga. The sequence goes on along the minus strand of NZ_DAOLAJ010000003.1, from coordinate 58,546 downwards.
ACGAGCCGGCCGACGTCGATGCCCGACAATTCGGCGGCGGTCGGGTCCTGCGCCGCGGCCCGCCAATGGCGGCCGAAGGCCGTGAGCCGCATCGCCGCCGCGAGGGCAAGTACGACGGAGAACCCGGCGCCGGCGAGAATGATCGCCCCGGGCTCGATTGTGACGATGAAATCTCCCGCCCGCGCCACGAAGACGGGCCCCGCCCCCACCGGCCCGATCCAGGCGGCATGGCTGCCCGCGGCGAGCCGCAGATATTCCGAGAGCGCGATGGCGAGGCCGAGCGAGGCGATCAGGCTCGCCTGCCCGCTTCGCGAGGGCACGGCGACGAAGGCCATCCGCCCGACCGCCCAGCCGTGTAGCCCCGCCGCGGCGACGGCCAGGGCGAGCGCGGCGGCGAGCCCCGCGAAGGTCGGCGCTCCCCCGCCGATGGCCGCCACCGCGATACCGGCCGCGGCAGCGCCGATCGTCGAGAGCGCGCCGAAAGCGAGGTGGATCCGGCCGATCAGGCCCCAGACCAGGCCGTAGGCGGCCGCGAGCAGGGCCAGGATCGCGCCGCCCGGCGCTCCGGCCAGGAGATGCTGGACCAGGATTGCGGCCGGGCGCGGCCATTCGGGCAGGTCGGCATCCGGGGGCGGCGGGCCCGGATCGCCCGCCGCCCCCTCGGGCGTCTCCACGTAGTAGCGCCGCAGGAGATAGACGGTGGCGCCCGGCACCTCGCCCCGATCGGTGGTGATGGCCTCGATCTCGGTCCGGCGGCCAAGAGCGAAGCGGCATTCCGCGAAGCGGTCGAGCGAGGGCCCTTCCCCGATCGCGGCCCGGTAGCTCACCCGCACGCCGTGCTCGATGGGAAGGACGCGCCGGACGATGATCCGGGCGCCTTCCGGCTCGAGCGCTGGAAGGGCGATGCGGCAGAGCCGGACCTGATCCCCGTCGATGGCGGCGCAGGAGCACAGGGCGAGGAGCAGCAGGAGCGCAACCGCCTTCGAGCCATGTGATCGCATGAGCTTCGCCGGGTTCACGGGGCGGGTTTCTCCACCGCCCTCAAATCTCCCGTCTCACAGCCTTTCGGGCGGCACGATACCGTAGGCGGCGGTTTCCGGGATGGACACCATGTCGTGGCCGTCGATCCGGGTGACTTCGGGCGTGATCGGCTGCACCGGCCGGCTCGCGGCGCTGGCGAGCGCTTCGGTGATCGAGGTCGAGGCCGCGAGCAGCCGCAGGTTCAGCCGCGTCGGGAAGACGATCGTGCGCTCGCCGGCCTCCCCCAGGCGCAAGGCCTCGGCCGGCGGCACCCATTCCGCATCGACCGTCTCGCAGCCGTCGCAGGCGGCGACCTGATCGGGCGGGGCCGCGCTCAGGTAGAAGCGCGTGTCGAAGCGCTTCCTCATCGGCGAGGGCGTAATCCAATGCGCGAAGGGCGTCATCGCCGACAGGTCGAGCTTCAGCCCGAGTTCCGCGACGAATTCGCGAAAGCCGACGCGTCCCGCGGCCACCTCCTCGCGACCGGCCGCCGCGCGCGCCTCGACGGCCTCGGCCGCCTCCGGCCCCCGGCCCACGAGCAGGATGCCCGATTCCTCGAATGCCTCGCGGACGGCGCAGATGCGCAAAGCCCGCTCGATATCGCTCAGCCCTTCCCCTCCCGCGACATGCCGCGCCCAGCCCGCATCCCTGTCGCTCTCCTCGAGCTTTCCGCCGGGAAAGACGAGCGCGCCGGAGGCGAATTCGATCTGACGGTGCCGCCGCACCATCAGGACCTCGAAACGCGGCAGGTCGCGAAGAAGCAGGACCGTCGCGGAAGGAAAGGCAGGCGCGGGATCGCTCATGCCGCACTCTTGGCCGAGGCCGGGAGGCTTGTCGATGCGGGAGCCGCTATTCGACCGTGATGATCCGCGCGCCCGATGCGTGAACCGTCCCGCCCTGCTGGGTGACCGTGAAGGCCCGCACGCGGGAATCGGAGCCCGCCGGCGGCGACACCTCGCGGAAAGCGGCTCGCGTGACGGCGGAGAGCCTGGTCGCCCGCGGCTCCGCCGCCTCGGAGGAAGACGCGGAATCCGGCAGGCCCGCCAGGCGCCGGCGCTCGCTGCGCTCGTAGGCGGCGGCGATCTTGCGGCGCAGGGTCGTGCCCATCAGCTTGTCGACCTGGGCCTTGGCGGTGCCGGACAGGGCGCGGCTCGTCTCGTAGCCGGCAAATGCCTGCCGCGAGGCCGGGACGCGGGGCGGGCCCGCGAAAGCCTGGGCGTTGCCCTGCCCGTCCACCACGACGTCGCCGCGGCGGAGCGTCGGGTCGAGCAGGATGGGCAGGTGGGCGGAGGCGAGGCCGGGCGTCTGGCAGTCGCAGGAGGCGACGACCGTCTTGCGGAAGAGGAAAGCCGTCTTGAGCTTCGCATAGACCGTCCCGTCGAGGACCGACCGGGCACCGGCGGGACTTTCCAGCGTCTGGCCCGGCGCGAGCGTGTAGAGGCGCGTTTCCGCGGCCGGGCAGGCCGCATGGCAGGCGGTCTCGTGCGTCGGCAAATCCGCGCGAGAATGAAGGGTGCCGACGGGGAAGAGGTAGCCGTCGCAGGTGCGCACGCACATCGTCCGCCGCCCCACGGCGCTCGCGCCGGTCGCGCCGGCCGCAGCGGAGACGGCAGACGCGTGCCGCAGGGTGGGCCTCTCCCGCACGGGCTCGCCCGGAGCCGGGCGGGGCTGGCGCGCCTCCACGATCCGCCTTGCGGCCCGGCGGGCGGGCGCCGCCCGCCGGATCTCCGCCCGCCTCGCCTCGCGGCGGCGCGCTTCCCGGCGCCGGATCTCGCCTCTCGGGCGATAGACGAAGCGCGGCTCGGAGGCATAGCGGGGCCTCAGGCGGATCGGATCAATCATCCGGTCGAGAGCCGGGCTGCGGAAGAAGTCGAAAACGCCGGCATCGTCGGCGGCGCGGACCAGCGTGACGCCCGATGCGGCAAGGCCGAATCCGCAGAGCAGCGCGACCGAGGCGAGGCCGAGGCGCGAGCGGCCCCCGCCCCCCCACGCGCAGAACGTGCGGCCGATCGATGTGGCGATCCGATCGATCATGCATACTCTCCGCAACATCGCCGCGGATAGGTCTTAACGCCGCGCGGCCTGAACGGTCAATGAAAGCTTAACGCGAATCGAGGATCCGCCGAAGCTGCAAACGTCAGGCTTTTCCTTTTCGCGCGGGAGCCGGGTTGAATATCAGGCGGTGACGGCCTTCGCGAAGCGCCGTCGCCACCCGAAAGCCGCGGCCTTCCCGGTGCCCTTCACTTGGTGGTGTAGCCGCCGTTGACGAGGATGGTCTGGCCGGTCATCCACCAGCCCTCGGAGACGAGGAAGCGGATATAGGGGACGATATCCTCGATATCGGTCAGCCCGGTCTTCGAGAACTTCGACAGCGCCGCCGCCGTCTTGTGATAGGCTTGCGCCTCGGCGCTTTCCTGGCCGTAGAAGAAAGGCGTGTCCATCGGACCGGGGCCGATGGCCGTCACGGAGATGCCGCGCTCGCCGAACTCCTTGGCCGCCGCGCGGGTGAAATGCTCCACGGGCGCCTTGGTGCCGGCATAGCTCGCATAGAACGGCGTGAAGGCGCCGAGCAGCGAGGTGACGAGCGTGACGACGGCCCCGTTGTCGTTGAGATGGCGTCCCGCCTCCTTCAGGAAGAAGAAGGCCGCCTTGGCGTTGACGGCGCTCATCTCGTCATATTCGGCCTCGGAAATATCGAGGATCGGCTTCTTCAGAACCTTGCCGACCGTATTGACGGCGATGTCGGGCCTGCCGAAAGCCGCAACCGCCTCGGCGAACAGCTTTTCCACGGCCCCGGCGGTGGTCAGGTCCGCCTGAAAGGCGGCGGCCTCGGCCCCGGCGGCCTTGACCGCGGCGACCGTCGCGTCGGCCTCGGCTTTCGTCGCGGCCGTGTTGTAGTGGATGGCGACGGCCCTGGCTCCGTGCGCCGCGAGATCGCGCGCGATCAGCGCCCCGAGATTCTTGCCGCCGCCGGCAACGATGACGGTTTTGCCCTTGATGGAACGGTCGGTCATGATCGAGCCCTTTTCGGAACGCCTCGGCCGCCTCGCGCCGCCGCCTTCCCGTCTTTATGTTCCCGGCCAGGAAGATTGAAGCCACATCGGCAGGTGAAGGATCGCATGGTCCGCGAGAACGGGATCGGCCGCCTATACCTGAAGCCCTTCCCTCGCCATTGTCGGGGTCAGGCCGAACTTGCGCCTGAAGGCGGTCGCGAAATTGGCCGGGCTCGAATAGCCGGCCGCCTCGGCGGCCGCCGTCACCGACTGTCCCTGCTCGAGCAGCGCGCGGGCCTGATCGAGACGGCGGTCCCGGATATATTCATAGACCGAGCAGCCGTGGCTGACGCGGAACAGGCGCTGGAGAGCCGAGACCCCGATGGCCAGCTCGCCCGCGAGGGTGGCGACGGCGAGATCCGTCGACAGGCGCGCCTCGATGATGTCGCGGGCTCGCGAGAGTTGCAGCGCCTCGGTGCGCCGCAGGGCGGTCACGCCGGTGGGGGGCTCGAGGGTCGCGACCGCCTCGGCGACGAGGTCGAGCGCGACGCTCTCGTCCCGCAGCCGAGACACGGCATCCCCGCGCAGGTCCGGCTCCAGCAATCCCTCGACGAGCTTGCGCAGCCGGTATGAGGGAGACCAGCGCGAGATCGCCAGATGCTCCAGGGCCGCGGGCGGGATCGCCACGCTGTGGCGACCGAAGGTCTGCTCCAGCCATTCGTGGGAGACGGTCACCAGCGCCTTGCGGACCCGTGTCCCCCGCGCCGCCCGGCGCCGGAAGCGCACGCGAGCCCGCCACGACATGGCGAATCCCGTGGAGCCGGCCCTCGCGCCCCTGTGGAGCCCGACCGGGAGGGGACGCCCGTCCACCGAGGCGTCGAGCCCCTCGCCGTCCTCGATGAAGAGATAGAAGCCGAAGCCCGGATCGAGATTCGTGCAGGTCGTCAGGTCGTGCAGGTCCTCCGTGTCGGTCGCGTGCAGGATCAGGCCCTCGCGCAGGCGCAGCGTGCGGAAGCGGCCGATCAGGACGGGCTCGTCCGAGGCCAGGACCGGCTCGATCGTATGCTCGCCCGACCGGAAGCGCGGGGACTGCTCGAAGAACGAGAACGGGATCGAGCGGCGCTGCCCGCCCGAATCCCGCGTTCTGGTGAATGCAGTCGTCACATCCTCAGACAATGCATCTTGCTCTCTCCGTCAAGAAGAAATCCCTCCATGAAAATAGAACATTTCTAATATGGTGTTGTCTTTTTGCCGCTGACCAAGAAAAGAGGCGGAGCACGCACTTCCCGCAAAGCTCTCGGCATCTTTCGCAAAGACGGCGGACTCGATCGGCCGGGCCGGGCAACGCTAATGCCGACCCGCGACTTTTCGAGCGGGCGGGGGCGATATGTTGGAAATGGGATCGGCGCGAGGAGGAGGCCGGGTTGCCGCGGGGGCGGCCTTGGGCCTCCTGGGCGCATTTCTGTCCTCGACCGCGATCGCCCAGCAATCCGGCCCGGGCCTTCCCCCCGTGACGGTCGAGCCGCCCGCGCCGCGCCGGGCCGCGCCGCGGGTCGTCCAGCCGGCCGCCCGCCCCGCCCCCACCCGGGCGAGCGTGCGCCGCGGCCGGACGCATGCCCGCACCGTCGCCTCCTCCCGCGCTCCCGCCCCGACGATGGCTCCGGCGGGGCCGGCGGTGGAACCGGCCGGGCCGGTGGAGCGCGCCAACGGGCCCGTGGGCGGCATGGTCGCCCGGCGCAGCGCCACCGGCACCAAGACGGACACCCCGATCCTCGAAGTGCCGCAATCGATCTCGGTCATCCCGCGCGAGCAGATGGACCAGCAGCAGGCGGAGAGCGTCTCGCAGGCCCTGCGCTACTCGGCCAGCATCTCGCCGGAGGTGCGCCCCGCCAACAACCGCTACGACAGCATCTTCATCCGCGGCTTCGGCGGCGGCGGAACGGCGGCCGCCTATGTGAACTACTGGGACGGCATGCGCGTCCTGCGCGGCGTGAATTTCCTGGTTCCGGCGATCGATCCCTATTCGCTGGAGCGCATCGAGGTGCTGCGCGGGCCGGCCTCGGTCCTGTTCGGGCAGGTCAATGTCGGCGGCCTCGTCAACATGGTGTCCAAGCGCCCGACCGAGACGCCGGTCCGCGAGATCCAGCTCCAGACGGGGAGCTACGGCCGCCTCCAGACCGCCTTCGACCTCGGCGGCCCGGCCGACCCGGACGGCAAGTTCCTGTACCGGCTGACCGGGCTGTTCCGGGACGCCGACACGCAGGTCGCCCATACGAAGGAGCAGCGCATCATGATCGCGCCCTCCTTCACCTGGAAGCCGGACGAGACCCTCAAGCTCACCGTCTACGGCCATTACCAGCGCGACCCGGAAACGGGCTTCTACGGCACCCTGCCGGTAGTCGGCACGCTCCTGCCGACGAAGTTCGGCCGGATCCCGACGCGCCTCCTCCCCGGCGAGCCCGGCTTCGAGGGCTTCAGCCGGAACATGTCGCATATCGGCTACGAGATCGAGCACAAGCCGACGGACGGCGTCACGCTGCGCCAGAACCTGCGCTTCGTCGACATGGATTCGAAATTCACGACGGTCGCGGCGGTCGGCATGTCGGCCAACCAGGAAATGCTCCAGCCGCGCCGGGCCACCTATTCGCGCGAATTCGCGCGCGGCCTCGTGCTCGACAACCAGGCCCAGTTCGATTTCACCACCGGGCCGCTCACGCACAAGCTCCTGCTCGGGCTCGACTACCTGGATGTCGGCTCGCATTCCTATCTCGGCACGGGCGGCACGGTGCAGCCGCTGAACTGGCGGTTCCCCATCTATGGCCGCACGCCCTTCGTCCTGCCCGCCACGCCGCGCACCAACCAGGACCAGAGCCAGCTCGGTCTCTACGCGCAGGACCAGATCAAGTTCGACCGCTTCGTCCTGACCGCGGGCCTCCGCCAGGATTGGGCGGACACCAAGCAATACGTCTACAACACCAACAAGACGACCAAGTTCGGAGACGATGCCCTGACCGGCCGCGTGGGCCTCGTCTATCTCTTCGACTGGGGCCTCGCCCCCTATGCGAGCTACGCGACCTCGTTCGATCCCCTGACCTCGGGCACCTCCTATTCGGGCACTCCCTTCCGCCCGACGACGGGCGAGCAATACGAGGCGGGCGTCAAGTTCCAGCCCGTCGGCTACGACGCCTTCATCCAGGCGTCCGCCTTCGACCTGACGCAGAACAACGTCACGACGCCCGATCCCAACCATTTCGGCTACAGCATCCAGACGGGGCAGATCCGCTCCCGCGGCGTCGAGGTCGAGGCGCGCGCCACGATCGCCAAGAGCCTCGACCTGATCGCCGCCTACTCGACCATGGATGTCGAGGTGACGCGGGCGAACGATGCGAGCCTCGGCCATCGCCCGGTCGGCGCGCCCGCTCAGATCGCCTCCGGCTGGGCCTACTACACCTTCCATGACGGCTGGCTGGCCGGGCTCGGCTTCGGCGGCGGCGTCCGCTATATCGGCAACACGCTCGGCCAGGCGGACGGCACCCTGAGGGTTCCGGGCTATACCCTGTACGATGCGGCCGTCAGCTACGATTTCGGCAAGGCGAGCCCGTATCTGAAGGGTCTCAAGCTCGCGGTCAACGGAACGAACCTTGCGGACAAGACCTATGTGTCGGGCTGCTTCTCCTATCTGCAGGGCTGCGTCTACGGCTATCGCCGCGCCGTCCTCGCCACGCTGACCTATCGCTGGTGAGCGGGCATGGCGGAAAGCTCCGGCCGGGGCTGGACGCGGCGAGCCATGCTCGCCGCGCCGGCCCTGGCGCTCGCTAGCGGATCCTCGATGGGAGCCGACAGACAGCCGGTCCAGGTGCCCGGCGCCTGGGTCAGGGACATGGTCTCCCGCGAGGGCCTCGCCTATCGCGTCTTCCTGTGGCGGCCTGCCGGCGCCCCGCCGGCGGAGGGCTTCGGCGTCACCTATCTCCTCGACGGCAATGCCGTCTTCGGCACGGCGGTCGACATCGCCCGGCTCGCGGCGGAGGGATTCGGGCCGCGCCGCCCGCCACCCCGCGCAATCGTGGCCATCGGCTATCCGGGCGAGGCGCCGATCGACATGCGGCGGCGCACCCTGGATCTCACGCCGCCCGCGACAGGCGGCGAGCCGCCGCCACGGGCGGACGGCAGGCCCTGGCCGCCGAGCGGAGGGGCGGACCGCCTCCTCGATTTCATCGAGCAGGAGCTGAAGCCGCTGGTCGCGGCCGAGCTGCCCGCCGATCCGGCTCGGTCCTCCCTGTTCGGACATTCCTTCGGCGGCCTCCTCGCCCTCCATTGCCTCTTCACGCGGCCGGCTTCCTTCGCGGCCTATGTCGCGGCGAGCCCCTCCATCTGGTGGAACGGGAGTGCGATCCTCGGGGAGGAGCGCGCCTTCGCCGCCGCCGGCGGGCCGGCGCGCGAGACGCGCCTGCTCCTGAGCGCCGGCGGCGAAGAGCAGCCGCCGGCAGGGACGGGTTCGGCCGATCCCCACGAGCGGCTGCGGCGCGAGGCGCGCCTCGTCGACAATGCCCGCGAGATGGCCGCGCGGCTCGCCGGGATTCCCCGCCTCGCCGTCTCCTTCGCCCTCTTCGAGGGCGAGACGCACGGATCGGTCATTCCGGCCGCCCTGGCGCGGGGCCTGCGCTTCGCGGCCGAGGCCCCTTCAGACCCGGGACGAGAATGACGAACGCCAAGCCCTGGACCGGCAGGTTCCGCCAGATCCGCGTGGTCCGGCTCCTGCGCGCCCGCAACGTGACGCCCGCGATGCGGCGCGTCACCCTGGGCGGCCCGGAACTGGAGGATCTGCCGCGCGGGCCGAACCTCAAGCTCCTGATCCCGCCCCAGGGCCACAACCGGATCGAATGGCCGGCGGCGGCGAAGCCGCTCGTCTGGCCGGACAAGGCGCTCCTGCCTGCGATCCGCACCTATACGGTCCGCCGCCACGACCCCGCGACGGGCGAGATCGAGGTCGATTTCGTCCTTCACGGCGAGGGTCCGGCGGCGAGCTGGGCGGCGAGCGCCCAGCCCGGCGACGTCATCGGGATCAGCGCCCCGGGCGGCCGGGAGATCGCCGCCGCCCCCTGGGTCTGCATCGCGGGCGACCATACGGCGGTGCCCGCCGTCACCCGGATGCTGGAGACGCTGCCGCGCGAGACGGCCGGCCACGCCTTCATCGAGGTGCCGGGCCCCGAGGAGGAGCAGCCGGTCGAGGCGCCGCCGGGCCTTCGCGTCACCTGGCTGCACGCGCCGCCGGGGAGGTCGGGGCTCGCGGCCGCCGTGAGGGGCGTGCCCTCGCCCGGCCACGGCGACATCGCGTTCTGGGTCGGCGCCGAATCGGAGACGGCGCGCGCGCTGCGCGCCCATATCCGCGACGAGCGCGGGGTGGAGCGCCGCCGTTTCCTCGTCATCGGCTACTGGAAGCGGGGCATGACCGAGACCGCCTACGGCGAGAAATTCGACCACGACCGCGACGAGGATTATTTCGCCGTGGCGCGCGAGGAGGAGGCCCGCAGGCACCGCGCCGGCCATCGTCACGGCCACGAGGAGCACGACCATGCTCATTGATCGCCTGCGGACCATGCTCGCGCTGGCGCTCGTCCTCCTCGCCTTCGGCGCGCGGGCGGAGCCGGTCACGCTGACCGACCTGACGGGCCGGAAAGTCACGCTCCCCGCCCCCGCGAGGCGCATCGTGCTGGCCCAGGGCCGGCACCTCAACGCTCTCGCCCTCCTCCATCCCGATCCGGTCAGTCTCGTCGCCGGCTGGGGCGACGACCTCAAGCGCGACCGGGCGACCTACGACCTCTACCGGCGCCGCTTTCCGGCCATCGAGCGGGTTCCCGATCTCGGCTCCGGCGCGGCGCGGACCTTCTCCCTCGAGAAGGCGATCTCCCTCGAGCCGGACCTCGTCGTGCTCAGCCGCTTCGCCGATGGCGGCGGCGGCGCGGCCCAGGCGGGCGAGGTCGCCCGCCGCTTCGAGGCGATCGGCGTGCCGGTCATCGTGATCGACTTCTTCCAGGCCCCGCTGGAGGAGACCGAGGCGAGCCTGCGCATCCTCGGGGAGGCGATCGGCCGGCCCGAGGCCGCCCTCGCCTATAACCGCTTCTACCGCGAGCATCTCGACCGGATCGCCGCGCGGCTGAAGGCGCCCGGCCTCGCCCGGCCACGAGTCTTCATGCATGCCCATGCGGGCGGGCCGACCTGCTGCTACTCGCCCGGCCGCGGCGTCTTCGACCAGTTCATCCGGGCGGCGGGCGGCCACAATATCGGGGCCGATATCCTGCCCGGCGCGACGGGCGAGCTGAGCCCCGAATATGTCGCGAGCGCGAAGCCGGACATTTATGTCGGCACGGGGGGAACCTACCAGATCCGCAGCGGCGGCCTCGTTCTCGGCAGCGGCGTGTCGGCCGAGGAGGCCCGCCGCTCCCTCGCGGCGACGCTCGCCCGGCTGAACCTCCTGGCCATCTCCTCCCTGCCGCCCGAGCGCATCCACGGCATGTGGCAGCTCTTCAACGACACGCCGGTCCATGTCGTCGCGGTCGAGCTTCTGGCCAAGTGGCTCCATCCCGAGTTGTTCGGTGATCTCGATCCCGCCGCGACCCTGCGGGAGATCAACGAACGCTTCCTGTCCGTGCCGCTCGAGGGCACCTATTGGACGAGCCTCGGCGGGACCGAATGAGCGCCGCCCGGAGCGGCGATTTCTCGCTCGCGGATTACGACCGCCGGGTGCGCCGGCGCCTCCTCGTGATCGCGGCGCTCCTTGCGCTCGCGCTCGCGGGCTTCGCGCTCGATCTCGCCACGGGGCCGGCGAGCCTGTCCCCCGCGCAGATCCTGCGCGCCCTCTTCGAGCCCGCCGCCCTCGGCCGCGGCCTCGTCTCGATCGTCTGGGACGTGCGCCTGCCCGTGGCCCTCCTCGCCCTCGCGGTCGGCGCGGCCCTCGCTCTCGCCGGGGCCGAGATGCAGACGGTGCTCGACAATCCGCTGGCCAGCCCCTTCACGCTCGGCATGTCCTCGGCCGCGACCTTCGGCGCGGCCCTCGCCATCGTGCTCGACCTCGCCCTGCCGGGCGTGCCGCAGGGCTGGATCGTCTCCGCCAACGCCTTCCTCTTCGCGCTCGGCTCGGCGGCCTTGCTGCAAATGCTGGCGCGGCTGCGCGGCGTCGGCGGGCCGGAGACGGTCGTGCTGTTCGGAATCGCGCTCCTGTTCTCCTTCAACGCCCTCGTCGCCCTGCTCCAGTTCGTGGCGACCGAGCAGGCGTTGCAGCAGCTCGTCTTCTGGACCTTGGGCAGCCTTTCCCGCGCGAGCCTCGACAAGGCCGCCTTCATCGGAATCGTCGTCGCGCTCGTCTTCCCGCTCTCGATGCGGGCGGCCTGGCAACTGACCGCGCTCCGCCTCGGCCAGGACCGGGCCGCGAGCCTCGGCGTGCGGGTGGAGCGGCTGCGCTTCCTGGCCCTCGCACGGATCAGCCTCCTCACGGGGACGGCGGTCGCCTTCGTCGGCGTCATCGGCTTCGTCGGGCTGATCGCGCCGCATATCGCGCGGCTGCTGGTCGGGGAGGACCACCGCTTCTTCCTGCCCGCGAGCGCGCTCGCAGGCGCCGCCGTGATGTCCTTCGCCTCGGTCGCCAGCAAGCTGATCCTGCCTGGCGTCCTGATCCCGATCGGCATCGTGACCGCCCTGGTCGGCATCCCGGCCTTCCTCGCGATCATCCTGACGAGCGGGCCGCGCGGATGAGCGGGCTCGTCATCCGGGGGCTCTCGGCCGGCTATCGCGGACGGCAAATCGTGAGCGGTCTCGATCTCGGGCCCCTGGAAGCGGGGACGGTCACGGCCCTCGTCGGCCCGAACGCCGCCGGGAAATCGACCCTCCTGCGGGCAATCGCCGGGCTGATCCCCGCGAGCGGCGAGATCCTGCTCGGCGAGGAGGATCTCGCGCGGCTCGACCTCGCGGCGCGCGCCGCGCGCATCGGCTTCATGCCGCAGACCCTCCCGCAGCGCGTCTCGCTCTCCGTGTTCGAATCGGTGCTCGTGGCGCTGAAAGCCTCGCCGCTCGCGAGCGGGGCGATCTCCGCCCCGGAGGCGCGCGGGCGCGTCATGGCGAGCCTCGCGCGGCTCGGCATCGCCGGGCGCGCAGGCGATCATCTCGACCGGCTGTCGGGCGGGCAGCGGCAGCTCGCAAGCCTCGCCCAGGCGCTGGTGCGCGAGCCCCGCCTTCTCCTCCTGGACGAGCCGACCAGCGCGCTCGACCTGCGCCACCAGCTCATGGTGATGAGCATGGCGCGGGCCCTTGCCGGCGAGGGCCGGGTGGTCGTAGCGGTGCTGCACGATCTCGGCCTCGCCGCGCGCTGGGCCGACCGGATCGTCGTCCTGCGGGCGGGAGCGGTCCGGGCCTCGGGCCCGCCCGAGACCGCGCTCACGGCGCAGGTGCTGGCCGATACCTGGGGCGTGAGGGGACATCTCGAGCGCGGTCCCAGCGGCCACGCCCATGTGGCGGTCTTCGGCACGGCAATGAGAGGGCCCTGAAGGCGCCCCGCATCGAGGCGGATCGCCCAGCATTTGCGCAGACAAGCTGATTTATAGGATTGATCATGCTCCTCTCCCGGCGTCACATCCGCGGACCCTGCCACGGCCTGCGCCGCGGCTTCCCGACGGGAGAATGCCGAGATGCGCCGTCCCCTCCTCGCGCTCGCCGCGGTGCTGATCGCCGCCCCCGCCTGCGCGCATGACCTCTGGATCACGCTTTCGAGCGGCCGGACGGTCCCGCAAATCCACCTTCATTACGGCCACCCCGACGATCTCGCGAGGCCGCAGGCCGACAAGCTGGTCGCGATGACGGTGAGCGACGCGCGGGGAACGCGCGCCATCGCCCCGGCCTTCTCGGAGAGCGCGGCCGGTCCCATCCTGGTCAGCGAGCCTCTTCCCGGCCTCGCCGGAACGATCGTCGCCGCGCGCTACGACAACGGCTTCTGGACGAAGGCGCCGGACGGCAGCTTCCGCAACACGACGAAGCGTCTCCTGCCCGGCGCCGCGGAGACGATCGCCTCGGTCAAATTCGCCAAGCTCGTCACCGGGGCCGAGGCGCCCTATGCCGAGCCCGTGGGACACGAACTCGAGATCGTGCCCCTGGACGATCCCTCGGCGACCGAGCCCGGCGGCACGCTGCGCGTGAAGGTGCTCTTCCGCGGCGCGCCCGTCGCGGGCGCAAGGATCCTGCGCAGCGACGGAGAGGCCGTGCCGCACGACAGGCTTCTCGCCTTCACGACCGATGCCGCCGGTATTGCCGCGGTCCAGATCGAGAAGGCGGGCGGGGAGATCCTGTCCGTCTCCCCCCGTATCGCCCCCTCGGCGACGCCCGACCTGGCCGATGCCGACACCTTCAGCGCCACCCTCTCCTATGTCGTCGAGGCGCCGAGGACGAACTGATCCGGCGAGGGGCCCCTCATCCCTGCCGCGCCGGCCGGGCCGCGCTTCCGTAGCGCTTCGCCGGCCAGGAGACGATGTGGCCGCCCCGGACGAGATCGTCGAGGAGCCCGATCGCCGCCTCGGCGACCTTCGGCTCGTCGAAAAACTCGATGACGAGCGGGAGATCGACGGTCAGCCGCAGGATATCGTCGGCATGGACCTCCCCGCTCGCGCCGAACCCGGCAATGCCGCGGAAGACCGTCACGCCCTGCACGGCATGGCGCTCCTGGAGGAGGGTCAGGATCTCCTGCATGAGCTTCCTGCGCCGGCCATGGTCGGCCTCGCTGAGATAGATGCGCACGATCAGGATGTCGTCGGTCATTCGATCCTCCCGCTACAGGTTCCGGGCGATGTAGGCGCCTCCGAAAGCGGCCACGAAGCCGAGGCCCACCGAGAGGACGACATAGAGCGCGGCTTTGAAGATCTCCCCGTTCTCGGCGAGCAGCAGCGTCTCCATCTCGAAGGTCGAGAAGGTCGAGTAGCCGCCGATGAAGCCGGTCAGGATTCCCGTCCGCAGGGTGGGTGAGATCGTGAGGCGCTCCAGCGTCTCGACGAAGAGAAACCCCATCGCGAAGCTGGCGAGAACGTTGATGCTGAGCGTGGCATAGGGAAAATCGCGCCCGTAGACCGACTGCACGAGATTGGTCTGCGCGAAGCGCGCCCAGCAGCCCAGGACGCCGAAGCCCGCAATGGCGAGATAGGTCCACATCGTCTCGTCCTTCCGGTCAGAGCAGCGCCAGCCCGAGGACGAGCACGAGCAGGACCCCGATCAGGCCCAGATACAGGTTCAGGTGACCCGACTGAAGCAGCCGGAGCCGGCCGGCGAGGTCCCGCACCAGCCGGACGGCCGGCTGGAACAGGAGCGGCCCGAAGATCGGCGCGACATCGTGCTCGAAGACGAGCTTGCGGACGAAATAGCCGCCCGCATCGGCATCCCGCTCGGTATCGGCGGTCGGGCGGTAGACGAAGCTGTAGAAGGTCCGCATGGCGTTCGAGAAGGACAGGCTGGTCGTCGAGGCGCGCGCCGGGTCGGGCGAGAGCCCCCCGTACCAGACCGGCACCCGCCGCACCCCGCGCCGCCTGCGGCCGAGGACGAGCAGAACGGGGATCAGCGCGAGAAGCGGCATGACGAGGACGAGGAGGCTCGGCGAGATGAAGGCGAACCTGGCCGTGAGCGGGACGAGCAGGGCACCGTCCCGCATCCGGGCCGCGACGGGAATGCCGAACGGCGCGGCGGCGTCGAGCGCCGCGAGCCAGAGCGGCATGCCCGCGCCGAGGGCGAGCACGGCGAGGCCGAGGAGGCCCGCCGCCGCCGAATAGCGCGAGGCGATCGGCGCAGGGCGCGCGGGATCGCGCGACAGCACCCCGAGCCCGATCGCCTTCACGAAGGTCGCGAAGGCGACGGCCGCGGTGAGGGCGAGGCCCGCCCCGGTGAGGGCGAGGACGAGCCGCCCGCCGAGGCTCGGCAGGTGGAAGCCCTGGAAGACGGTCTGGAAGACGAACCATTCGCTGACGAAGCCCGCGGTCGGCGGCATGGCGGCGAGGCTCATGCCGGCAAGCAGCGCGCCGACGCCCAGCAGCCAGTGGCTGCCCGCCCCGCCATAGGCGATGCGGTAGCTCCCGTTTGCCGTGAAGATCCCGTCGGCGGCCAGGAAAAGCGCTCCCTTGGCAAGCGCGTGGCCGGCGAGGTGGAGCAGCGCGACCGTCCAGGCCAGGCCGGCGAGATCGGCGAGCCCGTGGCCGTGGAACAGCATCGCGGCGCCGAGCGCGACGACCGCGATCGAGGCATTCTCGGCCGAGGAGAAGCTGAGAAGCCCCCGCCAATCGTCCTGCTGGAAAGCATAGAGGATGGTCAGGATGGCGCTCAGCGTCCCGACGATGACGACGATCGCGGCGAGGGTCGGGAAGGCATCGCCCGCCGCGCCGGGAAGCCAGCCCGTCAAGGCCCGCGCCAAGGCGAGGAAGGCGGCGTTGAGCACGATGCCCGACATGATGGCGCCCGAGGCGCCGCTGCCGCTGCCATAGGCACCGGGGAACCATTCGTAGAAGGGCAGGAGGCCGAGCTTGGCGCCGAAGCCGGCGAGAAGCAGGAGGCCGATGCCGATCTGCATTGCCCGCGGGAGCCCGGCGGCGCCGGCCTCGAAGGCTGCGAATCCCAGGCTCGAGGCGTGGCCGCCGAGGAGGACGATCGCGAGGAGGAGCGCCACCGCGCCGACCTCGAGCAGGGCCAGCATGAAGAGGACGCCGCGGCCGCGCCCGCGCCCGAGATGGTCGGAGAGAAGGAGGATGGCGCCGCCGAGGCTCATCGCCTCCCAGGCAATCAGCAGGGCGGCGCCGTTCTGCAATCCGAAGACGCCGAGCGCGCCGAGAAGGCTCAGGCCCGCTCCGAAGAGCCAGCCGCGCCGCCCGGCCTGCGCGGGCGAGGCGAAGGCGCAGGCGAAGGCGGCCGGGACCAGCCCGAACCCCATCAGCCACCAGCCCTGCGGGTCGATGCGGAAGCCGACCTCCTCCGCGAGGAGTCGTCCCGGAAGCACGATCGTCGGGCTCGCGCCCGGAAGCGCCAGGATCGCAGCGACGATGCCGGAGATCGCGCCGAGCGCCAACGCGGCGCGGCCAAGGACCAAGGCCCCGGCAAGCCCGAGCAGCGCGCCCACAGCCCACAGGGTCGCCGCGAGGAGGAGAAGCTCGCTAGACACCGATCCGCCCTCCTTCGACCCTCTGCGGCGCGCGGTCGAGGAACATCAGCAGGGCTTCCATGATCGCGGCGGGGTTCGGCGGGCAGCCCGGCAGGTAGAGATCGACCGGAAGCACGCCGTCGAGCCCCGTGCCGCAGGCGTCATTGCCACCGGAGATGCCGCCCGAAACGGCGCAGGTGCCGGCGGCCATCACCCAGCGCGGCTCGGGCATGGCCTCGTAAGCCGCCAGCAAAGGCTCGCGCATCGCCACCGTGACCGGCCCCGTGACGAGAAGAAGATCGGCGAAGCGCGGCGAGGCCGTGAAGAAGATGCCGAGCCGGTGCAGGTTGTAGAAGGGGTTGTTCAGCGCCTGAAGCTCGGATTCGCAGCCGTTGCAGGAGCCGGCATCGACATGGCGGATGTGGAGGCTGCGCCGGAACGCCCTGCGCTCCGGCGCGGGCCGGTCCGGGGGGCGCGGCCCACGATCCGCCCGGACCAGGTCTCCGCGCTCGCGCACGCCGAAGGCCCAGTCGCGGGAGGGCTCCATCGCCCCGGTCGGACAAACTTCCGTGCAGAGCTGACAGACCACGCAGCGCCCGTAATCGATCGCGAGCCCGCCCTCGCGGGCCTCGATGGCGCGGGTCGGACAGATCTCCGCGCATTCCCCGCAGCCCTCGCGGCATGCTTCGGGATCGTGGCGGGGCATGCCGAGCACACCGTCCTGGCCGTCGTTTCCACCCTCGCGGGGCCAGGCGGTCGTCGCCTTGCCCGCCGCCAGCCCGAACAATGTCCATAAGGCCATGAGCCGCTCCTATCGGTCGCAGCCAGCCATGGTGAGGCCGAAGCTCGCTTCGTTGATCGCGTAGTCCATCATGTTGCTGTCATGGACGGTGAAGGGAAAAGCGCGCCAGTTCGAGAAGGAGGGCGACTTGATCTTCACCCGCGCGAGGCGCCCCTCCGGCCCGGCATGGACGGCGTAGAAGAGCGAGCCGCGCGGCCCCTCGCTCCAGCCGAGCCCCTCGGCGAGGGGCGGAAGGCGGCACGGGGCCGCGACCGGCCCCGCCTCGAGCAGGAGCAGGATGCGCTGGCACAGGATGAAGGACGCATCGATCTCGGCCATGCGCACCCGCTCGCGCGCATAGGCATCGCCCTCCTTCAGGACCGGCACGGAGAGCGGCAGGCCGCCATAGCCGGCATAGGGATGGTCGCGGCGCAGGTCCCGGTCGAGGCCGGAGGCGCGCTCGACCGGGCCGGTCGCGCCCTGGTCGAAGGCGACGCGCTCGGGCAGCGGCCCCGTGGTGATCAGCCGGTCGAGATGGCTTTCGGAGGATTCGAGCCGGCCGGCATAGGCGACGTAATCCTCCCGCAGCCGTTCCAGGGCGTCGCCGAGCCACTTGCCCGGATCGAGGTCGCGCCGCAGGCCCCCCGGAGCCAGGAGGCCGCGCAGGAAGCGGCTTCCGGTGAGCCGCCCGTTGAGCTGCTTCGCCCTCTCCTCCAGCAGCTTGCCCTGCGCCTCGCCGACCTTGAGCGTCGTCGTGTGGCAGAGATGGCCGAGATAATGGAGGTGGTTGTAGAGGCGCTCCAACTCAGCGAGGAGGACGCGCAAAGCCCTCGCCCGCTCCGGCACCTCGCAGCCCGCGGCCCGCTCGACCGCCTCGCAATAGGCGAGCGCATGGGCCACCGAGCCGACCCCCGAGACCCGCTCCGCCGTGACCGCGCCGCGCAGGGGATCCTGTCCCTCGAAGCAGCTCTCCATCCCGCGATGCTTGAAGAACAGGCGCGGGTGGTAGTGGATGATGTGCTCGCCGACATAGAGGAAGGTGAACTCGGCCGATTCCAGCACATCCCCTCGGATCGGCCCGAAAGGTAGGTGCTGCACATCGGCCGCGTCGATATCGGGCAGGCGGGGGCGGCCGTTGCCGTTGACACGGGTGCCGTCGCCGGCATGCAGCACGAGCGGATAGGGCTCAGGATGGCCCTCGAAGGCGAGACCCTGCACATCCATCATCTCGCGCTCGTACCAGCCGATCAGAGGCAGGACGGGCGTGAGGCTCGGCAGGTTACGGTGGCCGGCGACGCGCCACAGCTCGAATTCGTGCCGTCCCGGCAGCGCCGCGACGTAGCGGATTTCCGGAACCTCGTCCGGCCTCGTCCAGGCATAGGCGAACTGAAGGCGCCCGCCGCCATTGCGGAGCGCACGGGCGGCCGGGCCGAGATCGGCCGGCGCGAGATCCTGGCCGCACGTCCCGATCATGGCGCCGGCTCCGCGGGATGCATGCCGCCGAGCGCCTGGGCGATGGCCTGGAAATGGTCCCAGAGGGCTTGCGGCCACCACAGCCCCAGGACGAGGAGCGGCACGAGAGCGAGCCACATGGGCAGGACGAGCCAGGGGCCGACCCGCGCAACCTCGGGCGCTTCCCCGGCTCCGTCCTCGAAATACATGACGCGGAAATGGTTGAGGAAGCCGACGAAGATCACGACGAGCAGCACAGCCACGAGCGCGACCAGGGCGTAATGGCCGTCGGCCAGTCCGCCGCGGATGATCGCAAGCTCGCTCAGGAAGAGCGCGAAGGGCGGCGCGCCGGTGATGGCGACCGCTCCCGCCAGCCACAGGCCGCCGAGGACGGGAAGGCGCCGCATTACATGCCGGATACTCGGAATGCGCTTGGTCCCGTAGGCGCGCATCACGGCGCCGGCACCGAAGAACATCGCCGACTTGTTCAGCGAGTGGCTGAGCATGTGATAGAGGGCGCCGGCCGTCCCGAAGGGGCCGCCGATGCCGAAGCCGAGCGCGATCACGCCCATATGCTCGACGCTGGAATAGGCCATCAGCCGCTTCAGCCCCCTCTGGCGGACGATGAACAGCGCAGCGACGAGCAGCGAGAAGGCGCCGAGCGCTAGCAATGTGCCGCGCGCCAGAGCCGCGATCCCGGCCGCATCCGCGACGGCGAGGTAGCGCACGATGCCGACCATGGCGGCGTTGAGCAGCGCGCCCGACAGCAGGGCCGAAACAGGCGCGGGACCCTCGCTATGGGCATCCGGCAGCCAGGTATGCATGGGGGCGAGGCCGACCTTGGTGCCGTAGCCGATCAGGACCAGCAGGAAGGCGAGCGAGACGAGGGCGGGGTTGAGGCGCGGGGCGATGTGCTGGAGCGTCCTCCAGGTCATGTCCCAGGTGGGGCCGAGGACGAAGGTCCCGGCCCAGTAGAAGAGGACGGTGCCGAGCAAAGCGAGGCTGATGCCGGCCGAGACGACGATGATGTATTTCCAGGCGGCCTCGATGCTTTCGGGCTCGCGCTCGAAGGCGACAAGGAAGGTGCTGACCAGCGTCGTCAGCTCGATCGCGATCCAGTAGAGGCCGGCATTGTTCATCATCGGGCCGGCGAGCGTGGTCAGGCCGAACCCGGCGAAGGTGGCGTAGAAGCGGTGCAGCCGGCCCTCCTCGCCCAGCAGGCGCATGTAGCCGACCGCGTAGATCGAGGCGAGGAAGTAGACGATCGCCGCGCACAGGATCGCCCAGGTGCCGAGGCCGTCGATGACGATATAGGCGTTCCAGAAGGTCGCCTCGGCCTCGGGGCCGACGAGGAGGATCGCGAGGATCGAGAGCAGAGAGACGGCGCTCGCCGCGAGGTTGATCGCCTCCGCCGCCCGCGGCCGGCCGATCAGGAGGATGACGACGATCGCCGCGGCCGGCGCCCCCACCAGCGCGAGCGCGAGGAAGCCGGTCGCGTCCATCAGCCCACCAGCCGCTTGAGCTGGAGCGAGCTGGTCGTGCCGACATGGCTCAGGAGATACTGCACCAGCACGCCGAAACAGGCGACGACGACGAGCAAATCGAACAGAATGACGATCTCGATGAAGAGCGGCATCCCCGGCACGAGGATCTGCGCGCCGAGGAAGACGCCGTTCTCCAGGACGAGCAGGCCGAGGATCTGGCTCAGCGCCTCGTGCCGGACGGAGAGCATCAGGAAGCCGATCAGCTTCATCGACAGCATGACCGTCAGCGCGAGGACGACCACGGTGCCGGAGAGGCCGAGCGCCGTGCCGATCCGGTAGGAGACGGCGAGCGCGAAGACGACGGCGAGCGCGCCGATGACGATGCTCGAGCTGGCCTGGAGGATCACATGCACCTCCCGGTGCGCCTCCAGGCGCCGCAGGATGCGCAGGATCAGGTAGGGCAGCAGCAAGCCCCGGAACAGCACGGTGAGGATCGCGACGATATAGAGTTCGGCATAGTCGCCGTAATAGCCGACCGCCGCCGACAGGATGGCGATGAGCCAGGATTGCGCCGCGAAGGCGAAGAGGTAGTGGCGCAGCCACCTCGAACCGAGCATCACGAAGGATAGCAGCAGGCTGCCGATCGCCAGCAGGCTGAAGATCGCGGCGGGAAGGGGTTCGAGATGCGCGGCCAGCATGGCGTCAGCTCAGTTGCGTGCCGACGATCGCAAGGACCGCGAGCATGAAGGAGGCCGCGAGCGGTTCCTGGTAGCGGTAGAAGCGCAGCCGCGACTGCGCCGTCTCGACCACGACGACGAGGCAGGCCACGGCCAGGAACTTCAGCGCAAGCGCGCCGACCGCGCCCAGCACGCCGAAGGCAGCGCCCTGGTAGGACAATCCCCAGGGGAGCAGGAGGACGTTGCAGAAGATCGTATAGAGGATGAACTGCTTCATCATCGAGGCCCAGCGCAGGATGGCGAGCATGGGCCCCGAATATTCGAGGATGCGGGCCTCCTCGATCATGTAGACTTCGATATGCGTGCTCGAATGGATCGGCAGGCGGTCGGTCTCGACCAGCAGCAGCACGAAGAAGGCCGCCACCAGGAAGAGGTGCGTCGGGCCCCAGTAGATCCAGGGCTCGGCGACGAGCAGGTGATTGACCACGAAGGGCAGCATCGCCTTGGCGAGGAGCGTGATCCCGACGAAGACGAGGATCAGGGTCGGCTCGGCCAGGATCGCGACCATGACGGCGCGGCTCGAGCCGATGCCGCCATAGGCGCTGCGCGTGTCGAGCCCCGCCAGCGTGACCATGAAGGAGCCGAGCGTCAGGATCAGGCCGCCGCCGAGGATGTCGCCCATGTCGGAGAGCGGCAGCGGATAGTTCGTGAGAACCGGGATCAGGATCGGGACCGTCAGCGTCGTCGTGAAGGCGA
This sequence comes from Enterovirga sp., assembly GCF_035325185.1. Lineage (GTDB taxonomy): Bacteria > Pseudomonadota > Alphaproteobacteria > Rhizobiales > Beijerinckiaceae > Enterovirga. Next base: position 37,232 of record NZ_DAOLAJ010000003.1, on the reverse strand, counting down.
CGATCGGCGCGATCCAGTAGAGCCAGGAGGCGGTCTCCGGCGCGACGATCTCCTTGTGGAACAGCTTCCAGAGATCGCGGTAGGGCTGGAGGATGCCGGGCCCCTGCCCGCGCTGCACCCGCTCCTCGAACTGGAGGACGACGCCCTGCAGGAGCGGCGCCAGCAGCAAAGTCGCCGCGACCTGCGCGACCTGGAGGAGGATGTCGCGCAGGCTCATGCCCGGCCCTTCCGTGCCCGGGCGCCGGGAGATATCTGCGGGAGGGGCGAGGGCGAATTCAAGGCACGCTGCTCCGTCAGCCGGATCGGCTCGACAGGAGTCATCAGCCCCGAGGGCGGTTAAATGGCGAACTCCATCGCCATGCCCAAGCTGATCCCGCCCCTCTTGCTTGTCAAGGGGAGCAGCGGGGCGTCCGGGGCTCCCGTCCTCCGCTTCTCCCCGCGAGCGGCAGGGCTATTGCATAGGGCGGCTTCCGCCGCGCCCACCTTCCCCCCCCTTGCGGTGGGAGGGTGGGCGCGCGAACCATCGACGCCCTAGGCGGGAGCCGGCGATCTCATCCCTCGGAAAGGGCCGCGCCGATCGCGTCCTTGATCCGAAGGCGCTCCTTGCGCAGCTCGGTTTCAGTAGCCTGGTCGACAGGTGCGATATTCGTCTCGGCCCGATGCACCTGGTCGTTGACCTCGTCATAGCGGGCCAGGAGGCGCGCGAAGGCGGGATCGGACACCTTCAGCCCGTGAATCGCCTCCTTCTGCCCGGGGAACTCGTCGGCCAAGGTGTGGGGAGTGTTGGACATGAATGCTCCTCGTCGCGGATTTCCGTGCAGCGACCGCTACCCGCCCGAGGCGCGCCGAGGGTTGATCTATCGCAACGCAGGCGATGCTGGGCCGGCCCCGCTTCGGCGGAGCCGGCCCGGTTCTTCGCCCTACAGGTAGAGCTTGCCGCCCTCCTCGAGGAACTCGCGCGACTTCGCGGCCATCCCGGCCTTGCGCTCCTCCTCGGTGAGGAAGGTCGCGCGGGCCGTGAGATCGGCGACCGCATTGTCTCCCATCTCCAGCACCTCGCGGCGCAGGTCCTGCGTGATCTTCATCGAGCAGAATTTCGGCCCGCACATCGAGCAGAAATGGGCGACCTTGTGGGCGTCCTTGGGCAGCGTCTCGTCGTGGTAGGCGCGAGCCGTGTCCGGGTCGAGGGAGAGGTTGAACTGGTCCTCCCAGCGGAAGTCGAACCGCGCCCGCGAGAGCGCGTCGTCGCGGATCTGCGCCGCCGGATGGCCCTTGGCGAGATCGGCCGCGTGGGCGGCGAGCTTGTAGGTGATGACGCCGACCTTGACGTCGTCGCGGTTCGGCAGGCCCAGATGCTCCTTCGGCGTCACGTAGCAGAGCATCGCGGTGCCGAACCAGCCGATCTGCGCCGCGCCGATCGCGCTCGTGATGTGGTCGTAGCCGGGCGCGATGTCGGTGGTGAGCGGCCCGAGCGTGTAGAAGGGCGCCTCGCCGCATTCGCGAAGCTGCTTCTCCATGTTCACCTTGATCTTGTGCATCGGCACGTGGCCGGGGCCCTCGATCATCACCTGGCAGCCCTTGTCCCAGGCGATCTTCGTCAGTTCGCCGAGCGTCTCCAGCTCGGCGAACTGGGCCGCGTCGTTGGCGTCGGCGATCGAGCCGGGCCGCAGGCCGTCCCCGAGCGAGAAGGAGACGTCATAGGCCCGCATGATGTCGCAGATCTCGTCGAAGCGCTCATAGAGGAAGCTCTCGCGATGCCCGGCGAGGCACCAGCGCGCCATGATCGAGCCGCCGCGGCTGACGATGCCCGTGACGCGCCGCGCCGTCAGCGGCACATGGGCGAGGCGCACGCCGGCATGGATGGTGAAGTAGTCCACCCCCTGCTCGGCCTGCTCGATCAGCGTGTCCTTGAAGACCTCCCAGTCGAGCTTGAGCGGATCGCCGTCGACCTTCTCCAGCGCCTGGTAGATCGGCACCGTCCCGATCGGCACGGGCGAGTTGCGCATGATCCAGGAGCGGATGTTGTGGATGTTGCGGCCCGTGGAGAGGTCCATGACCGTGTCCGCACCCCAGCGGATGGCCCAGACCAGCTTCTCGACCTCGTCCGCCGCCGTCGAGACGACGGCCGAATTGCCGATATTGGCGTTGATCTTGACGAGGAAGTTGCGGCCGATCGCCATCGGCTCGACCTCGGGATGGTTGATGTTGGCCGGGATGATGGCGCGGCCGCGCGCGATCTCGTCGCGCACGAATTCGGGCGTGATGAAGTCGGGGATCGCCGCGCCGAAGCTCTCGCCGTCCGCGATCGTCGCAGCCGCGTTCGCGACCGCCGCCTCGCGGGCGAGGTTCTCGCGATGGGCGACGTAGCGCATTTCCGGCGTGACGATGCCGGCCCTGGCGAATTCGTATTGCGTGACCGGCTGGCCGGGACGGCCGCGCAGGATCACGCGCTCGGCCGGGCAGGCGGCGACGAGCTTGTCGGCGGAGATGTTGCCGTTGTCCTCCGGCTTCACCGCCCTCCCCTCGACCCTCTCGAAGCCGCGCGCGGCGAGCCATGTCTCGCGCACCAGCGGCAGGCCGCGCGTGAGGTCGATGCCCGAATCGACATCGGTATAGGGGCCGGACGGATCGTAGACGCGCACCGGCGCCTCGTTCGGATCGGTCAGCACGATCTCGCGGAAGGGGACGCGGATGTCGTCATGGCCCGCCGGCGAGGCGTAGACCTTGCGCGAGCCCTGGATCGGGCCGGTGGTCACGCTTTGCGGGATGGCGGGTCCCTTGCCCATTTTCGGATCGTGAGCTGTCATTTATGTCTCCTTGGGGTTCTTGTGGGTTCCAGAATGCGGCTCAGGACAGGTAGCCGCAGGCGGTGAGGACGAGGCCGAAACCGGCCGTGACGAGGAGGGCGGCGCCGGCGAAGCCCCCATCGAGCAGCTTCGGCGCGGCATGGGCGGCGAGCCAGCCCGGCGCCAGGATGCGCACGAGGCCGCGCGCAAGGGCGAGCCAGCCGATCAGCGTGATCAGCACGGGCCAGCCGGCGACCCAGAGATTGTGCACTTGGACGATCGCCAGCCCGATCGCAAGATCGAGCGCACCGAGGATCAGGATCAGGCCGGGCTCGCGCGACAGCGAGGACGCGATGCCCCGGATGGCCTCGCGATTGAGCAGGCCGCCGATTCCGACGGCCAAGGCCAGAGGGCCGAGAAGCCGCGCCAGAAAGATGGAAGGTCCCGCCATGTTCCCGTCCCTCCGCCGGCATGACCCGGATCAGGTTGGAGGGTCACGGCCGGCCAGCCGTATCTCAGCCGCTCGCACGGCCCCCCTCGGAACAGGTTGAAGGTGGGACGGAAGCTGCGCAATGTCAAATCCGGCCCGCGGACAACCCGTCCGGGCCGCGAAAAGGCGCCTCGCGCTCGAATGCGGCGGCGGGTTCGCTCGCCGCCATGCCAACCCGACTCCGCAGGGAGACGCCGCATGAATCCCGCCGAGACAGACGCGCTGATCGTCGTCGACGTGCAGAACGATTTCCTCCCCGGCGGCAGCCTCGCCGTGCCGCAGGGCGACGCCGTCGTGCCGGCGGTCAACGCCCTCGCGGCGCGCTTCGGCATCGTCGTCGCGACGCAGGACTGGCATACGCCCGGCCATCTCTCCTTCGCCTCGGCCCATCCCGGCCGGGGGCCGTTCGAGACGGTGCCGATGCCCTACGGACCCCAGATCCTCTGGCCGGACCATTGCGTCCAGGGGACGGCGGGCGCGGCCCTGGCGCCCGGCCTGGAGCTGTCCAAGGCGCAGCTCGTCCTCCGCAAGGGCCACCATCACGCGGTCGACAGCTATTCGGCCTTCCGCGAGGCGGATCGGATCACGCCGACCGGCCTCGCCGGCTATCTGCGCGAGCGGGGTGCGCGGCATCTTTTCGTCTGCGGCCTCGCCACCGATTTCTGCGTCGCCTGGACGGCCCTCGACGGCCGTGCCGCCGGTTTCGAGGTCTCCGTGGTGGAGGATGCCTGCCGCGCCATCGACCTCGACGGATCGCTCGCGCGGGCCTGGGCGGAGATGGAGGCGGCCGGCGTGCGGCGCGTGTCGAGCGCCGGCCTCAGGCTGCCATCCCGACCCGCTTGATCTCCCATTCCAGCTCGATGCCGGAGGTCTCCCTGACGCGGCGCCGGACCTCCTCGCCCAAAGCCTCGATCTCGGCAGCGGTGGCGCGGCCGAGATTGACCAGGAAGTTGCAATGCATCTGCGAGACCTGCGCATCGCCGATGCGCAGGCCGCGGCAGCCGGCCTCGTCGACGAGTTGCCATGCCTTGGCCCCGGGCGGGTTCTTGAAGGTCGAGCCGCCGGTGCGGGTATTGACCGGCTGGGTCGAGGAGCGCTGCTCGGTGATCGCCCCCATCGCCGCGAGGATCGCTTCGGGATCGCCCGGCCGCCCCTCGAACAGCGCCTGCGTGAAGATCAGGCCGCCCGGCGCCGCGCAATGGCGATAGGTGAAGCCCATCTGCGCGCAGGACAAGGTGACCGCCCTGCCCTGCCGGTCGAGGGCGCGGGCCTCGACGAGCACATCCTTGGTCTCTCCGCCATAGGCGCCGCCATTCATGCGCAGCGCCCCGCCGATGGCGCCCGGAATGCCGCGCAGGAAGGCGAGCCCCTCGATTCCCGCCTCGGCCGCCGCCCGCGCGACCTTCACGTCGGGCGCCCCGGCCCCGGCCCGGACGCGATGGCCCGGCTCGACGGCGATGCCCGAAAAGCCGCGCCCCAGCCGGATCACCATCCCCTCGATGCCGCCGTCGCGGACGAGCAGGTTCGAGCCGAGCCCGACCACGAGGAGCGGAATATCGGCCGGGCAGGCGGCGAGGAAAGCGGCGAGATCGGCCTCGTCCTCGGGCGTGAACAGCACTTCCGCCGGCCCGCCCGTGCGGAACCAGGAGAGCGGCGCCATCGGCGCATTCGGAACCAGCGCGCCCCGCAGGCCGGGCGCGGCCGCCTTCAGCGAGGCCGCAAGATGGCGCGTCCACCCGGTTTTATCGCTCACGCCGCTCTTCGATCTCCGCCTTGGACGGCGCGGTTAGACCGGGAGGGCGCTCCTGTCCATGCCGCCGGGTGTCGTCCCGGCCATCCCGATCGAACGCGCCCGCGGACCGTCTAGCCAGATCTGGAACATATCGTGTACAAAGCCGCGATGACGCCGCCTGACCGCCTGACCGAGCCTTTCGCGGCCTGGTTCGCGGCGCGCGGCTGGGCGCCCCGCGCCCATCAGCTCGACCTCCTCGCCCGCGCCCGGGAGGGACGCTCGGTGCTGCTCGTCGCGCCCACGGGCGCGGGCAAGACGCTGGCCGGGTTCCTGCCGAGCCTCGTCGAGCTGGCGCAGGGAGGAGGCGGCGGGCGCCGGCTCCATACCCTCTATATCTCGCCGCTGAAGGCGCTCGCCGTCGATGTCGCGCGCAACCTCGAGACGCCCGTGCGCGAAATGGGCCTGCCGGTCACCGTCGAGACGCGCACCGGCGACACTCCGCCCCACAAGCGCAGGCGCCAGATCGAGCGTCCGCCCGACATCCTCATGACGACGCCCGAGCAACTGGCCCTGCTCCTCGCGCATCGAAGCGCAGGCGAGTTGCTCGGCGGCCTGCGGCGCGTCGTGCTGGACGAGCTTCACGCTCTCGTCACCTCGAAGCGGGGCGACCTCCTCTCGCTCGGCCTCGCGCGACTGCGCCGGCTCGCGCCAGGCCTCGCCATGGTCGGCCTCTCGGCCACGGTGCGCGAGCCCGATGCGCTGAGGCGGTATCTGGCGGGGAGGGAGTCCCCCCTTGCCGATCTCGTCGTGGTGGAAGGCGGGGCGGAGCCCGATATCCGCCTCCTCACGCTGAACCGGGACCTGCCGCTCGCCGGCCATATGGGCGCGCTCATGCTGCCGGCGATCTACGACTTGATCAAGCAGCACAAGACGACCCTCGTCTTCACCAACACGCGCTTCCAAGCCGAATTCGCCTTCCAGGAACTGTGGCGGATGAACGAGGACACGCTGCCCATCGCCATCCATCACGGCTCGCTCGAGGTCGAGCGGCGGCGGCGCGTCGAGGCGGCGATGAGCGCGGGCAAGCTCAAGGCGGTCGTCTGCACCGCGACGCTCGATCTCGGCATCGACTGGGGGGACGTCGATCTCGTCGTCAATCTCGGCGCGCCCAAGGGGGCCTCGCGCATCATGCAGCGGATCGGGCGAGCCAACCACCGCATGGACGAGCCCTCCAAAGCCTATCTCGCGCCGACAAACCGCTTCGAGATTCTCGAATGCGCAGCCGCCCTCGACGCGGTCGCGGCGGCCGCGCAGGACACGCCCGATCCGCGGCGCGGCGCCCTCGACGTGCTTGCCCAGCACGTGCTCGGCATGGCCTGCGCCGACCCCTTCTCCATGGACGATCTCTACGAGGAGGCGCGCTCCGCGGCGCCCTATGCCGATCTCGCCTGGGAGGATTTCGAGGCGGTGGTCGATTTCGTGGCGACGGGCGGCTACGCCCTGCGCGCCTACGAGCGCTTCGCGAAGATCGTGCGAGGCGCGGACGGCCTCTGGCGCGTGCGCGATGGGCGCATCGCCCAGCAATACCGGCTGAATGTCGGCACCATCGTCGGCGGGACGATGCTGAAGGTCCGCCTCGTGCGCCGGGCGCGGGCGGGCGGCGCGATCGTCCCGCGCGGGCGCGTCCTCGGCGAGGTCGAGGAGGGGTTCTGCGAGATGATGGTCGCCGGCGACACCTTCATCTTCGCCGGCGAGATGCTGCGCTTCGAGGGGATCGCGGAGGACGAGGTCCATGTCACCCGCGCCGCGGGCGCCGAGGACCCGCAGATCCCGAGCTATGCCGGCTCGAAATTCCCGCTCTCGACCTTCCTCGCCGCGCGCGTCCGGCAGATCCTGGCCGATCCGGCCGGGTGGGACCGCCTGCCCATGGGGGCGGCCTCATGGCTGCGCCAGCAGCGGCAGCGCTCGCTGATCCCCGCACCCGGCGACCTCCTGGTCGAGACCTTCCCGCGGCACAGGCGCTTCTATCTCGTCGCCTTCCCATTCGAGGGGAGGCTCGCGCATCAGACGCTCGGCATGCTCCTCACGCGCCGCCTCGAGCGGGCCGGGCTGCGCCCGCTCGGCTTCGTCGCCAACGATTACGGCATCGCGGCCTGGGCGATCGGCGATATCGGCGCGCGGGCCGCCGCGGAGCCCGGCTTCCTGGACGAATTGCTCGGCGAGGACATGCTGGGCGACGACCTCGAGGCGTGGCTCGACGAGAGCGCCCTGATGAAGCGCGCCTTCCGCGACTGCGCCGTCATCGCCGGGCTGATCGAGCGGCATCATCCGGGCGCGAGGAAGACCGGCCGGCAGGTCACGGTCTCGACCGATCTCGTCTACGACGTGCTGCGCCGGCACCAGCCGGACCATCTCCTCCTGCGCGCCGCGCGGGCGGATGCGGCGACGGGCCTGCTCGACCTGCGCCGCCTCGGGCAGATGCTGGCCCGCATCCGCGGCCGAATCAGGCATAAGCCGCTGGAGCGGGTCTCCCCGCTCGCCGTCTCGCTCATCCTCGAGATCGGGCGCGAGCGGGTCTTCGGCGAGGGAGCGGACGAGATCTTGGCGGAGGCGGAGGCGATGCTGGTGGAAGAGGCGATGGCGTGAGCGCGCCCTGGCCGGCCCCACCTGAGCGGCCGGAACCGGCGGCGATCGCTCTCGCCGGCATGGCCTGCCTGCTCGATCCCTCGGGCGCGCTCGTCCTGCCCGAGGCGCGCATGCTCGTCGTCGCCGACCTGCATCTCGAAAAGGGCTCCGCCTTCGCCCGGCGCGGCGCCCTGCTGCCGCCCTACGACACGGGCGCGACCCTCGCCCGGCTCGCCGAGGCGATCGCCCTCCACCGGCCGCGCCGGGTCGTCGCGCTCGGCGACAGCTTCCACGACCAATGGGGGCCCGAGCGCCTGCATCCCCGCGACCGCGCCATGCTCGGCGCGCTGACCGCGGGGCTCGACTGGACCTGGATCCTCGGCAACCATGACCCGATCCTGCCCGCCGCGCTCGGCGGGACGGTGGCCGCGGAGGCGGCGATCGGCCCGCTCGTGCTACGCCATCATCCGGCCATCGGCGCGGGGCGGGAACTCGCCGGACATCTGCATCCGGTGGCGAAGGTCGCCCTGCGGGGCCGGGGCGTGCGCGTCCGCGCCTTCCTGACGGACGGGGAGCGCTGCATCCTGCCCGCCTTCGGCGCCTATGCGGGCGGCCTCAATGCCTGCGATCCCGTTTTCCGGCCGCTCTTCCCGCGGGGGTTTCTCGCCCATGCCATCGGCCGCACGCGGCTCTACGCCCTGCCCGACGCCGCCCTGCGCGGAGACTGAGTCCCGAAGCCTCGCCCGGCAGCCCCGCGCCTGCTATCAGCGCCGCTCGATTCGTCCGCAAGGGCAGGAGCAGCCATGTCCCGTCTCGCCGTTCTCACAGGAGCCTTGACCCTCGCCATGACCATCGCCGCCTCCGCCGCCGGACCCGTCACCACGCCGTCGGGCCTGCGCTACACGGACGAGGCCGTCGGGACCGGCGCCCCGGCCAAGGCCGGGCAGACCGTCCAGGTGCACTATACCGGCTGGCTCGACCAGGGCGGCAAGAAGGGTGCGAAATTCGACTCGTCGCGCGACCGTGGCCAGCCCTTCTCCTTCACCCTCGGCCAGGGCCAGGTCATCGCGGGCTGGGACGAGGGCGTCGCCGGCATGAAGCCCGGCGGCCGGCGCATCCTGGTGATCCCGGCCGCCCTCGGCTACGGCGCGCGCGGGGCCGGCGGCGTGATCCCGCCGAACGCGACCCTGATCTTCGACGTCGAGCTGCTCGGCGCCCGCTGACGCGCCTCCGGCGAAAATTATTCTAGTGCCACGCCTACAACGAAAGGCTAGCGGGGCGGCGAAGGACATCGTAAAGCAGCCGCCTGCTTGCACATTTCGGCTAAGCGCCGCCACTCAGCAATCGACACAAAACGGCACGGCCGAGGGCCTGCCCGGACAGGGGAAGAAGCGAACGATGTCGAAGGGATCAGATCTTCTTGTTCGCGCCTTGGAAAACGAGGGCGTCGACCGTATTTTTGGGATACCCGGGGAAGAGAACCTCGACGTCGTGGAATCACTGCGGACGTCGAAGATCGAGCTGGTCCTGACGCGCCACGAGCAGGCCGCGGCCTTCATGGCGGCGACGCACGGGCGCCTGACCGGCCGTCCCGGCGTCTGCATCGCGACGCTCGGGCCGGGCGCGCTGAACTTCTCGACCGGCGCGGCCTATGCGCATCTCGGCGCCATGCCGATGATCATCCTGACCGGCCAGAAGGGCATCCTGTCCTCGCGCCAGGCCCGGTTCCAGATCGTCGACGTCATCGCCTCGATGAAGCCGATCACCAAGATGGCGCGGCAGATCGTGTCGGCCTCCTCGATCCCGACCATCGTGCGCGACGCCTTCCGGGTGGCGATGGAGGAGCGGCCCGGCCCGGTTCTGCTGGAGCTGCCCGAGGACATCGCCTCCGAGGAGGGCGAGGCCGAGATGGTGCCCTCGCATCCGATCGAGATCCCGGTCGCGCATCCGGCGGCGATCGCGCGCGCCGCGGAGATGATCAAGGCCGCCAAGCGTCCGCTGATCATGCTGGCGGCGGCCGCGAGCCGGCCGCGCTCGTCGCACGACATCGGCGACTTCGTGAAGCGCACCGGCATCCCCTTCTTCACCACGCAGATGGGCAAGGGCACGGTCGCGGGCGGCACCAGCCTCTATATCGGGACGGCGGCGCTCTCCGAGCGCGACTACGTGCACGAGGCGATCGACCAGGCCGACCTCATCATCGCCATCGGCCACGACACGGTGGAGAAGCCGCCCTTCATCATGGGCAAGAAGGGCGGCCCAAAGGTCATCCACGTCAGCTACACGCCGGCGACGGTCGAGTCGGTCTATTTCCCCGATGCGGAGGTCGTCGGCGATATCGGGCCGACGCTGAAGATCCTCGGCGACCAGGTGGCGGGCAAGCTGCCGAATGCGGGCGCGCTCCTGCCGCTGCGCGAGCACATCCTGTCCCACATCTCCGCGCGCAACGACGAGGACCGCTTCCCGGTCACGCCGCAGCGCCTCGTGCGGGACGTGCGCCGGGTGATCCCGGAGGACGGGATCGTCTGCCTCGACAACGGCATGTACAAGATCTGGTTCGCGCGGAACTACCGCACCTACGTCGCGAACACGCTGTTGCTCGACAACGCCCTCGCCACGATGGGCGCGGGCCTGCCCTCGGCCATGATGGCGGCGCTCCTGAACCCGGGCAAGCGCGTCATGGCGGTCTGCGGCGACGGCGGCTTCATGATGAACAGCCAGGAGCTGGAGACCGCGGTCCGCCTCGGGCTCAACCTCGTGGTACTGGTGCTCGACGACTCGGCCTACGGCATGATCCGCTGGAAGCAGGCCGTGGACGACTTCCCCGACTACGGCATGACCTTCAAGAACCCCGATTTCGTGAAATATGCCGAGAGCTACGGCGCCAAGGGGCACCGGATCCAGTCGGTCGGCGAGTTCGAGAGCACTCTCGACAACGCCTTCAAGGCCGGGGGCGTCCATCTCGTCGTGGTGCCCGTCGATTATTCCGAGAACAGCCGCGTCCTCGTCAAGGAGCTGCGCGAGAAGGTGAAGCAGCTCCAGCCCGAGCCGGCCGAATAGGAGCCGGCCGGGACCAACGACAAAAGATGGCGGGAACGATCAAGGACAGGCCGATGAATCCCTTTACCTTCCAGACGACCTCGAACGTGCTCTTCGAGAACGGCGCTTCGGCGAAGCTGCCGGGTATCGTGGAGCAGTTCGGCGCGAAGCGCGTCATGCTCGTCACCGACAGGGGCGTGCGCAATGCGGGGCTGACCAAGTCGGCCGAGGATGCGCTCGCCGCGGCCGGCATGACCGTTTCCGTCTATGACGAGGTGCAGGCCGACCCGCCTTCGACCATCATCGAGGCGGCGGCGAAGCGTGCGCGCGACGAGGGGATCGAGCTGGTCCTGTCGATCGGCGGCGGCTCGGCGCTCGATACCGCCAAGCTCGTCGCCTATCTCGCCAAGTCCGACGAACCGCTCGACGCCATCTACGGCGTCGGCATGGCCAAGGGCCAGCGCCTGCCGCTGATCCTGGTGCCGACCACCGCCGGGACCGGCTCGGAGGTCACCCCGATCTCGATCGTGACCACGCCCACCACCGAGAAGAAGGGCGTGGTCTCCCCGCGCCTCCTTCCCGACTGGGCGGTCCTCGACGCCGAGCTGACGGTCGGCCTTCCGGCGCATGTGACGGCGGCGACCGGCATCGACGCCATGGTCCACGCCATCGAGGCCTATACCTCGAAGCACAAGAAGAACCCGATCTCCGACCAGCTCGCCCGCCAGGCCCTGACGCTGCTCTCGGCCAATATCCGCACCGCCTGCCGCGAGCCGAAGAACCTCGAGGCGCGCTCCAATATGCTGCTCGGCTCGATGCTGGCCGGGATGGCCTTCGCCAATTCGCCGGTCGCAGCCGTCCACGCCCTCGCCTATCCGATCGGCGCGATCTTCCACGTGCCGCACGGGCTCTCGAACGCCCTCGTCCTGATGGGCGTCCTGCGCTTCAACCTCTCGCACGCCCAGGACCTCTATGCAGAACTGGCGCCTCTCGTCGATCACGGCGCGAGCGGCCTGAAGTCGAACGAGGCGGCGGCCCGCTTCGTCGAGGCGCTGGATTCCATCTGCCGCGATTGCGGCGTGCCGGCGCGCCTCACGGATGTCGGCGTCGCCGAGAAGGATCTCGAGCGGCTGGCAACGGATGCCATGAAGCAGACGCGCCTCCTCGTGAACAATCCGCGCGAGGTCACCTACGCGGATGCCTTCGCGATCTATTCGGAAGCGCTGGACGGCAAGCTCCGGCAAGCTGCCTGACCGCCGGGGACACGACCATGAACCCCTTCGATACCGCCAAGGCGATGGGCGAACTCTGGGGGCGCGGCACCCAGAGCTTCCTCGACGCCCAGCGCAATTTCTTCAGCGCGATGACCCAGGGCATGCCCCCGGCCATGATGCCGACAGGCGGCATGCCGGACGTGCAGTCCTTCCAGGCCGCGCAGGCAGCCTTCCAGCAGGCATGGTCGAGTGCGGAGGCGGTCTCGACCACCTTCGCCCGCAGCCTCGCCGACCAGAGCGGCGGACGCCCGGACCCGGTCACCACCGAGCTGATGGCCAAGATCTTCGACCCGCGGGGCTGGCTCGCCGCCACCAGCGAGGTCGACGAGGCGCTGAACCGCATGGCCGAGGGCCCGCGCTTCTCCGATCTCTGGAACGTCGAGCGCAAATTCGCCAGCCTGATGACGGCGTGGCTCGCCATGCGGCGCTGCAATCTCGAGCACAACACCGTCATGATCGAGGCCTGGTCCAAGGCCGCGGGCCAGTTCGCGAAGGCGGTCAATGAGCGGGCCGAATCCGGCAAGCCGCTCGAATCGGCGCGCGCGCTGATGTCCCTGTGGGTCGAGATCGCCAACGACACGCTGCTCGAGACGCAGCGCACCGAGGCTTTCCTCAAGAGCCAGCGCGACACGATGAAAGCCTCGACCGACCTGCGCGAGGCCCAGCAGGAGATCGGCGAGTTCTACAGCCAGGTCTTCGGCTACCCGACCCGGGCCGAGCTGGACGACGTCCATAAATCCGTCACGGACCTGCGCCGCGAGATCCGCACCCTGACCCGCGAGAACCGCGCCCTCAAGGCGCGCGCCGCCGACAACAGCCAGGCCGGAGGTCGTGCCCCATGAGCGAGCCCAAAATGAGCGAGCCCAAAGCCGCCCCCCTCATTTCTCCCGCGGACGTCCTTCAGGAAGCCTCCACCCTCGGCAAGCGCATCGCCGAGGGAGCGAAGCTCTTCTCGGAGGTCAAGGACGAGGAAGTCCAGATCGCCACGACCCCCAAGGACGTGGTCTTCCAGCAGGACAAGGTCACCCTCTACCGCTACCGCCCGCTCGCCGAGACACAGAGCATCGGCATCCCGGTCCTCATCTGCTACGGCCTCGTCGGGCGCTGGACGATGGCGGATCTCCAGGAGGACCGCTCGCTCATCCGCAACCTGCTCAAGCTCGGCGTCGACCTCTACGTCGTGGACTGGGGCAATCCGAGCCGCGCCGACCGCTTCCTCACGCTGGACGACTATATCGACGGCTATCTCGACGAATGCATGAGCTTCATCGCCGAGGCGAGCGGCAAGCCGAAGGTGAACCTCCTCGGCATCTGCGAGGGCGGCGTCTTCGCCACCGCCTATGCCGCCCTGCACCCGGAGAAGATCAACGGGCTCATCCTCACGATCACGCCGATCGACTTCCATGCCGACATGGAAGGCGAGCAGCGCAAGGGCCACGGCTTCATCAACCTGTGGACGCGCAACCTCGACCCGAAGGACATCGACCGGCTGATCGACGTCTACGGCTCGCTGCCCGGGGAGTTCATGGGGTCGGTCTTCTCGATGCTGACGCCCATGCGGACCATGACGAAATACAATCTCGACCTGCTCGACGTCATGGACGACAAGAAGAAGTTCATGAACTTCCTGCGCATGGAGAAATGGATCGCCGACCGCCCGCACCATCCGGGCGAGGCGGCCAAGCAGTGGCTCAAGGACCTCTACCAGAACAACAAGCTGGTGAAGAACGAGCTGGAGATCGGCGGGCGCAAGGTCGATCTCGGCAAGATCTCGGCGCCGGTCCTCAACATCTTCGCCACGGACGACCACATCGTGCCGCCGGCGACCTCCCAGGGGCTCAAGCGGGTCGTCGGGACCAAGGACTACACCGAACTGCCGCTTCCGGGCGGCCATATCGGGGTCTTCGTCGGCGGCAAGGGCAACGCGCTGCTGGGACCCTCCATCGCCGACTGGCTCAAGAAACACGATTGAGACCGCGCCCGTGCTGAAGAACAAGATCGTCTCGGCCGACGAGGCCACCGCCCTCATCCGCGACGGCGACACGGTCGCGGTCTCGGGATTCGTGGGGATCGGCACCCCGGACGAGCTGATCCTGGCCATCGCCCGCCGCCACGAGGCGCAGAAGGGGCCGAAGGATCTCACGCTGGTCTTCGCCGCCGCGCCCGGCGACGGCAAGGAGCGCGGCCTCAACCGCCTCGCCCGCGTGGGGCTGATCAAGCGCGTCGTCGGCGGCCACTGGTCGCTCGTGCCGAAGCTGTGCGACCTCGCCCTCGACGAGGAGATCGAAGCCTATAACCTGCCCCTCGGCGTCGTCTCCCACCTCTACCGGGACATCGCCGCGCACGGGCCGGGCGTCATGACGAAGGTCGGCATGCGCACCTTCGTCGATCCCCGCCTCACGGGCGGCAAGCTCAATGCGCGCACGACCGAGGATCTCGTCGAGCTGGTCACGCTCGATGGGGAGGAATGGCTGCGCTACAAGTCCTTCCCGATCCATGTCTCGCTGATCCGGGGCACGACGGCCGATCCCGCCGGCAACATCACCATGGAGCGCGAGGCGCTCAAGCTCGACAATCTCGCCGCCGCCATGGCGGCCAAGAATTCGGGCGGCCTCGTCATCGCGCAGGTCGAGCGCATCGCCGAGGGCCTCGCCGCCCGCGAGGTCATCGTCCCGGGCGCCCTCGTGGATTGCGTCGTCGTCGCCAAGCCCGAGAACCACCTCCAGACCTACGCCACGGCCTATAACCACGCCTATTCCGGCCGCCAGCGCGTGCCGCTCGACCGCATCCCGCCCCTTCCGCTCGACGAGCGCAAGGTCATCGCGCGGCGCTGCGCCTTCGAGTTGCCGCCGGGCGGCGTGGTCAATCTCGGCATCGGCATGCCCGAGGGCGTCTCCGCCGTCGCGGCCGAGGAGCGGGTGCTGAAATACCTGACGCTGACGGCCGAGCCCGGCATCATCGGCGGCATGCCGCAGGGAGGGCTCGATTTCGGCGCCGCCCTCAATCCCGACGCCATCCTGCACCAGAACCAGCAATTCGACTTCTATAACGGCGGCGGTCTCGACCTCGCCTGCCTCGGCATGGCGCAGACCGACCGGCACGGCAACGTCAACGTCTCGAAATTCGGCCGCAAGCTCGCTGGCGCGGGCGGCTTCATCAACATCTCGCAGAATGCCAAGGTCCTGCTCCTCGCCGGGACCTTCACCGCGGGCGGGCTCAAGATCGCCGTCGAGGACGGCCGGCTCCGCATCCTCGAGGAAGGCCGGATGAAGAAATTCGTCGAGCAGGTCGAGCATGTGACCTTCTCGGGCGACTATGCCGCCGAGACTGGCCAGCCGGTCCTCTACATCACCGAGCGCTGCGTCATGCGGCGCACGCCGGAGGGCATGGAACTGACGGAGGTCGCGCCGGGCATCGACATCGAGCGCGACATTCTCGCCCAGATGGGATTCAAGCCCATCATCCGCAATCCGAAGCTCATGGACGAGCGCATCTTCCGCGACGGAGCCATGGGGCTGGAGAACGACCTGCTCGGCCACAGCCTCGACGAGCGCATCAGCTACGACCCGGCGCGCAACACGATGTTCGTCAACTGGGAGGGCTTCCACGTCCGCACCACCGACGATGTCGAGCTGATACGGCGCGAATTCGAGCGGCGCTGCCGCGCGATCGGCCACAAGGTGCATCTCATCGTCAATTACGACGGCTTCCAGCTCGATCCGGCCGTCAGCGACGCCTATTTCTCCACAATCACCTACCTTCAGGGGCGTTACTACGAGACGGCGTCGCGTTATACGACGAGCGCCTTCATGCGCCTGAAGCTCGGAGAAGCCCTGAAGGAGCGCGACGTCGCTCCTCACGTCTTCGAGACCCGGCAGGAGGCCAACAATACGGTCGAGCCCGACCGGACCTAACCTTCCCACGCTTCTCGAAGCACAGAGTAACCCATCGGGGTGCAGCGTCATGGCTAAATCACCTTCCTCCCCGCCGGATTCGGCGCCCAAGGCGCCCGTGGCGGCCGAATCTCCCGCCGCCAAGGCGGACGCTCCCGCTCCGGCCGCCGCAAAGAGCGAGCCGAAGGACGCCGCGCCCAAGGCTGCCGCCCCCGAGCCGAAGCCGGCAACCCCTCCCGCCGCCGCGGCTCCCGC
>NZ_DAOLAJ010000003.1:11050-21038 GCF_035325185.1 Enterovirga sp. | reverse complement strand
CCGGCCAAGGAAGCCGCCCCGGTCCAGCAGGCCGCCCCGGCCAAGGAAGCCGCTCCCGAGAAAAAGGCTCCGGCGACTCCTGCCCCGGCGCCCAAGGCCGCTTCGAAGCCTGCCGGCAAGGCGGAGCCTGCTTCGCCGGGCGCGAAGAGCGCGCCGAAGACCGACGACGAGAGCAACGCCGGACCGAAGCTTCCTCCCCAGTTCCGCGAATTGGCGGAGCAGAATGTCGAGCGCGCCAAGAAGGCTTATGAGCAATATGTCTCGACGACCGAGCGGATGCTGAACACGATCGAGGATACCACCCGCTTCGCCTGGTCGGGTGCCCGCGACGTCAATCTGCGCATGCTCGCCTTCGCCGACGCGAATGCCAAGGCCGGTTTCGACTATGCCGAGCGCTTCGTGAGGGCCAAGGATCTCAAGGAAATCGCGCAGCTTCAGCGCGACTACCTCCAGCAATCGACCGAGCGGCTCGCCCAGCAGATGCGCGAGATCCAGGACCTGGCCAGCCAAGCGGCCAAGGATGCACTCAAGGCCGCCAATCCCAAGGCGTAAGCCGGGTCATCCGCCCCGGAAGGACGCGCTCCCCGGCTCGGAAAAGGTCACGCTTCATCAGGAAGAGAGAGCGTGACCGTGAGTCGGCGGAACGTCGCCGCGCTCCGTGGGCATGCCGGACCGCCCTTCGCGGCCCGGCAAGAGGCGTCCAAACAGGCTTGCCATCGCCGTGCCGAAAGGCTCAGATGCGCCTGACGGCGTCGGGGGACGCCGCTCTCTCCTTCGAGAGCCTGACCTGGGCCCGACATCCGGCCGGGCCGGGCACGACCACGATCGGACCAATCACGTTGCGGATGGCTAAGGGCAGGCTCGAGACCGGCATCCCTCCCAAAGAGAAGCCGAGACCCGCATCCCGTGCCGCGGGGCCCTCCTCCAAAGCGGCCCTTCCCGCATCCACGAACATGCCGGCGAAGCCGGTCAGGGAAGTCCTGCCCGCCAAGAACGTCCCGAGCTGGGCGCGGGCCTCCACCTGGGCGCGCTTCCGCCGCGGCCGGGTTCTCAGCATCGCCCGCCAGCATTTCCACCACATCTCCTATACCGAATGGGGAGATCCGCGGACCGATCAGGTCGTGCTCTGCGTCCACGGCCTGTCCCGCCAGGGCCGCGATTTCGACGCCCTTGCGATCGCGCTCGCCCAGAGGGGCTACAGGGTCATCTGCCCCGATCTCGTCGGGCGCGGGCGCAGCGGCCGCCTGATCCATCCCGACGACTACGCCTTCCCACAATATGCCGTGGACATGACCATCCTGCTGGCCCGCATCGGCGCGGCCAAGGTGGATTGGATCGGGACCTCCCTCGGGGGGCTGACCGGCATGATCATCGCCGGAATGAAGGATTCCCCCATCCGGCGCCTCGTCATCAACGATATCGGGCCCTTCCTTCCCTGGACGGCCCTGCGGCGCCTCGGGGACAATGTGCGCAACGCCCCCCATTCCTTCGACAGCCTCGAGGAGGCGGAGGTCTATTTCCGCGCGACCCTCGCGCCGTTCGGCCCGCTCACCGACGAGCAATGGCATCACCTCGTCATCCACAGCCTCGTGCCGACCCCCGACGGGCGTTTCGAGCAGCATTACGACCCCGGCATCGGGGAGGCGTTCCGGCCGGGACGCGTCTATAATGTGAGCCTGTGGGGCTACTGGGACGCGATCAGATGCCCGACCCTCGTGCTGCGCGGCGAGCAATCCGACCTGCTTCTCGCCGAAACCGCCAGGGAAATGACGATCCGCCACCACGGCGCCTCGCTGGTCGAGATCCCCGATTGCGGACACGCGCCGGCCCTTCTCGATCCCGACCAGATCAAGATCGTCACCGACTGGATGGCGAGCACTCCTCATGACTGATGTCATGGTCCGCATCGAAAGGCTGCGCCGCCCGAGCTGTCCCACGCTGGAGATCATCGAGGCGATTCCGGCGCCGGGAGCCGGGGCCGGGGCGCCTCTCCTCCTCCTGCACGGGGCGTTCTCGGGGGCCTGGTGCTGGCAGGAGCATTTCCTCGCGCTCCTCGCGGCGCAGGGGCGCCACGCCATCGCGCTGAGCCTGCGCGGGCATGGCAGCAGCGAGGGCAAGCGCGGCCTGCGCCTGACCACGATCGAGGATTTCCTGACCGACGTCCATGCCGCGATCCAGGCCATGCCGCAGCCGCCCATCGTGGTGGGGCATTCCCTGGGCGGCTATCTGGCGCAACTGGTCCTGGGCGTCGTGCCGCTCAGCGCCATCGTGCTGATGGGCTCGCTGCCGCCGGACGGGCTGACGCTGGTCGGACCGCGCATGGCCTTCACCGATCCGGTTTTCTGGACGGAGGGCGTCCTCGGCTCGGCGGGCCGCTCCAAGAGCGCGACCGAGCTGGCGGCGCTCGACATCCTCTTCGGCAAGCACATGCTGCCCGTCGATCGGATCCGCTTCGCCC
Source organism: Enterovirga sp. (assembly GCF_035325185.1). Taxonomy (GTDB): domain Bacteria; phylum Pseudomonadota; class Alphaproteobacteria; order Rhizobiales; family Beijerinckiaceae; genus Enterovirga. The sequence goes on along the minus strand of NZ_DAOLAJ010000003.1, from coordinate 18,580 downwards.
GCCAGATGGTGCCCGAATCACCGGTGGCCCTCGGCCAGACCCACCTGCCGCGCTGGGTCCTTCCGGCGCAGGCCGCGGGCATTCCCGCGCTCGTCATCCAGGGGGCCGAGGACCGGATGATCTGGGAAGGAACCGCCCTGCGGACGGCCTGCTATCACGGCGCCGAACTGGCCCGCATTCCCGGCGGCTCGCATTTCTTCATGCTCGACGACACCGCCGCGAGGGCCGCGAGCCTTCTGGTCGACTGGCTGCGCAGCCGACACATCTGAGGCTGCGCGTCAGCGCAACGCGACGCGGCGCAGGCTCGGGCGCGCGACGCGGCGCTCCACGACCACGGCCCGGTTTCCGGCGATGATCGAGGTAGCCGGCTTGGCGCGCAGCGGCACGTGCGGACGCACCTCGTCCTCGGATACGCCCATGAAGCCGGCCGCGATCTCGATCTGCTGCTCGCGATCGTCCGTCAGGTCCTGGGCGGCTGCGATCGCCTCCTGGATCGTCGGCGGCTCGCGCCGTACGCGCGGCGGCGGAAGAACCTTCGCGACCTTGGCGGGTCGTCCCATGGCAGGCCCCTGTCTCGCTCTATTGTGCATTGCACTATAAATCATGGTGCAGCGCACAAAGTCAAGGGATACGCAACTGGTGAAACGTGGATCAGATGCCGAACGCTTTAGGGAGGCGATGTTTCCACGCTGTGACTTCCATGCAGGGTTGATGCCGGGCGCCCGCTGAACGCCGCATGAGCGGAGCCGGGGCGCGGACGCGCCTGATTCCCCTCTCCCGCGGCGTGGTCTAGAACCGCGTCATGCATATCGCGGTCATCGGCAACGGCATCGTGGGCACCTGCATTGGCGCCTATCTGCAACGCGACGGGCATGCGGTCACCTTCGTCGATCCACTGGAGGCGGGCGAAGCGACCTCCTATGGCAATGCGGGCTCGATCTCGCCCAGCTCCGCGCTGCCGGTCGGCCTTCCGGGCATGTGGAGGAAGGTGCCGGGCTGGCTCGCCGATCCTCTCGGGCCGCTGACGATTCGCCCCTCCTATTTTCCGCGCGTCCTGCCCTGGCTCCTGCGCTTCCTGCGCCATTCCAGCCGCGAAGAGGTCCTGCGGCTGGCGCGCGCCCTGCACGGGCTCCTGACTCCCGTCTTCGAGAGCTACGAGCCCCTTCTCCAGCGCGCGGGCGCCTCGGGCCTCCTGGAGCGCAACGGCTGCCTCTATGTCTATTCCGGCCGCGACGCCTACGAGAAGGCGCGCTGGGGCCTCGACATCCGCCGCTCGCTCGGCGCGGACCTGCGGGAAATCGCGGAGGCGGAACTCGTCGCGATGGAGCCCGATCTCAAGGGCCGCTTCCGCTTCGGCGTGCTCGCCGCCGCGAACGGCACGATGCTCGACCCCTCCGCCCTCACCAAGGCGATCTTCGCGAGGGCGATCGAGGATGGTGCGGCCTTGCGCCGCGCGCGGGCGCGGAGCGTCGTCGCGGCGGGGGGCCGCGTCACGAGCCCCGAGCTGGAGAATGGCCAGCCGGTCGGTTGGGATGGCGTCGTGGTGGCGAGCGGCGCGTGGTCAGGGCCCCTCGCCGAGGCGCTCGGCGTCAGGGTGCCGCTGGAGACGCAGCGCGGCTATCACGTGACCGTCGCATCGAGCAACCTGGGCCTGCGGCACACGGTGACGGCGCCCGAGCACAGCGTCTTCGCGACGCCCATGCGGATGGGGCTGCGCCTTGCCGGGACGGTCGAGTTCGCGGGCCTCTCGGCGCCGCCGAACTGGGCGCGGGCGGATGCGCTGCTGGCCATCGGGCGGGACATGTTCCCCCATCTCGATACCCGCGAGACGACCCGCTGGATGGGGCATCGCCCCTGCCTGCCGGACAGCCTGCCCGTGATCGGCCCGGCGCCGCGCCTCGCCAATGCCTGGCTCGCCTTCGGCCACGGACATCTCGGCATGTGCCTCGCGAGCACGACCGGCCGGGAGGTCGCGAACCTCGTGGCGGGGCGGGTGCCGCAGGTCGATCTCGCGCCCTTCGCGGCGACCCGGTTCGGATAGCGCCGATGCCCCGCCTCGCTTCGACCGCCTGCCCGCTCCTCCTCGCGCTCCTCGCCCTCGCCGGCGCCGCGAGGGCCGAGCCGCCCGTCCCCTCCATGTATGCCGATGCGGCTCCCTTCCGCACCGCGATCGAGCGGGAGCGGCCCCCGCCGGGAAGCCGGACGCTGCCCGTCACCGGCATCTCGGTGCCCCACCATCTCCTCGCGGCGGACCTGATCGCCCGCGGCTTCGCCACGCTCGCCGGCAACAGCTACGACCGGGTCATCCTCCTCTCGCCCGACCACTTCAACAAGGCGCGCCGGCCCTTTGCCACGACCCGGCGCGACATCGAGACGGTGCTCGGCACCGTCGCGGCGGACAGGGCGGCGGTGGAAACCCTCCTCGCCTCCCCGGACCTCGTCGAGGAGAGCGGGCTCTTCGACGGGGAGCACGGCATCGCGGCGCTGCTGCCCTTCCTGAAGGAGGCACTGCCGCAGACGCCCGTCGTCGCCATCGCGATCTCGATCCGGGCCGACCGGGCGGACTGGGACCGGATGGTCGCGGCGCTCAAGCCTCTCGTCACGCCGAGGACGCTCGTCGTCCAGTCGACCGACTACTCGCATTACCTGCCGCACGCGGCCTCCCTCGCGCGCGACCAGGAGACGCTGAACGTGATCGCCTCCGGCGACGCGGAAGCGGTCACACACCTGATCTCCTCCGACCACATGGATTCCCGGGGCGCCCAATACATCCAGATGCGGCTGCAGGAGGCTGGCGGCAGCCACGCCGTCGTCATCGCCAACCGCAACTCGATCGAGTACGTCCCCCATGCGAGCCGGACGACGAGCTACGTCGTCTCGGTCTATTCGCCGGAGCGCGCCGCCTTTCCGCTCGCCTATGCGGACCAGGAGGTCACGGTCTTCGCCGGCGACCTCCTCGCCGGGCGCTATCTCACGAAGCCCCTCGCCGATCCCGCCATCTCCGCCGCCATCGTGGCGCGGGTGAAGGCGCTGACCGGCGGGGCTCCGATGGTGGTCAATCTCGAAGGCGCAATGCTGAAGGAGCCGCCCGAGGGCCTGCCGGACAATCTCCACGTCATGCCGGCCGGACTCGCCATCCCGCTCCTGCGGGCGCTGAACGTGAGGGCGGCGAACCTCGCCAACAACCACGCCTTCGATCTCGGGCGGGACGGCTACCGGGAGACCGCCGCGCTCCTGCGCGGGGCCGGCATCACGCCGCTCCTGCACGAGGAGGCGGCCGATCTCGGCCCCCTGCGGCTCTGGCCGGTCAATCTCGTCGGCCGCAACGACCGTGCCGGCTTCCCGGTGGCGCGGCCGGAGGCGCTCGACATCCTCTGCCGCAAGCAGGCCAAGCCGCCTCTGGTTGCCCTCGTCCATTGGGGTGTCGAATATGTCGAGACCCTGCGGCCCGAGGAGCGCGAGGCGGCTTCGATTCTTCAGCGCTGCGGGGCGGGCCTGATCGTCGGCGCCCACAGCCACCGCGGCACCGACCGGATCGAGGCTCCCGCAGGGGGCGCCTATGCGCTTCTGCCTTCCCTCGGCAATTTCCTGTTTGACCAGACGGCGAGCCGCGGCTCGGGCGTCCTCCTCGAGGTACGGCGCTTCCGGCAGGGCACCCTCGCGAGCCGCGTACTGCCGCTGCCGAACCTCTTCGACGAGGCCAATGCGATGCTCCGCGAGGGCGAGCACCCGGCGGGCGAATGAGGCCGGGCCACGCCCCCTGTCATCCCCGGCCGGGGATGACAGGGAAACCTCAAGCGCCCCTCACTCCGTCGGGTTGCCCTCGACCAGCCGGCTCGGGCGGAAATAGGTCAGGTCGATCGGGCGCGAGGCGATCTGCTGTCCGTCCGCGCTTTGCAGCACCACCTTGAACTTGTGCTCGGAGGACATCGGCGCCTGGACCCGCACCGTGTAGCGGGCCGAGCGGCCGGGCGGAATCGTGCGGTCGAAGGCGATGGGCAGGCGATAGCGGCTCTGGCCGAGGCGGAATTCGAGCGGCTTCTTGCCCAGGGGCTCCTTCTCGGCCCCCTCGCCGCATTCGGCCTCGATCGGGGTGCGGCCGAGCAGCAGCTTCGCGCTGAAAGGCGAGGAGCGCGTCGTCTCCTGGCCCTTCTGGTCGCGCCAGACGTAGTTCAGGGTCCCGGCGGCGTTGAGGAAGATATCCCGTTGCTCCAGCGTGATCTGGCGCGACAGGCTTCCGAAGAGGCCGGAATTCGCGATCTCGGCGAGACAGGCGGAGGGATTGCCCTTCGAGCGGCAGGCGACCCCGCCGCTCTTGGCGCGCATCTTGAGCTGGTCCGTCTTGACGCCGGCGGCGCGCAGGTCCGATTCCAGGTCGACCTTCGTGGTGGTGCGGATCAGGCCGACCTCCTTCGTCTGGCCGCCCGCGCCGGGGGCGACGCTGGTCTTGGGCCTGACGAAGGCGAAGCGGAGTTGCGAGCGCTCCGCGGGCGCCCAGCCGAAATTCTCCAGCTCGAACTGGGGCGAGAAATCGCTCCGGTTGCGCATGCCGCATTCGTTCGAGGAGCCCGCCGTGAGCTGGATCGCCGGCTGGAGATCCGAGACGCTGGTATCGACGTCGAGAGAAGCGCCGCGGATGCGCACGGGCGCCGCCGCCCTGTTCTGCACCTCGAAGACGAGGCTCAGCGGAGGCAGGTCGCCCGCCGTATAAGCGAAGAGACCGTAGCTGCCGCGCTCGCCGGGCGATTCCTCCTGGTCCGTCAGCGAGATGTCGTCATTGCCCTTCCAGACCGCCATCAGCCGCTTCTTGCTCGGCCGGATGACGAGGCCGCTCTCCTGGTTCGAGGCCGAATATTGCAGCGCGGTCTGATCGTCGACCCGGTCGACCGAGACGCCGAGGCGGATGTCGTTGGCCGCCCCCCCGGCCGGGCCGAGCTGGGCGAGGCGAAGCTTGCGCGAGCCGGGGCGCTCCTCCCCCTGCTCCCAGGAGGAGAGATAGGCGGCGCCGTTCGGCAGCACCGTCCGCCCGCTTCCCTCGCGCAGGCCGTGCCGGAAGGTGCCCTCGAAGATCTCGCCGTCCACGTCGAAGAAATGGCCCTCGCCCTCGGCCGCGCCGGCCTTGAAGGGGCCGGAGAATTCCGCCCCGCCCGCGAGCTTCAGGTTGCCCCGCCCCTCGGGCAGGCCGTCCTTCCAGGAGCCTTCGTAGGAGAGGCCGTCGCGGTCCCGGTAGGTGCCGCGGCCATGGGGCCGCCCGTTGCGCATCGCGCCGCGATATTCGGCGACGAAGGAGGCCGGGTCATAGGCGGGCTTTCCGGCGAGGCGCCAGACCAGCCGCCCCTCGCCCGTGACGCGCTCGGCCTCGCGCTCCTGCGGCCGGTCCGGGATCCAGACGAAATCGAGGCTCCGCGAGGGCTGCATGTCCCAGACCGTATAGGTCCGCCGCTGCAATTCCTGCCGGTGCGCGTCGAAGACCTGCTGGCTTCGCGTCCGCCAGCGGCCCGCCTCGGACGGCAGGGCGACCTTCACCTGGACGAGCGGATCGTCCTGGCCGACCTCCGCGCGCGCCGGATTCGCCAGGAAGGCGAGAGCGAGCAGCAAGCCTGTCCCCGTCGCACGCGCCAGCATCCTGCTTCTCCTCCTCGATCGGGAGCGCACTATATTGCGCCGGGCGCCATCCTCAAGCCGCCCTCACTTGCGCCCCGCGAGGGTGAGGTCGAGGCTCTCGGCCCGGCGGCGCCAAGCCGCCTCGTCGAGGCGCACGAGCTGCAGGCTCCCGCCGACCGTGACGAGGAGCGTTCCCGGATCGGCCCAGGCGAGCCAGGTCGCCGGGCGGGTGGAGGTCGAGCGGGCATTCCCGTCCGAGGGCTCGAAGCCGAGGAAGCGCGCCGGCTCGGTTTTCATGCCGGTCCAGACATAGGCGCGGCCATCCGTGCCGAGCGCGGCGAGGCTTTCGCCATCGGCGCCGAACGCCACCACGCGCAAGGCCGGGGATTCCGTCCGCAGCGTCTTTCGCGCAGATCCCGCCGTCTCGAAGAGGCGGACCGTCTCGTCATCCGCGGTGACGGCGAGCCAGCGCCCATCCGGGCTGACCGACAGGCTCTCCGGCCCGCCGCGCTCGGCCGGCGGAAGATCGGGCGAGCTGGCGCGCAGGACCGTGTGCGCGCCCGAGGCCGGCTCCCAGCGCCGGATCTCGCCCTTCACATAGGAGGCATAGAGCAGCGTCCCGTCCGGCGAGGCCGCGAGGCCCCAGGCATCGGCGCCGGGCGCGGCCGAGGGCAGGAACCTCTCCGGTCCCCCGGAGGGAACGAGCGCGATGCGCCCGTCGGACAGGGCGACGGCGAGAACGCCGCCATCCAGCCAGGCGAGGCCGGGATTGGCCTTCGAATCCCAAGTCCTGACGACCGGCTCGCCCTCCCCGGCGGGCCAGATCGCCACCGAGCCGTCGTCATAGACCGCGGCAAGGCGGCCATCGGGGGCCCAGGCCATCCCGCGCGGCTCGAGCCCGTCCCGCAAGACGAGCGAGCGCAGGACCGCGCCGGTCCTGCCGTCGAAGAGCCAGACCTTCCGGTCCGCCGCGACGGCCAGCCGGGCGCCGCCGGGAGAAGAAACGACGCGCGTCAGCAGGCCGGCCTCGGGGGGCCATAGCCGCGCCCCGATCCGCGCGGCCGACAGGTCCCGCGGCGGAGCCGCGTCCCAGACCCGCACCAAGCCATCGTTATAGGCCGCGGCGAGCAAGGCCCCGTCCGCCGTCCAGGCGAAGGAGCCGGGCGCGCCCTTGTGGCCCGGCCACCTGACGATCCCCGCCGCCGCCCAGGCCCCGTCCCCCTGGCGGAGGCGCAGGAGGCAGGCGGCGTTCTGCGTGCAGGCCACGGCGAGATCGATCGCTTGCGAATCGCCTCCCGGCCGGAAGGCGAGAGCGGGCACGGGCCGCCCGGTCGGCGCCGTCCGGTAGACCGGAGCCCGGCTCGCGCCGTCCAGCACGACGATCTCTCCCGTCTCCAGCCCCGCCGCGATCCAGGCCGCGCGCGCGGAAACGGCGAGAGCGGTGACAGGGGCGCCCAAGGCGATCGGCTCGCCCTGGTGCGTGCCGGCCCCGTCGAAGAGCGTGACGCGGCCGTCCTGGTCGCCGGCCGCGACGAGGTTCCCGGCCTCGTCGATCGCCACCGATCTCGGCTGGCCCTCGCCAATGCGGCTCGCGGCGCAGACGGGCTTTTCCGGCGCGTCGCCCCCGCAGGTGACGATGGAACTGCCCTCCCCCTCGGCGCGGGCGATCCGGCGCCCCGAGGCCCCGATCGCCGCCGCCCAGACGACGACGTCCTCGCCCTTCAGCGCCGTTACGAGCGCCCCGTCCGGCCCCCAGCCGACGACGCCGCCATCGGACAGGGCCGCGAGCAGCCGGCCCGGCGGCACGACACGCAGGGCCCGCACCATCTCGAAGCCCTGCGCGATATCGTCGATCTTCGGCGAGGGCCAAAGAGAGGCGGGCGGGCCCCCCCGCCGGGCCAGGGGGGCGCGCCGCCCCGCGCGGGG
>NZ_DAOLAJ010000003.1:8231-11040 GCF_035325185.1 Enterovirga sp. | reverse complement strand
TCGGCGAGGGCCAAGCCGCGCCGGCCGCGCCGGGCGAGGCGGGCGAGCCGCCTGGCAGGACCAGGGAGCCGAGCGTCGCGGCGCGGGAGGAGAAGCCGAGCGTGCCGTCCGGCAGCCAGACGATTGCCTGGGCGGGATCGTTCGGCGCCGAGAAGGTGCCGAGGAGGTCGGGACTGTCGAGCAGGGCCGTCAGGAGGGCCGAGCGCGTCTCCTCGCGGGGGCGGTCGCGATAGGCGCGATAGGCGCTGCGCACGGCCTCAGCCGCGTTGTCGTCGCGCAATTCCCCTTGCGATTTCGCCACCCAGCGGCCCGCCTCGGCGGCAGCGAGCGCATCGTCCCGCTCGCGGGCCTGGAAATGGTTCAGCACCGCGAGCCCGCCCGCGGCGGAGAGCCCAAGCGCGACGGCGAGGGTCGCGCCGACGGCGAGCCGCATGAAGCGCCGCGCCGCCTGCGCCTTCTGCTCGGCGGCCACCTTGTCCGCCTCGGCGAGCCTGATCTGGCTGTCCTTGAGCTTGCGCTCGTTCTCGATCCGCTCGCGCCGCTCCGCCTCCTCGGCATCGTCGCGCACGCGGCATCCGGCGAGATAGTCCCGCGCGCTCGGGCCCAGGCTCGCCCCGAGATCGGGCCGCGCGGCGATGGTCTCGGCCTCCGCGAGGCGCGTGCCGGTATGGTTCAGCCAATCGCTCCCGCGGGCATTGGCCTCCCAGTCGCGCGCGCCGCGCTTGACGCCGTCGAGGATGGCGAGGGCGGCGAAATCCTCGTGCAGCCAGCCGCGCAGCAGCCCCCATTGCCGCAGAAGCGCCTCGTGCGCCGGCTCGACGGTGATCTCGATGCGCTCCCCGCTTTCCGTCTTCACCGCGACGCGGTCGATGGACAGGAGGCGCTGCTCGACGAGGAGCCGCACCAGCGGCTCGGCATCGGCGGGGATCTCGGAGAACCGGGCCTGCCGCCGCCGCGGGCTGCCCGTTTCGAGATCGATGCCGGCGAGCCAGGGAATGAGGCCGCGGCGCAGGAGGAGAAGCCGCGCTCCCTCGTCCCGGGGCAGGCGCGGATCGCGGTCGGCCGCGCGCATGACGCGCCGCACGGCCGCCTCGATGGCCCCCTGGATGCCCCCGAATGCCTCGTAATCGGCGAGGCTCAGCGTGCCACTGCCACCGAAATCGTCGTAGAGCTGGCCGAGCGTGAAGGCGAGGAGCGGCAGGGCGTCCGAGCCGCCGCCCTTCTCGATGTCGCCGAGGAGCCGCTCCGTCAGGCGCGGCTCGATGGCGAGGGGGCGGTCGCTGCCGGCGAGGCGCGCGGCCGGCCCCTCGATCACGGTCTGGTAGGCGCCGCGCGGCATCGGCAGGAGGGCGAAGGCGCGCTGGCGCAGCCCCTCCAGCGCCTTCGCCGTCTCCAGCGCGTCATAGGCATCCGAGCGGATGGTGAAGAGGACCATGACCTCGGGTCCATCCTCCCCGACGAGGTCGCGGAGAAGGGCGAGCAGCCCCTCGCCCTCGCTGTCGCTGAACAGCTCCTCGGCCTGGTCGACGGCGAAGGTGACCGCCGGGGGCTTGGGCGGACCCTCCCCGCTCACCATCCCCTCGATCGCGCGGGCGGCGAGCTGCGCGAGGAGAGGCTTCAGCGCCGCCCCGCCCGCCGCGACGGCCTGGCGGAGCGCGGCGCGCGATTGAGGGATCGCGCCGGCCTGGAAAGCGCCTTCGAGCGCGGCGAGCAGTCCCGTCTCGCCGAGCAGCGCCCCGCCTTCCGGGCGGATCACCGGCAGGGTGAGGAAGGTTCGGTCGTCGCGGGCGAGGCGCGGCAGGAGCCCCGCCCGCAGGAAGGAGGACTTGCCCGCGCCCGAGGCGCCGAGGATGACGAAGAGCCGCGGCGCCGCGGCGGCGGCGAGGCCGCGCAGCATGTCGAGCGCCTCGACGATCGGCGCCTCGCGGCCGAAGAAGATGCCGGCATCCTCCTGCTCCAGAGGCTTCAGCCCGCGATAGGGCGCGCGTCCCGGATCGTAGGGGGGCGGCCAGGGGAAGAAGCGCGGATCGAGCCCCGCCTTGGTCAGCCCGTCCTTCAGCCGGAACAGGCCCTCGCGGGAGAAGGTGACATGAACCTCCTCCTGCGTGCGCGGCAGCTCGGCGCGGAACATGCGATGGTCCGAGCCCGAGGCGAGGTCGACCATCTGGAAGGTCTCGGTGATCTCGCCCGGCAACTCCCCGACCGGGATGATCTCGATCAGCGCCCCCAGCAGACGCTTGTTGAGGCGGCGCGCCAGCTCGTATTCCTTGCGGCACCAGCGCGAGGCGATCCAGCCGCGCGAGACGAGGAAGAGCACGACCTCGCAGCGCGAGGCGGCCTCGTTCAGTGCCCGCTCCCATTTCTCGCCTGCGGCGATGCCGCGGTCCGGCGTGACGTCGAGGAAGACGTCGTCCCAGCCCTGCTCCTTCAGCCAGACCAGGAGGCAGGCCGCCTCCGCATTGTTCTGGCTCGAATGGCTGATGAACAGGCGGGACATCGGGGCGGCAGGACCTTCCGTCGGCTTTCGCCCCTGGGGCTAGATGGGCCGCCCGGACGGGTCAATGGCGCGAATCGCGCTGGACAGGACGCACGGGCTTCGTGAAGCTCGCATCATGACGAACGAGGGCAGCGGGCGCCATCCGCTCGACGAGGCGACGCGAATCGACTGGAGCGAGCCCGGATCCGGGCGCGGCGCGACCCATCCCGCCTATGGCAACATGGTCGGGCCTTTCGGCGGCACGACCATGGCCGTGCTGCTGCGGGCCGTCCTCGACCATCCGGCCCGGCGCGGCGTGCCCTTCGCGCTCAC
>NZ_DAOLAJ010000003.1:0-8131 GCF_035325185.1 Enterovirga sp. | reverse complement strand
GTCCGCTGGCTCGGCCGCTACGACATGCGCTTCTTCGAGGGGCGCGGGATCTTCGACGGGCCCGCGGACGCGCCCCCCGGCAGCGCCCGCACCGCCATGTGGATCGCCGACAAGCCCGCCCGGCCGCTCGACTTCATCTCGCTGGCCGCTCTTTCGGATGCCTTCATCGTGCGCATCTTCCACCTGCGCGGGCGCCCCGCCCGCGCAGGCACGGTGTCGATCACGACCTATTTCTACGCGACCGAGGCCGACTTGGCCCGCCAGGGCACGCGGCCGCTGATCGCCGTCGCGGATGGCCGCGTCTTCCGGCACGGCTTCCACGACCAGACCGGGGAACTCTGGGGCGCCGACGGCACGCTGCTCGCCGTCACCACGCAGACGGTGTGGTACAAGGAATGAGGGGGCGTCTCTACGCCCCGCCGCACAAGTGCTGGGAATCGGGCAACTGCCAGGAGCCGTGCGTGCGAAGGTTGGTGGTCTTGTAGATCTTCCCCCGCTCGTCCCCCTTCGGACAATCCTGCGGCAGCGAGACGAGGCAGGTGATCACCCGGTCGCCGATGCGGGAGGCCCCGACCTCCGGGACGAACTGATAGGAGATGCCCACCACGCCGTTGCGCAGGACGACGCTCGTGCCCTCGTCGGTGCCGGGAGAGCTTGGCTTCACCAGCTTGTCGCTGAAGCGGGTTCCGATGGATTGGATGGACGTCCGAACGCATTCGCCGATCCGCTTCGGCATTGCGGCTGCCGCCGGCCAGGACGAGCAGCAGATCACCGAGACCGCCCCAGCGATCAGGCCGAGTTCACGAAGCTGCATGGCACCCTCCTTCGTCACGTCTCCGGCACGTTCCTTTCCAGCTCCGCGAGCCAGGGCGCGGCCGTGCCGTCCGAGGGCGCGCGCCAGTCGCCACGCGGAGAAAGCGAGCCGCCGGCCACGACCTTCGGCCCATTGGGAAGGGCCGAGCGCTTGAACTGGGCGAAGCCGAAGAAGCGGCTCAGGAACACCGCCATCCAGCGCCGGATCGTCGGGCGATCATAGGCCCGCCGGCCCGATTGCGGAAAGGCCGGCGGCCATGAGCCCGCCGCGGCGTCGCCCCAGGCCCGCTCGGCGAGGAAGACCACCTTCGAGGGACGCATGCCGTAGCGCAGGATGTAGAAGAGGTTGAAATCCTGCAATTCGTAGGGGCCGATCCGGGCCTGGGTGGACTGGATGTTGCCCGCCTCGGCCGGGATCAGCTCGGGGCTGATCTCGGTGTTCAGGACGTCGAGCAGCACCTCGCCGGCCGCCCTCTCGAACTCGCCGGAGGCCGCGACCCAGCGGATCAGGTGCTGGATCAGCGTCTTCGGCACCCCGGCATTGACGTTGTAATGGCTCATCTGGTCGCCGACGCCGTAGGTGCACCAGCCGAGCGCCAGTTCGGAGAGGTCGCCCGTGCCGATCACGATGCCGCCATGCTGGTTGGCGAGGCGGAAGAGGTAATCGGTGCGCAGGCCCGCCTGCACGTTCTCGAAGGTCGTGTCGTAGACCGGCTCGCCCCGCCCGTAGGGGTGGCCCATGGTCTCCAGCATCAGCGTCGCGGTCGGGCGGATGTCGAGTTCCGCCTGCGTGACGCCGAGCGCGCTCATGAGGCGGATCGCGTTGGTCTTCGTCTCGTCGGAGGTGCCGAAGCCCGGCATGGTATAGGCGAGGATGTCGGTGCGCGGCAGGCCGAGCCGGTCGAAGGCCGCCGCCGTGACGATCAGGGCATGGGTCGAATCGAGCCCGCCCGAGACGCCGATGACGACGCGCCGCGTGGCCGTGGCCCGCAAGCGCTGCTCGAGCCCGGCCACCTGGATGTTGTAGCCCTCGTAGCAATCCTGCCGCAGCAGGGCGGGATCGGCCGGCACGAAGGGGAAGCGCTCGACCCGGCGCTCGAAGCCCACATCGCCCCGTGGCGGATCGAGTCGGAAGCGGATCGTGCGAAAAGTCCGCCCCTCCCCCTGCCCGTCGAGCACCCGCCGATTGTCGTCGAAGGTGCCGGTCGAGGCGCGCTCCAGGCGGAGGAGGTCGAGATCGAGATCGGCGATCGTGACCACGGCGCCGCGGGCGAAGCGCTCGCCCTCGGCGAGCAGCGCGCCGGCCTCGTGGATCGAGGTCTGGCCGTCCCAGCCGAGATCGGTGGTCGATTCCCCCGCCCCGCCCGCCGCGTAGATATAGGCGGCGGCGTAGCGCATCGAGGAGGAGCGGCACAGGAGCCCCCGCGATCGGGCGCGCCCGATCGTGATCGGGCTGCCCGAGAGATTGGCGAGCACGCTCGCCCCCGCCAGGGCCAGCCGGGCAGCGGGGGGGGCGGGAACCCACATATCCTCGCAGATCTCGATCCCGATCGTGAGGCCCGGCACGTCCGACGCCTCGAAGAGGAGGTCCGTGCCGAAGGGTGCCGTCAGCGGCCCGACCGCGATCTCCCCGGCCGGCGCCCCGGCGCCGGAGGCGAAATGGCGCGCCTCGTAGAATTCCCGATAGGTCGGCAGGTGAATCTTCGGCACGACGCCGAGCAGGCGCCCGCGATGGATGACGCAGGCGGTGTTGTAGAGCCGCGAGCCGTGGCGCAGGGGGGCGCCGACGATCAGGACCGGCAGCAGCCGCGCCGACGCCTCGACCAGGGCGCCGATGCCGCGCTCGACGCCGTCGAGCAGGACGTCCTGGTGAAGCAGGTCCTCGATCGCGTAGCCCGAGAGCGCCAGTTCCGGGAAGACGGCGACCGCCACCGCCTTCTCGTGGCAGGTCCGCGCCGCCTCGATCAGCGCCGCCGCATTGGCCGCGGGATCGGCCACGGAAGACCGGATCGTGCAGGCCGCGGCCCGCGCGAAGCCGTGGCGATAAAGGGAGCGGAAATCGAAATCCGCCTGGGCTGAGGCTTGGGCTGGCATGCGCCCTCATATGAGCATCGCCCCGCCCTCGCCAAAGGCTTTCGGCGGGTTCGGGACAATCAGCCGAGCGCCCGCTCCAGCAGCGCGAGGGCGGCAGCAGCGAAGACGCGCATATTGGCCGGGCGGTCACCGTGGCCCGTCTCCAACGTGGTCACGGTCTCGACCGGCCCGCTGAGCGCGAAACAGGCATGGCCGGCCGCATCGCCGTAGCGGTTTCCCGCCGGCCCGGCCGCGCCCGTCTCGGAGAGGCCCCAGCTCGTCCCGAAACGCTCGCGCATCCGCGCCGCGCAGAGCGCGGCATAGGGCTCGGAAGCCGAGCGGATGCCCCGCTCGCACATCTCCGCCGGCGAGATGCCGAGCAGCACCTCACGCGCCGTCGCCGTATAGACGACGGCCCCGCCCATGAAGAAGGCCGAGGCGCCGGGCACGGCCAGCAACGCCGCGGAAATCAGCCCGCCGGCCGAGGATTCGGAGACGGCGATGGTCTCCCCGCGCGCGATCAGCTTCGCCGCGACCCGCGCGGCGAGCGCATCGAGATCATCCATGCCCGGCCTCTCCTTCGGGGGATGGCGGCTCCTCGTCCACCCTGAAGCGGAAGGATCGCATCGTCAGCGCGCTCAGCCAATCGGGCAGGAAGGGGCTCAGCCGCGCCACCCAGCTCAGCGGGAAGGGAAAGACGATGACGGCCTTGTCCCGCTCGAGCCCGCGCCGGATGAGGGCGGCGGTCCTGCCGACGGGCACCACCTGCGGCTGCCATCCCTTGAAGCGCCTGCCCATGCCCGCATCGATATAGCCGGGACAGACGACGCTCACCCGCACTCCCGTGCGCCGCAGCCGCTCCCGCAGCGCGAGGCCCCAGGCCAGGAGGCCGGCCTTCGAGGCGCTGTAGCCGGGCGAATCGGGCAGCGCCACGTAGGCGGCGAGCGAACTCATCAGGGCGATCTGTCCCCGTCCCCGCGCCGCCATGCGGCCGGCGAGCGGCGCGACCGTGTTCAGCGCCCCCAGCAGATTGGTCTCGATCTCCTCGAAGGAGGAGATGATGTCGCCCGGATCGTCGCGGGTCGGCTTCTGCACCCCGGCATTGGCGATCAGGAGATCCAGGGGTGCGGCCTCGTCCATGCGCCGCAGGGCCTCGGACGCCGCCTCCCGGTCGCGGATGTCGAGCACCAGGATCTCCGCCTCGGCGCCGGCGGCGCGGCAGGCCGCCGCCACCGTCTCGAGCCGGCCCGCATCGCGGCCGGCGAGGACGAGCGAGACGCCCGGCCCCGCATATTCGCGCGCCAGCGCCTCGCCGATGCCGCGCGAGGCGCCCGAGATCAGGATTCGCCGTCCGCTCACGTCCCACCCTCCTTTCCCTCGCTTATCGGCCTCGGAGCGACGGAGGACAATCCGCCGCCGAAAGCAGGCGGGGCGAAACCACCGCCCGCCATGGACCTGCCCCGCCCGAAATGGCAACGAGCGCGGCATGACGCGCCCCATCCTCTTCGACGTGACGCGGCTCCTGACGCGGCTCCGCTACGGCGCCCCGACCGGGATCGACCGGGTGGACCTCGCCTACGCCTCTCATTTTCTCGCCGGGACGGACGGAAGAAATCGCGCGGTGTCGCTGACCCCGGCCGGCGCCCGTCTCCTGCCCGAAGACGCGACGGCCTCGCTCCTCGCGACGCTCGGCGCGCGCTGGCGCGGGACGGCGGCGGGCTACGCCCCCGCCGCGGACCGGCTGACGGCCTGGCTCGGACGGCCGCCGGAGCCGCCCCCGCCGGATCATCTCCCGCGGCAGAAGCCGACGCTCCTGCGAGGCGCCACGGATCTCGCCCTGCGCACGCTCCATGCCCGCATCCAGCAGGAGGCGGCCCGGCACGCCCCGCGCGACGCGGCCTACCTGCACACCTCGCATCTGCGGCTCGACCGGCCCGCCATGTTCCAGTGGCTGGAGAGCCGGCCCGACATCAGGCCGGTCTTCTTCGTGCAGGACCTGATCCCGATCGAATATCCCGAATACGGCATCCCCGGCGAGGATCGCCGCCACCGCACCCGCCTCGCGACGGTCAGCCGCCACGCGGCGGCCGTGCTGACCAGCTCGGAGGACGTCGCCGGGAGCTTCCGGCTCCATGCCGAGCGCGCGGGCCTGCGGGCCGCGCCGCGGATCGTCACCGCGCCGATCGGGGTCGAGGAGGCGTTCCTCGCCGCGCCCGCGGCGCTCCCGGCCCGGCGCCCCTATTTCGTCGTGTGCAGCACCATCGAGGCCCGCAAGAATCACCTGCTCCTGCTCCAGATCTGGCGCGACCTCGCGCGGCGGCTGGCGGAGGAGGAGATGCCCGCCCTCGTGATCGTCGGCCGCCGCGGCTGGGAGAGCGAGGCGGCGGCAGATCTCCTGGAACGCTGCGAGGCGATCCGTCCGCATGTGATCGAGGCCCCGAACCTGCCGACCGCCACCCTCGCCTCGCTGATCGCCGGGGCCCGCGCCCTGCTGATGCCCTCGTTCAGCGAGGGCTACGGCATTCCCGTGGCCGAGGCCACGGCCATGGGCGCGCCCGTGATCGCCTCCGACCTGCCCTCCCACCGCGAGATCGCGGCCGGGACCGCCACCCTGCTCGACCCGCTCGACGGCAAGGGCTGGAGGGAGGCGATCCTGCGCGCGCTGCGCGAGCCTCCGGCCCCGCGCCGTCCGGGCCGGGCGGCGACATGGGAGGCGCATTTCGACATCGTCGAGGCGCTCGTCGCCGATCTCTGAATCTCCCATCCGGACCGGGCGGCGGGATCGAAAGTCCTTTTGGAGATTTTCGAGCGGGACGGACCCGGCCTGCGCGAGGAATCGCGCCCGGGCCGAAAGCAGAGGCGATTCCGCCGGAAAAGGGAGGGGGTCTAAGACTTCGTTTCCGATTGCGCCGCCATGGTCGAGACTGGCCGGCCGCTTGCGGGTGTCTTGCAGGTGTGTTGACCGGGCGACACTCGTCGACCAAACGACCGGGTGTGGCGCGACGGCGCTATCTGAGCCATCGGAACGGTGGCAAGACGCGGTGTCGTAACAGATTTGGGTGACGGGTGAGCGTACATCGCAACATGTCGCGCAGCCTCCTGCTCACGGCGATCCTTGCCGCGGCCGGATGCTCGACATTGCCGACGACGGGGCCGACCGCGGATCAGGTCGTGTCCAACGGGGACAATTCGCTGGAGCGGCGCTACGTCATCGTCGATCTCGACGAGAGGGCGGTCTCCGTCCTGTCGCGCCTGCCGGGTCCCTCCTTCCGCGCGCATTTCGGCGATTACCGGCCCCCGCCCGAGAACCGCATCGGTGTCGGCGACGAAGTGCGCGTCACCATCTGGGAGGCGGCCGCCGGCGGCCTCTTCTCGAATGCCAGCGCCGTCGACCGCTTCGGCACCGGCGCGCGGAGCGCCATCATTCCCGACCAGGTCGTGGCGCGCGACGGCGCGATCACCGTCCCCTATGCCGGACGCATCCAGGTCGCCGGACTGACGCCGCCGGAGGTCGAGCACACGGTGCTGGAGCGTCTCTCCGGCAAGGCCATCGAGCCCCAGGTCCTCGTCACCGTCTCGCGCAACATCACCAACAGCGTGACCGTGACCGGGGAGACCACCAACGGCGCGCGCATTCCGCTCAGCGCCAAGGGGGACCGCGTCCTGGACGCCATTGCGGCGGCGGGCGGGGTCCGCGGCGCGGTGCACGAAGCCTTCGTGCGCCTGACCCGCGGCCGCGCCACCGTGACGGTGCCGATGGAGACGATCCTCGCCAATCCGCAGGAGAACGTCTATCTGCGCGGCGGCGACGTCATCACCGTCGTCAACGAGCCGCGGACCTACACCGCCTTCGGCGCGGTCGGGCAGAATACGGTCGTCCCGTTCGGCCGGATCTCCCTGTCCCTGGAGGAGGCGATCGCCAAGGCGGGGGGCCTGCTCGACAACAAGGCCGACCCGAACGGCGTCTTCCTGCTGCGCTTCGAGCCGCCGAGCACGGCGGCCGCCCTCCAGCCCGGGCGGCCCATCGACAAGCGCGAGCGCATGATCCCCGTCGTCTATCGCCTCGCCCTGCGCGACGCGAAGAGCTACTTCCTCGCCCGCACCTTCCAGATGCGCGACAAGGACACCATCTACGTGGCCAACGCCTCGGCGGCCGAGCTGCAGAAGTTCCTCAGCCTCGTCGCGACCCTGACCTCGCCGGTCGCCACGGGCGTCGGCGTCGCCGGCTCGGCGAGCCGCCTCTGATGAAGACGCGCGCCGCAATCGCCTGGGAGGCGAAGAAGCCCCTCACGGTCGAGACGATCGAGGTGGAAGGCCCCAAGGCCGGCGAGGTGCTCGTCGAGGTGATGGCGACGGGCATCTGCCACACGGACGCCTATACGCTCTCGGGCCTCGACAGCGAGGGCAAGTTCCCCGCGATCCTCGGCCACGAGGGCGCGGGCATCGTGCGCGAGGTCGGCGCGGGCGTGACCTCGGTCAGGCCGGGCGACCACGTCATCCCGCTCTACACGCCCGAATGCCGCAACTGCAAAAGCTGCCTGTCGCGGCGCACCAACCTCTGCACCGCCATCCGGGCGACGCAGGGCCAGGGCGTCATGCCCGACGGGACGAGCCGCTTCGCCTGCGAGGCGGCCGGCGGGAGCGGGTCGAAGACCGTCTTCCACTATATGGGCTGCTCGACCTTCTCGAACTTCACGGTCCTGCCCGAGATCGCGGTGGCGAAGGTCCGCGAGGACGCGCCCTTCGACAAGATCTGCTATATCGGCTGCGGCGTGACCACCGGCATCGGGGCGGTGGTCAACACCGCCAAGGTCTGGCCCGGCGCGAACGTCGCCGTCTTCGGGCTCGGCGGCATCGGCCTCAACGTGATCCAGGGCGCCCGCATGGTCGGCGCCGACAGGATCATCGGCGTGGACCTCAACAACGACAAGCGGGCCATGGCCGAGAAATTCGGCATGACCGACTTCGTCAATCCCCGCGAGATCGGCAACGACAAGGTGGTGCAGGCCATCGTCGACCTCACGGGCGGGGGCGCCGATTTCTCCTTCGACGCGACCGGCAATACCGACGTGATGCGCCAGGCGCTCGAATGCTGCCACCGGGGCTGGGGCGAGTCGATCATCATCGGCGTCGCCGAGGCCGGGCGCGAGATCGCGACCCGCCCGTTCCAGCTCGTCACCGGCCGCGTCTGGAAAGGCACCGCCTTCGGCGGCGCGAGGGGCCGCACCGACGTGCCGAAGATCGT
>NZ_DAOLAJ010000002.1:63788-109717 GCF_035325185.1 Enterovirga sp. | reverse complement strand
GCGCACCACGTTCGGGACGTGGGGGTCGCAGGTTCAAATCCTGCCACTCCGACCAAGTCTTTTTGCCGCCTCAATCGTCTGTGAAGTCCACGCGGATGCCCGGGGAACCCTGCGGCGCTGGGGCAATCGTCACGAAATGGTAACCTTATGAAGACGGAGCCAAGCGTCTCCGTTCTTTTAAGCGTTTGTAGAGCATCACTCGTTATGATGCAGAATTCATCCACTCTGCTTCGAGGATTGCGCCTCTACAAGCCTGTCACATTGAGGCAACAGCTCGCATCAAGATTGTTTCTAGCCTGCCGCAGCACAGTTTGACCATTGCCACGTCAACCATATTCGGCTTTAAGAGCCTGGTGGGTGTTGGCGATCCAACGCTAAGGAGTTCCTTTATGAAAAGAGTTCTGGTTTCCCTTGCGGCCCTTGCGGCCGCCGCTTCCGCTTCGGGAGCCCTCGCTGCCGACCTGCCGATGCGCTCCGCGCCTCCGGCCCCGGTTCCCTACGTGGCGGTTCCCGTCTTCACCTGGACCGGCTTCTATGCCGGTGTGAACGGCGGCTATGCCTGGGGCGACAAGTCCGACCGCAACTATGTCGAGACCTATAACGGCGCCTTCCACCTCTTCGACTCCGTCCCGAGCCGGAAGCTCGAAGGCGGCTTCGGCGGCGGCCAGATCGGCTACAACTTCCAGAGCGGCGCGCTGGTCTACGGCCTGGAGGCCGACTTCCAGGGCTCGTCCATCCAGAACAGCCGGAACTCGTTCCTTTCTCCCTCCTCGGGTTATCTCTATACCGGCCGGTCCCAGCTCGATTATTTCGGCACGCTCCGCGCCCGCCTCGGCTATTCCTTCGACCGCTGGCTGGTCTACGCCACGGGCGGTCTCGCCTATGGCGACGTGAAGTCCGGCTTCGACTACAACGATCGCAATCTCTATTTTGCGAACGTGTCGAGGAACACGACGAAGGCCGGCTACGCCGTCGGCGCCGGTGTCGAATACGCCATCACGCCGAACTGGTCCGCGAAGCTCGAGTACCAATATATCGACCTGGGCAAGGGCAAGCAGATCGACGCGACGGAGTTCTATAACGGGGCGCCGACCGCCTACACCGTCAGCACCCGCGACCGGAACCTCTCGTACCAGACGGTTCGCGGCGGCATCAACTACAAGTTCAGCTCCTGGTAGGCCTCCGCTGGAACAGCCTCGCGCGAAGAGCGCTCACTCTTCGCGCGAGGTCGTCAAGACATGAAAACGGCGCGTCCGCTTCTGGCGGCGTGCCGTTTTTTATTGTCCGCCTCAGGCAAAAAAACGCGCGGCCCGAGGGCCGCGCGTTTTCGTCTCTGCTTAGGGCGCTTCGGATCAGCGCGTCACGACGACCGTCGTCCCGACCCCGACCCGATCGTAGAGGTCCTGGATATCGGCGTTGAACATCCGCACGCAGCCATAGGAGGCGAAGGTGCCGATCGACTTCGGATTGTTGGTGCCGTGGATCGCGTATTGACCGCGATCCAGGACCAGCGCGCGGGTGCCCATCGGATTGGATTTCGAGCCGCCGGGAATGACCCTGGGCAGGCTCGGCTTGTCGCGCTTGATCTCGTCGGGGGGAGACCATGCGGGATTGACGTATTTGCCCGCGACGAAGGCGGTGCCGGACCATTGCTTGCCGAGGCGGCCCACCGCCACTGGATAGCGCACGGCGGAGCCGTAATCGGTCACGAGATACAGCTTCCTCTCCGAGCTGCGCACGACGATCGTGCCCGGCTCGTAGGATGAATCGAATCGCACGACCTCCCGTGCCTCGGCGCCCGTGGCGAGCAGCCCCGTCAGCATGGCCGCGGCGGCAACAGCGTTACGCATGTCCAAATTCCCCCTGATCACCTGTCAGGCCAACCCAAGAATGTTGCGGCCTAATTTCGTGAGCACCTGCCACGCAAGGGCGACGGCCTTCTCCCGGACCGTTCCCGCCCATCCGTTGCAGGATCGCCACGCCGCGCTCCTTCCTGGATCAAGCTTGAGCATGGGCAGAACGGCCGAGCCGGCCGGTCCGTTCCACCGCTCTGGACATTCCGTCCCGATATGGTGAAGGACGTCGCCTCGACAGCCCCGATGCCGATGACCGACCCCGTCGCGCGACGCCTCGTGTTCCATATCGCCGGCTACGATCCGATGTCGGCGCAGACGGCTCATCGCCGCTTCACGCGCGAGCTCGTGCGCTTCCGCACGAGCTGGGGGCTGGCCGCGGAAGCCGGTCCCCTGGCCCTCGAGGAGGACGTCGCGACCTGGCACGTCACGACCTCGGGTCCCGACTGGTCGGTCGAGACCGAGGTGAGATGGCTGCGCTGGGAGGATGTGATGGCGCGGCTGGACCGGCTGCCGGCGCCCCGGCGCCTCGCAAGCGGCCTCCTCGCCCTCGCCGATTTCGCGCAAGGGGGAGCCTTCGCCCGCTATATGCGCCACAATTGGCGCTACGCGCTGTTCCTCCTGTACCCGATTGTTCTCCTGGCGCTCCTCGCGGCGGCGGCCCTTCTCGCCGGCCGCGTCGCGGCGGGGCTCGCCGGCGGGATCTCGATCGGCATCCTCGCTGGACTCGCGGTCTTCGCGGGTCTCCTGCAATGGGCGCGCCGCGGCCTGCGGCTCGACCATCTCCTGGACGACTGGATCTTCGCCCGAGAGCAGATCCGCGATCCCGATCCGGTCCTCGCCGCCCGGCTCGGCCGCCTCGCCGCGCAGGTGGTCGAGGCGGCGAGGCGGGAGGACGTCGACGAGGTCCTCCTTCTCGGCCACAGCCTCGGCGCCGTCCTCGCCGTCGAGATCGCCGACCGGGCGCTGGCCCTGGACCCGGCGCTCGGCAGATCGGGGGCGACGGTGAGCCTCGCGACGGTCGGCTCCTCCATCCCCAAGCTCGGCCTGCACCGGGCCGCCCGCGCGCTGCGCGACAGGCTCGGGCGCGTCGGCGCCGCGGAGGGCCTCGCCTGGGTGGATTACCAAGCCTATGCGGATGTGATGAACTTCCACAAGTTCCACCCCGTGCGCGGCCTCGGCGCCGGCCTGCGCGGGCCGCTCGTGCGGCTCGTCTCGATCCGCAGGATGCTCGATCCCGGCTATTACCGGCGAATCAGGATGAACCTGCTGCGCGTCCACAACCAGTTCGTCAGCGCCAACGACCTGCGGACGATCTACGACTACTTCATGCTCGTCTGCGGGCCGCGTCCCCTGGAGGTCCTGGCGCGGGCGCCGGAGGGGGCGGCCGATTGCGTCGCCGCGGACGGCTCCCTGGTCCGCCGCCTCCCCCCGCCCTATGCCGCGCGGCCGGGGCTGGACAGGCTGCCCTGAGACGCGCGCCAAGCGAGACGGACCCCCCTATGACGCCTCTCCTCGCCAAGATCGTCTTCTGCCTGCTGGCGGTGCTCTGGTACGTGAACCGGCTGCCGCACGAGCGCCGCTCCGGCCGCACGCCCGTCTCCCTCAATTCCCGCGACCTGCGCGAGACGATCCTCCTGACGATCTCGCTGTCGGGGCTCGGGCTGATTCCCTTCCTCTACGTCGCGACGGGGTTTCCGGCCGCGGCCGAAAGGCCCTTCCTGCCGGCTCTCGCCTGGCTCGGGCTGCTCGCCGCGATCGGCTCCCTCGTGATGTTCCGGCTGACCCACCAGGCGCTCGGCCGCAACTGGTCCGTCTCGCTCCAGGTGCGCGAGAATCACCGGCTCATCCAGAGCGGCGTCTACGCGCGGGTGCGCCATCCGATGTACACGGCCTTCTGGCTCTGGGCGGTCGCCCAGGCCCTGCTCCTGCCGAACTGGGTGGCGGGCCTCGCGGGCCTCGCCGGATTCGGAACCCTCTACGCCTTCAGGATCGGCCGCGAGGAACGGATGATGCTCGACGCCTTCGGCGAGGAGTACCGCGCCTACTCGGCGAGGACGGCGCGGCTGATTCCTTGGGTCTACTGAAGCCGGGGAAGAATGTCGCTTTTTTGCTACGTTTTTACGCAACAGGTGCAGCAGCCATTTACCCTGAATGCCAGTTGCCGCCTGCATTCCGCCCGAAGACCCCAAGCCCGAGCCCCACTGTGGCTTTTTCGCACTAGAGCCTATCGCGTCGCCGCCTATAGCTTTCATCGCGATACCAGTGCTGCGTACCAGCGAAACACCAGGTGTCGTCCCGTTTACCAAGAAGGGGGTTTCCCATGAAGAAGGCTCTCGCGATCGCCGCGGTTGCCGGCATCGTCCTCAGCGCTGGCGCTTGCCTCGGCAAGGGCAAGGGCAAGGCGCCGCCGCCGCCGCCGGCTCCGGCTGCGATCGTTACCAAGGGCTGATGCCCAAGGTGGGAGGGCTGCTCGCAGCCCTCCCACCATATTGTTTTCCGATTTGTTGCTTCATCGTGTTGCGTACCTAGATGGCCGGCCGGACCGTCCGCCAGGGCGAGTGGCATCACGGCCAGCATCGGGCCCATCGGCTGCGGAGCGTCAGATGCGCAAGTTCCAGGGCAAGCATGCCCTCCAGGGATTCCTGTCCCTCGTCGTTTTTTCCCTTGCCGCGGCCCTGAGCCCCCAGGCGGCCCATGCCGACGACCGCTACCCGTCGACCTACCAGTCCGCACGGGCAGGCGCCGCCTCCGGGGTGCCGGAGCGCTTCGTCGATCCGCTGGCCTCTCCCCAGGATGCGGCTCCCCTGACGTCCGCGGCAGCCTATGCCAGCCATCCCCGCGGACGGCACGGAAGGGCGGTCGCCGCCGCTCCGGGCGCCTATTTCATCGAGTTCCGCTCCCGCTATGCGCTGAGCTACGGGCATACCTATGCCGCCTTCGGCCGGCTCGACAGCCGCGGCCGAATCATCTCGCGGGAGGTCGCGGGCCTGCATCCGGCCGGGGAAAGCTCCGTGCCGTGGATGATCGGCCATCTGGTGCCGGTGCCGTCCGAGACCGGGCCGAGCGACGGCGATCTCGAGGACGAGTACATCTCGAATCGCTATCGCGTCACCATGAACGAGGCCGACTACAACAAGGTCGTCGCCAAGATCCGCCAGATGCAGCGCTCGACGCCGCTCTGGAGCGCGACGGTCTATAATTGCAACTCCTTCGTCGGGGACATCGCCCGCTACATGGGCCTGCGCTCGGACACCTCCACGCTCCAGACGCCGCCGAACTACATCGCGGCCCTGCGCCGGCTCAACGGCGGCCGGTCGAGCATCCCGCCGAACTCTCTCTGAGCGCGGCTCCGCGCCCGAAGCATCCCGATGGCGGCGCGGCCTCCCCGCGCTTCCGCGGAGCCCGGCGCCCCGTTCCTCGGTGATCCCTGCCTCGGTGACCTGCTCGCCGCCGCCGCCGAGGCCCGCGCCAACGCCTATGCGCCCTATTCGCAGTTCCCCGTCGGCGCCGCCATCCTCGACGAAGACGGGCGGATCTTCGCGGGCTGCAACGTCGAGAACGCCTCCTATCCTGTCGGGACCTGCGCCGAGGCCGGCGCGATCGCGGCCATGGTCGCCGGCGGAGGCCGGCGGCTGCGGGCGATCCTGATCCTCGGCGGGGAGGCGCAGGCGGGGCTTGCGCCCTGCGGCGCCTGCCGCCAGCGCATCGTCGAGTTCGCCCTGCCGGGCGCGCTGGTCCATTGCGCGGGCCCGGGGGGAATCGGCCGGACCGTCGAAGCGGCCGATCTTCTCCCGCATTCCTTCGCCGCCCGCGACTTGCGCCCCTGAACCTCATGACGACGCCTCATGACGAAAAGATCGCCGAGGCTCTGACCCGGCTCGCGCGAAGCGGCATTTCGGGCCGGTTCGACTGCGCCTTCGTCCTCGGCACCGGCCTCGGGCGCATCGCCGAGGGAATGACGGACGCGATCGCCCTCCCCTATGCGGAGGTGCCCCATTTCCCCCGCTCGGACGTCTCGGGCCATGCGGGCCGGATCATCGCCGGGCAGATCGAGCGCAAGCGCGTCCTGATCTTCCAGGGCCGGGCCCATTACTACGAGACGGGCGACGCGGCGGCCATGCGGGTCCCGATCGGGGTCGCGGCGGCGCTGGGCGCGCCTCCCCTCATCCTCACCAACGCCTCGGGCTCGGTGAAGCTCGACTACCGGCCCGGAAGCCATGTCCTGGTCGGCGACCACATCAATTATTCGGGCCTGAATCCCCTCATCGGCGATGCCGGAGACCGGCGCTTCGTCCCGATGGACCACGCCTATGACGAGCGGCTGCGCCGGAAGCTGAAGCTCGCCGCGGCCGCCTGCGGCGTCACGCTGCACGAGGGCGTCTATATGTGGTTCTCGGGGCCGAGCTTCGAGACGCCCGCCGAGGTGCGCATGGCGCGGCTGCTCGGCGCCGACGTCGTCGGGATGTCCACCGTCCCGGAAGTGATTCTCGCGCGCTATTACGGTCTGCGCGTGGCGGTGATATCGCTGGTGACGAACATGGCCGCGGGTGTCCAGTTGTCCCAGGCCGCCCATACGCATACCGATACGCGATCGCTCGCCGCCGGGTCCGCTCCGACCCTGCGGCGCCTGCTCGCCACCTTCCTGGCAGGATTGGATGATGTCTGAAGACACGAGCGGCGAGACCCGGCCGGCCGCGCCCGTCCTCCTCACCGGCGCCTCCGGCGCCCTCGGCCGCGTGCTGGCGCGCGAACTCGCCGCGAAGGGCTGGCAGCTCAGGCTCACCGACATCGCGCCCTTCCCGGACGAGGTGCCTGCGGGCGCGACCTTCGAGGCCGCCGATCTCCTCGACCGCGCCGCGATCGCCCGGCTGGCCAAGGGCTGCGGCGCGATCCTGCATTTCGGCGGCACGTCGGTCGAGAGGCCCTTCGACGAGGTCTTCGGCCCCAATGTCCAGGGGCTCTACAATATCTACGAGGCGGCGCGGGCGGCAGGCGCGCGCGTCGTCTTCGCCTCGTCCAACCACACGATCGGCTTCCACACCCGCTCGACCACGATCGACCCGGACAGCCCCTACCGGCCCGACAGCTATTACGGCGCCTCCAAGGTCTGGGGCGAGATGATGGGGCGCCTCTATTGGCACAAGCACGGCGTCGAGAGCGTGCTGGTGCGGATCGGATCGTGCTTCCCTGAGCCCGTCGATGCGCGCATGCTCGCGACCTGGCTCTCCTACGGCGATCTCGTGCGGCTCTGCGAGCGGGCCGTGCTGGCGCCGCAGGTCGGCTGCTGCGTCATCTGGGGCGCCTCCCACAACAGCCGCATGACCTGGTGGGAAGGCGATGCCCGCGACCTGATCGGCTGGCAGCCGGAGGATTCGGCCGACGGCTATGCCGGGACGGTCGGCGACAAGACGAGCGGCGATCCGGTGATCGAGGCGCATCAGGGCGGCGCCTACGTCAAGATGGGCTGGACGCGGGCGTGAGCCGCCTCTGCTCCTGAGGCGGCGGCCTTTCCCATGTTCCTGCCGCAGGAGACGATTCGGGCGAAGCGGGACGGGCGCGCCCTCGCCCCGGCCGAGATCGCAGCCTTCGTCGAGGGCCTCGCCGACGGCAGCGTCGGCGAGGGGCAGGCGGCCGCCCTCGCCATGGCAATCTGCCTGCGCGGCCTGTCGCTCGCCGAATGCGTGGCCCTGACCTCCGCCATGACGCGCTCCGGCGCCGTGCTGGACTGGGACCTGCCGGGCCCGGTGCTGGACAAGCATTCGACCGGAGGGGTCGGGGACGCGGTGAGCCTCGCCCTCGCCCCCGCCGTCGCGGCCTGCGGCGGCTTCGTTCCGATGATCGCAGGCCGGGGCCTCGGCCATACGGGCGGCACGCTCGACAAGCTCGATTCGATCCCGGGCTACGCCTCGCAGCCGTCTCTCGACCGCTTTCGGCGGGCCGTCCGCGAGACGGGCTGCGCCATCATCGGCCAGACGCCGGATCTCGCCCCCGCCGACCGCCGCCTCTACGCCATTCGGGACGTGACGGGGACCGTCGAATCCCTCGACCTCATCACGGCCTCGATCCTCTCGAAGAAGCTCGCGGCGGGGCTCGACGCGCTCGTCATGGACGTCAAGGCCGGCTCCGGCGCCTTCCTCGCCGGCCCGGACGAGGCGCAGGCCCTGGCCGAGCGGATCACGGCGGTCGCCGCCGGGGCGGGGCTGCGGACGCTCGCCTACCTGACCGACATGGACGAGCCCCTCGCCTCCGCCGCCGGAAACGGGCTCGAGACCGCCTATGTGCTCGACTACCTGACCGGGCGGAGGCGCGAGCCGCGCTTCCACGCGGTCACCGTCACCCTCGGCGGCGCGATGCTGGCGCTCGGCGGCCTCGCGCGGGACGAGGCGGAGGGCCGGGCCCGGATCGAGGCTGCCTTCGAATCGGGGGCGGCGGCCGAGCGCTTCGGGCGCATGGTCGCGGCCCTGGGCGGCCCCACGGATCTCGTCGAGAAATCCGAAACGCATCTGCGGAGGGCGCCGGTCCTGCGCCCCGTCCCGGCCGGGCGGCCCGGGATCGTCGCGACCATCGACACGCGCGCGATCGGCATGGTTGTCGTGGCCCTGGGCGGCGGCCGGGTCCGCGCGGGCGATTCCATCGACCACGCGGTCGGCCTGACGGATCTCGCCGGCACCGGCACGCGCCTCGAGGCCGATTCTCCCCTCGCCCTCGTCCATGCCCGTTCCGAGGCCGAGGCCGAGGCGGCGGCCGTCGCCGTGCGGGCCGCCTACCGGCTCGGCGCCGAGCCTCCCCCTGCACGCCCTCTCATCGGAAAACGGATCGACGCCGGATGACGGAACGCCCCGACGCCCTTCTCCTCGCCATCACCGATTGGGACCCTACGCCCTGGCTCGACAGGTTTCGCCGGCTGCTGCCGGACCGCGCGATCGTGACGGGCGAGGACAGCTTCGACCCGGCCTCGATCCGCTATGCCGCGGCCTGGAAGCACCGGCCGGGAAGCCTCGCCGGCCTGCCGAATCTCGAAGCCATCTTCTCCCTCGGGGCCGGGGTCGACCACCTCGTCGGCGATCCCGGCCTGCCCTCGGCTCCCATCCTGCGCGTGGTCGACCGGGACCTGACCGAGCGCATGAGCGAATATGTCGTGCTCCATTGCCTGATGCATCTGCGCAAGGGCTGGACCTATGCGCAGCGCCAGGCGCGCGGGATCTGGGAGGACGACGACGACCAGCCGGCCGCCCGCGAGGTGCGCGTCGGCATCATGGGGCTCGGCGTGCTCGGCGGGGACGCGGCCTGCAAGCTCAAGGTCATGGGCTTCGACGTCGCGGGCTGGAGCCGGAGCAGGCGCCGTCTCGACGGCATCGCGACCTATGCCGGGGAGGCGGAACTCGACGCCTTCCTCTCCCGCACCGACATTCTGGTCGTGCTCCTGCCGCTGACGCCCGAGACCCGCGGCGTCCTGAATGCGGGCTTGTTCGGGCGGCTCGCCCGCGACGGGCGGCTCGGCGGCCCGATCCTGATCAATGCCGGCCGGGGCGGCCTTCAGGTCGAGGCGGACATCCTGGCCGCGCTCCGCGAGGGCACGCTGAAGGCGGCGACGCTCGACGTCTTCGAGACGGAGCCCTTGCCCGCCTCTTCGCTCCTGTGGAGCCATCCGGCGGTGCAGGTCACGCCGCACAACGCGGCCATGAGCGATCCCGACGCCATCGCCTCCGCCATTGCCGGCCAGATCCGCCGCCACGAGGCGGGCGAAGCCTTCGTCAATGCGGTCGATCCGGGCCGGGGATATTAAGCCGCGCCAAGCAGGCGGCGGATGCGGGTCACGGGGCCTCCCCCGGCTCTCTCGATCCGCGCCGCGGCCTCGGCCAGGGGCTCGGCGGCGACGGCCATGTGATGGCCGTTGGCATGGAGCAGGCGGCTCCCGTCCGTCATCATGCCGACATGGCCGCGCCAGAAGACGAGATCGCCGCGGCGAAGCCCGCCGAAGCCGGGGCCGCAGGCGATCTCCTCGCCCAACGCCGCCTCCTGCTGGTCGCTGTCGCGCGGGGCCGCGATGCCGGCGGCGGCGAGGGAAAGCTGGACGAGGCCCGAGCAATCGATGCCGAGGCTCGTCTTGCCGCCCCACAGATAGGGCGTCCCGGCCAGACGCTCGGCGACCGCGACGGGATCAGGCTCCACCTCGGCCGCAGGCGCCAGATGGGCGGCCCAGGCGAAGCCGCCCCCTGCGAGCGGAAGATAGCCGCGCACGGCCTCGCCGGAGGTGGCCACGCCCGCCCCGAGACTCAGGAAGGCCAGCGGCGGCAGCTTCAGGTCCGGGCCCGGATAGACGAAGGTGCGCAGCGCCCGGACCCAGTGCGTCGGCGCGGGAGCATCGGGCGCGAGGACCGCGTCCGGCAGGTAGCCGACATAGCCATCCCCTTCGAGCTGGACCCAGGCATAGCCCTCGTGTTCCTCGAAGACGCGCACAGCCTCCCCCATCAGCGCCTCGGTATCGAGCGGCGCATCGGGCCTCGGCTCGCGGCGCAGGGGAGCGGAGGGGGCGGCGACGCGCGCCGTCCGGGCGGCGGCGTAGCGCTCCGCGGCGATCCGGCCGCGCAGGAGTTCATCGGCCAGATCCGGCCGGGCCGCGGTCACGCGCTTGTCGAATTCCGCCATCTCCATCTCCTGCCGCCTCATGTCGGCGCCGCAGCCCGCGGTCAACAGGGCTTGCGCGGTCCGGCCGGATGTCGTCGTCTCGCGATCTGGAACGGAGCGCGGCGAGGCACCATGTCTCGCCCGCGAGGGATAGGGCAGGAGATACGAAGATGGGACTTCTCGACGACGTCATCGGCAGCGTCACGGGTGGCGGCAAGGACAGCGGCAAGGAAAGCAGCAGCGGAACCTCGCCGCTCACCAAGGCCCTCCTGATGCTGCTCGCGGCCAAGATGGCCACCTCCTATTTCGGCAGGTCCAGCGCCCCGGCCGGCGATTCCCATGCCGGCTCGGCGCCCCCGCCCGCGCCGTCCGGCAAGATCGAAAGCGGCATCCTCGCCGGACTTCCGAGCCTCGGCTCGCTCTTCGGCGGCTCCTCGTCGCAGGAGGCGCCCTCCCCCGCCCCGGCCCCCGGCGGCAAGATCGAGAGCGGCATCCTCGCGGGGCTCCCGAGCCTCGATTCGATCCTGGGCTCGCTCCGCTCCGGCGGCCACGGGGACAAGGTCGATTCGTGGATCGGCGACGGCGACAACAAGGAGGTCCCTCCCCAGGATCTCGGCAAGGCGATCGGGCCTGAAATGCTCGAGCAATTGTCGAAGGCGACCGGCATTCCGAAGGACACGCTGCTTCAGCAGCTCTCCGGCGTGCTGCCGGAGGTCGTCGACAAGCTGACGCCCGGCGGCACCCTCCCGGATCCGAAGGACCGCTCCCACTGGTGAGGGCGGAGGCGAGACGGGCCGTTTCCGTCCGACGTCGTCGGACGGAAACAATGGGGGGATTATGTGCGCGCGCCCTCTCCCCATCCCGGGGGCGGAGCGCTCCCTCGGAGACGCCATTCATGACACGCGTGAGCCTGATCCTCGGTTGTCTCGTGATCGCGGCGACGCCGGCCCTTGCCGATCAATGCTCATGGAATTCCAAGCCCGTGGCGGAAAAGGCGCTGACCTATCTGGGGGTCGGATCGAACGTGCAGGAATTCTGTCGGCCTTGCAGCGACAAGAAAGCCAGCAAGATCACTGTCGCGACGGCCGAGTCCAAGCAGGTGGACACGGATTACTATCAGGTCCAGCTCAACGGCCGGGGCGTCGACCTCGCCTATCTCTTCGTGCAGCAGAAGGGCAGCAAGACCTGGACGAATCTCGGCCGGCTGGTGAAATGCCTCGACGACATCGACAACGACAAGACGCTGCCCGCCTCGCTCGTGGACAAATAAGCGCGCACGCGGCACGGAGGACCGACAACCGGTCCCCGGAGGTGTGGCGATTGAGAGCGACGGCAAGGGAGGCCGCCCGGGCGGCCATTTGGGCGGCAGCGGGCCTCTCTGCGCTGGCGGCGACGCCGGCCCTCGCGCAGACTTGCGCCTGGATGCCGCGGCCCGAGGCGGAGGAGGCTTTGCGCCATCTGCCCGCGGGCACCGAGACGCAATATTACTGCGCGCCGTGCAAGGACCGGCGCGCCGTGCGCACGATCGTCGAGGAGGCGGAGATCCGGCCCATCGACACCTATAATCATCAGGTCCTCATCAACGGGCAGCCGACGGACCTCGCCTATCTCTATCTCTTCGACCGGCGCCGGAAGGCGTGGCGCAATCTGGGCCTCGCCATCCGCTGCCACGAGGAGGACGACGTCCCCCCAACCCTGCCTCCGAACCGCCTCGCCTCCTGAATGGTTGAAATCCGACGCACGGCATCCGGCACGAGGGCTGCTCCCGAGCCGTTGCGGGCCGCTGCTGTCGGAAAACCGGAATCCGCTTCCCCGGCATCCTCTACCTGTTCAGCCACCCGAGCAGCCCCGCCCCCGGGGCGAGGATGCCGGTCGCCCAGACGAGGGCGGAAGCGAGATTGGCGAGTTGGAAGATCGGGCGCGGCATCAGGAAGACCCCGGCGACGAGCGGCACGAGCGCCCGCAAAGGTCCGAAGAACCGGCCGATGAAGACGCCCCAGGCGCCGTATCGGCGCGTCAGCGCCTCGGTCTTCTCCATCAGGTCCGGCCGCTTGTTGAGCGGCCAGGAATGCTGGATGGCGGGTCCGACATAGCGCGCCACCTCGTAGCTCACCCAGTCGCCGAGGAAGGCTCCGATCACCGCGCCGATCCAGATCGGCCAGAACTGAAGCCCCGCCCCGCCAATGAGCGCCCCGATCCCGAACAGGATCACCGTGGCGGGGATCAGGAGCGAGAGAACGGCGAGGGATTCGCCGAAGGCGAGCGCCGCCACGATGAAGGGACCCCAGCCCTGGTTCTGGCGGATGAAATCCAGCACCGGCTGGGCATATTGGTCGAAATTCATGGTCGGGCCCCGGGGATCGCGTGTCTGCCGCACCATGAGGGCGCAAGCGTGGTCAAGAGGCCCCCTTCCGCGCCGGCGCGGTCTCGCGCGCGGATCGGGATGCACTTGAACCCGACGCCGCCTCGGCCCATACAGGCGACATGCCAGCCACCTCCCGGTAGCTCAGCAGGATAGAGCACAGGTTTCCTAAACCTGGGGTCAGGGGTTCGATTCCCTTCCGGGAGGCCAAAAGCTTGGCGTTTCAAAGAGCTTACAGCAAGGTGGGACGAGTCCTCGTCCCAATGTTTCACAGTCGCTTGTACCGGCCCTGCCCACCGGAATCACACCCTCCAGCCTCGCAGGGGAGCATGAGCGGGGCGGCGGCAACCTCTCCGCCCGCCCGCACCATCATGCACAAGCCGAAGGTGCGACCGAGGAGAGCATGCATACAATGCGCCGATCGTCAACGGGTTTACCCGGACGCGAAAGAAGTTGATCGATCGAAAACATGAAACGCCAGCCAACGATATCCATGTTTGCCCTCTCAACCTGACGCATTAATAGCCTCCCGCCCCCCTGCAGGCCCTTCCAAGGGTCGATGCTCCTACACCACCTCGCAGAGCACCTCCTCCATAATTGCCGGTCTTTTGTCGTCTTATGGCAAGAGGCGCCGATTTTCTGCGGCTATAATGCAGGTTACCTGCCAACTGCCGCTAATGCACCCTTCGGATCCTAGAGAGGGGGAAAGGGAAACAGCCATGAGAATTTCGTGCCGTGCCTCGGTGGGAGCAGCATGGGCGACGGCCGCTCCGGCGGGCGGCGCTTCGCTCCGGGACGGCTGATCCACGATTTCGATTGAACAAGGCGTGGAACAGCTTGTGTCTCGACCGGTGAAGGAAAGCCGAGTTTTTCATGGCCGAAGCTTTGGAAATACCAAGAAAAACTCCCAGGACGGCAACGTCGGCCACTCTTCGCATCGGAAATGTCGGCGCGATTCCATCGGTGTTCAAATCACTGGAACTCAACCTCGAATCGACCCTGCGTGAAGTCGGTTTATCGGCGTCGATCTTCAACGATCCTGAAGCACTCGTTCCTTATGCCACAATCGACGAATTGTTCCGGCTCGCGGTGAGTCAATCGAGTTGCGAGCATTTTGGTCTGCTCGTCGGCATGGCACCTCCCGATCTGGGCCTGCCCGGCTTTCTGATGCAGTACGCGCCCACGGCGCAAGCCGGCCTGGAAGCTCTCGTCGCATCCATGAACAGGGTCGATAGCGGAGCCGTCGTCGGGTTGGCGCTGGAGGCCGGCGTCATCACGCTGTCTTACTCCGTCACAGCTCCTGACGTATGCTGCATCGATCAGATCTGCGACGCAGCCATCGCCATTGGCTTCGGTATCCTGCGACGAGCGGTCCAAGGTTTTACCCCGATCGAGATCCGTCTGCCGCGGAGGATTCCGGCGGATCCGGCTCTCTTCCAGCATTACTTTTCCGGCACGCCGATAAAGTTCAATGCTTGTGAGGCTGCGATCGATTTCCACTTCTCTATCCTTGAGCTGCCGCCCAAGAATTCGGACCCGATACTTTATCGCTTTCTTCAATACCTCCTTGCGCGGGACGGAGCTCTCGCGGAGCGCTCGATGGCTGAGCAAATCAGGCGAATCCTGCCCGGACTGATCCGCCAAAAACACGTTAGCACCGCCACAATTGCTCAGATGTTCGGCGTTCATCCTCGGACAATAGCTCGGCGGTTGGCTGAGGACAACGTAACATTGCATGATCTCGTCCAGCACGCACGATTCGAGGCTGCACAAAAAATGCTGCGAACGACCAACCTGACCTTAATGGAGATTGCGGCCAGCCTTCATTATTCTGACGCGAGCGCGTTCACGCGGGCATTCCGTCAGAAATTCGGCTTGACTCCTAGCGTGTGGCGCAACGCGCAGCGGGTTCTCGATATCCCCGCACTGAGAACCGGACGAGCTTCGCGCAGAACGCGGGCCGGCGAAATCGGCTCTCGAATGGCGGAGAAGCACCGGGGCGATCCCTGATGTCATTCTGCAACAGAGTCGCTCCGAGCAACGGCATGTCGCAATCCGTCAATTCCGAGTCCGTCGAGGTCAGGGGCACCGGTGCGGCAGCATGCGATGGCTGCGGCACAGGTGATGGCGGCATCAGGTCGCGCAGGAATCAGGGGCACATCAATGAAACTTCTCTCCACGGCCGCCGCGCTCGGTGGCGTATTGCTCGGTACGGCCGCCATGGCTGCCGATCTCCCGGTTCGCAGCGGCCCGCCTGCATTTCTGCCGCAGCCGCCCGCATTCACCTGGACAGGCTTCTACGTCGGCCTGCAGGCCGGCGCCGCCTGGGATCAGATCTCGAACAACGGCAACTATAACGGGTATGGCTATCTTCTCGCGCCGGCAGCCCCGGTCGTCGCCTCCGCCCTGCTCTACGGGCGGAACAACGGCGCCAACAACAAGAGCGGCTTCATCGGCGGCGGCCATGTCGGCGGCTACTACCAGATGGGCGCGATGGTCGTCGGTCTCGAAGGCGACCTCGAAGGCACGACGGTGGCGGCAGGCTCGTTGCGCGGCTCGATACGCGGCACGCTCGGCTATGCCGTCGACCGCGTGCTCTTCTACGCGACCGGCGGCGCGGCGTTCGGGGCGCGCCCCGGGGTCGGTTACAATGGCCAGTGGAACTACAATTGGGGAGGCGCCGGGTCTTCATCGCGCACCGGCTGGACCGTGGGCGGCGGCATCAAATATGCTTTCCAGCAGAACTGGTCGGCAGGAATCGAGTATCGCTACAGCGATTACGGCACGAACAACAATACCGGACCCTGGGGCTTTAACCCTGGCGGCAATGCGCGTCTGACCGAAAACGCCGTCCGCGCGACTCTGTCCTATCATTTCTTCAGTGCGCCGGCTCCGACCGTCGCACGATACTGATCCTCCACGTCATCCGTGGTCGGGCCCCTGCCGGGCCTTGCCGCCTCGTCTCATTTCCATCCGGAGAACCTCACAGTGAAAAAAACGATCTTGCTTGCGCTCCTCGGAGCGGCCTCCTTCTGCGCGCCGGCTCAGGCTCAGGTCACGTTCGACATGGCGAAGCTGAGCTGCGCGGATTACAACGCCATGGATCCGATCGCCGCGCAGACCACCGCGGCATGGATGAGCGGCTGGTTCAACCAGCGGCTCGGAAATACGGTGATCAACCTCGAGGGCTATCGCCGGAACGTCGCGAATGTCGGGGGGTGGTGCGTGGCCAATCCGAGCGCGAACATCATGGCCGGTCTGCAAGCCGCCATGGACAATGCCCAGACGCAGCAAGGCGGCCCGACGGCGATCAACGCGGCCCAGATCACCTGCGGCCAGTTTCTCAAGACCAAGGGCGAGGAGCACCTCCTCGTCGCGTCCTGGATGGGCGGCTGGTTCATGTCCACCAAGAACCTGACCAACGTCGATCCGCGCTATACCCGCCGCAACTCGGAGAAGATCGTCGCCTATTGCAAAGGCCACAAGGGTGAAAGCCTCATGGCCGCCGTCAAGGAGATCTGGCGCTAATCGGGCGATCGCGTTCGGCCCGCCTGTTCGCGTGAGCCTCCCTTCCTGCGGAAAAAGATAGCGTGTTGCAGGCCAAATGTGGTGTTCCTCCAGGCAGGGTGAATTGCCTGAGACTCTCGCGGGGCGCGTCATGAATTCCGTCAACAGGCCGCAGGGACTGATTGCATTTTTCGCAGTCCTTGCATGCGGATATGCTCCGGCGCATGCGGCGGACCTGCCGGCACGGACGGCGCCAGCGCTCGTGGCGGCCCCGCCGACCTTCACCTGGCAGGGCCTCCATATGGGCTTCAACTACGGCTATGCCTGGGAAGGCTCGAGGGGGGCCGGGATTGCCGGCTCCCCTCTCTACGACACGACCATCCTCCAGGACTGGTCGGCAGCCTCGGCCCGCGGCGCGACCGG
The DNA here is from genome assembly GCF_035325185.1 of Enterovirga sp. Taxonomy (GTDB): domain Bacteria; phylum Pseudomonadota; class Alphaproteobacteria; order Rhizobiales; family Beijerinckiaceae; genus Enterovirga. Next base: position 92,941 of record NZ_DAOLAJ010000002.1, on the reverse strand, counting down.
GGGCGTCCGCACCGGCCTCGAAGGCTTCTTCGGCGGCGGGCAGATCGGCTACGACTGGCAGACTGGCCCTGTCGTTCTCGGCGTCGAGGCGGATATCCAGGGCGGAGGCATCGCCGGCCGGGGAGGCTACAACTCGATCGTGCCGGAGGGCGGCGCAGGCGCGGCGGCTCTCACGATGGCCGATGTCCGCCGGCATCTTCGGACCTTCGGAACGGTCCGCGGACGCCTCGGCTACGCCATCACCCCGACCATCCTCGGCTACGTGACCGGCGGCCTCGCCTATGGCAACGCCAGCGTCGGCACGACGATGATCCAGTCGCTCGACCCGTCGGCCCTCACCTCCGACACCGCGCGTGCCTCGGGCTCCCGGCAATTGACGGGCTGGACCCTCGGCGCGGGTGCCGAAATGGCGATCGCGCCGAATCTGAGCGCGAAGCTCGAATATCTCTATTACGACCTCGGATCGATGCGGACATCCGGGTCCCTGACGCATACCGATCCCCTGACCGGACGGGGACTCGGGACGGCCTTTACGACGAGCACACGGTTCAACGGCAGCAGCGTGCGCATGGGCCTCAATTACCGGTTCGGCGATCCCTCTGCGGAGGGCTCGCAGGCTTCCGCCTTCGCACCGGCTATGCCGGCCGCGTCGGACCGCGTCCGGTTCGGCGATTGGGAGATGTCGTTCATCCCTTATACCTGGGCGACCGGCTTGAACGGCTCGTCGACGGCGAAAGGCCAGGCGACCAATGTCGATGCGAGCTTCGTCGACATCCTGACGAAGGCGAGCAGTTTCCCGCTCGAAATCGCGGCCAAGACGGAGATCCGCAACGGGCCGCTGTCGTTCTACGGCGAATTCGTCGGGGCGCAGATCCGGTTCGCCGGCTCGTCGATGGTGCTGCGCAACCCGATCGCCGACGCCACCCTCGGGCTCGCCGCAAAGGCGCACACGAAATTGAACATCGCCATTCTCGAAGGCGGGAGCACGTTCGAGCTGGCGCGCTGGGGCTATGCGGGCGCGCCCGAAGCCTTCACGGCGATCGATGCGGTCGCGGGCGTGCGCTATTGGAATGTCGGCGTCAATCTCTCGCTCGACACCGTGAGCGCGGCCAGCCTCGCCAACCTCGGCTACACGCAGATCGGGTATCGCGCGATTGCGAAGTCGGGCACGATGTCGTGGGTCGATCCGCTCGTCGGCCTGCGCCTGCGCCAGCAGATCGATGCGACCAATGCCTTCTATGTGAAGGGCGATGTCGGCGGCTTCGGCGCGGGCAGCAAGTTCTCGTGGCAGGCAGAGGCAGCCTATACGCACGACTTCCGGTTCGCGGGCCTCGACTGGACGAGCATGATCGGCTACCGCGCACTCTACGCCGATTATGAGCAAGGCAGCGGCCTCCATCGCTCCGGCCTGAACGCCGTCATGCACGGCCCCGTAACGGGGCTCGGCGTGAAGTTCTGACCCGGCCGCGCGGAGTCCTATGACGACGAAACGCCGGCGAGCTTCCGCGGCCGGCGTTCGACGGGGGCGCCGCTAATGCGCCTTCGAGTTGTCCGGCCAGGCATTCTGGATCGCCGCGAAAAAGAAGGCGGTCGTCAGGCCGAACAGAATGAGTCCGTTGACAGCTTCAATGGCGCCGCCGAGCCGCCAATCGGGGCGGAGGAGCTCCGGCGCGTGGCCATAGCTCGTGATCGCTCCCAGCGAATAGAGAGTTGCATCGGAAAGATTGGACAGGGCACCCACATACACATAGAGCAGCGCCCACAGGAATGCTTCGACACCATGGAGGACCGCAGCGAACAATGCGAGAATCGCAACGGAAACATTGAAGGTCACCATTTTCCTGGCCGAAGGCTTGATCTCCGGGATTAAAGTCTTCGTCACGATCATGAATGCCGTTACATGTATGACGGTTGTGGAAACGAGCAACGGCAGGCCCAGGAGCCAGTCGTTCGTCCAAATCATGTGATACCCCTCGCCTGAACCGCTCCGACCCATGCTTTCCCATGCAGGGAATGCGCTTTCGGCATCGCATCGGCTATTCGTAATTGTCGTAATCGGTGAACCCGACGCGTAACTCGAGGGCGAAGTAGACGAGTGACGCAGCGAACAGGACCTGCGCGGCCGTGAAAAGCATCGCCGCGCCCCACGCATGCGCAATCCCGATGAAAGCGCCGGAGAACATGAAGACCACGATGAACGTGGTCGCGACGCCGGAGAGAAGCGCCAGCATGATCGACTTGCGGACCAGCCGCGATCGGTGCTGGAGGCGCGGGAGATCCTCCTTGAGGAACAGCCTCGCGGTATCGTCCTCGAGGATCCGGTTGATCGACCGGATGCGATCGACGATGCGGGTCAGGCGCCCCGACAGCACGCTGATGAAGGAGGCGACCGCGCTCAGCAGGAAGACCGGCGCGGTCGCGCGCACCATCAGCCGTCCCAATTCCTCCGCCGAGGTATTGGTCGTGATCTCGCTCAGAATGCCCGGCGCGTCCATCCTTGCCTCGCTCGCTACGCTGCTCAATCGTGTCCCTGCGGCATTGCTTCCTCGAGCGTGACGGCATGCGCCTGCCTCGGAGCGCCAGCAGCCGCATTCTCCATGCTCCCGGCCGGAAGGCAAAGCAGGCCGACCGGCGCAGCCGATCGTCGCGGATCGGCGCTCCCGTTGGACCCGGTCGCGATGGGCTGCCCTCCGGGTCGCCGTTGCGTTCCCCGCGAACGGGCGCTTCTCAATGTCCGCCGATTTGGAGCGGAGCCGAAATGATCTTGATCGGCAACTGGACGATGGCTTCGAGCGAATTGGCGGTCGCCTCGTGCGCCCGTTCCGAGAACTGCCGGGAGATCGTCCCGCGTTCGAGGACATGGCGCAGTTGCGGGGCAATTGCGGCGAGCCGGGCGAATTTGTCGTGATCGATCGCCGACAGCCCTTCGACCTGGGTCATGTCGATCACCGTCGCGCCCAACGCCGCCAGCTCGGCCGTGTTCGCATCGTCGCCGAGCCGCGTCTCCCCTCCCGCCAGGAAGCTCGACAGGCCGAGGGCCTTGTCGTCCTTCGACAGCACGATGAGGAAGCTCTTCTTCGGCTTGCCGAACCGGCGCATCTGCGCCTTGAACACGTCGATATCGATGTCCGGCGCCGCGAGGATGATCTCGCCGAGCTTCGACGCATTTCGCGGCAACCTGCCGGAGATCTTGATCTGGCGAAGAGCCTCGACCGTCACCCAGTTCCCCATCGAATGCGCCAGGATGTTCACTTGGTCGACATCGGCGGCGAAGATCAGCCGGATCAGCCGCTCGAGATCATCCCGCGCCGCCGTCGCGCTGTTGTTGTCATAGACATATTGGGAGAGTTCACCGCGAGACGCCCAGGTGAAAAGGACGGGAACCGCCGGCGCCTTGGCGTCATGGACGACCTGCGTAAACCGATAGAGCCCCTCCGCGAACATGGTGTTGTAGCCATGGATGAAGAGGAATACCCGGCGCTGCCCCTTCGGCCGGGACGCCAGTTGCGCGTTCAGTGCCTGGACGAAGGCTCTCTCTCCCTTGAGATAGCCCGCCTGGCGCACGACGAAATTCGTTTGCGGATCGCCCGGCGGCGTCGAAGGCCATTCGATCTCGCCCTCCTGGTGGTTCGGCGGAACGGAGACCGCGATCCGCGCGAAATCGAGGTCCTGGGACCGTTCGCCGTTGAACAAGGTGCCGGGCCGTTCATCCCTCCGGCGCGTCGTGGCGACCAGGATCGTATGCGCCGTGGACCCGTCGTTGAGCGCCGGAACCGGCGCGAGGAAGCCCACCTCCGGCCGGGAGGCGCAGGCGGCGAGCAGGAACACCAGCATGCAGGCCGGACCGGCCCTCATGCATGAGAGGAGAACAAGCAGACGCTGCGCGAGCCTCGTACCGAACGCGGTCCCCAAGATACGCATTTCATGATCCCTGCCGGACAGCGGCTCCATCGAGCCGCCGTCGACGCTTCCTCGCCGCAGGTCAGCGGCATACCTTGCGGCCGTTGACGATCGCGCAACGGACCGGCGTGACCACAACGGCTTTCGGGGCCGGCCGCCGCGCGACGACGGCTCCGTTCGGGCCGGCGCATCCGGCTCGCACAACTCCCCGGGCACAAACGACGGCGCTCGCCTCGATCGGCGCGACGATTGCCGCCAGGACGACCACGCCCGCGGCCAAGGCCCAAGCGTTCAAACTCGCTGTCGTCATAGATCGTCGCTCCCATGAAAATAGCAGAGCGCCGGTCGCGGCGGCTCTGCTTGCTTCGACATCCTCGCGAGGCGGCCGAACGGATCGTCGCCTCGCAAGGCCGTGCATGATCGGGGCTGGGGACCAGGGTGAACCCCATTCACGAGTCAGGGACCGGCCGCGACCCTCGTCAGGAGACTTTCCTGACAGCCGGCGGGGCCCAGGTGTCGTTGATGATCGACGGGTCCGTCTCGTTCGGCCAATACATCCGCAACATCAGGATGAAGTCGCCGGAGGGGGCGGGAAGCCAGTTGGATTCCTTGTCCTTGCCGGGGGAGTCCTTCTGGATGTAGAGATCCGTCGATCCGTCGGGGTTCGACTGCAGATTTTGCCTCGGGCTGACCGAGTACCGGTCGATCGGGTTCTTCACGAAGAAATACTCGCTGTCGTACATCGTCAGCGACCAGAACCCTTCCACCGGCGGCAGATGTCCCTTGGGGAAATTCATGACGTATTTATGCGCACCGCTATATTTGCGGTGCTCGGCATCCGCCCTCGAGGTCGGGTAGACGGCGTCCTGCGGACGATTGGCGCCGAGCCCGATAGCGGTGATGAGGCCGCGCATCAGATAGTCCGTGCCGTAGATGCCGGTCTTCGTCGTGAAGGCCCAGCCGTTCTCGTTCCTGACCGCCTTGTTGATCTTGAACTGAAGCATGATCCGGTCGAACCCGACATGCGGGATCCGCTTCACGAAATCAGCCTTCAGCTTGCTCGCATCGAAGGATTGCCCGGGGACGATGCCGAGGCGGGCGAACCTGGCGAGATAGGGCGCATCCACCTCGGCAGGCGGATTGGTCTTCATCAAGTCGCAGAGCAGCGTGAAATACTCCACCGCATCCATGCGGTTGACCTGCTCGCGAACCGGCGTCTTCATGTCGAAGGACGGATCGACCTTGCCCGGAGGCGGCGTGTAGGGCTTGCCATAGGCGCTCAGCGGAACGAGCTTGAACTCGTCCTGCAGCTTGTGCACCGCCGCGTAGTCCTCGGGCGTGCCGGTGCAGTAGATGCGGCCGAGGAGCCAGACCATGCTGGTCGGCGACTTGTATTCCTTGACGCCGGCCGGCAGGGTGCCCTTCCAGCCGGGCCCCGTGATCGCATAGGTCTGGGCGCCGGTGCCGGTGGTCCTCTTTCCCGGCACCTGGAAGACGTTGGTCCAGCCGTCCAGCATCGGCATCAGGAAATAACGGTCCTTCATGTCGGGAATGCTGAGAACCCACGGCTCCTTGCCGACATCGAAGAAGGATGTCGTGTAGAGGGTATCGGCGTTGGGCGCGGTCACGTCACGGAAGGACGAATTGGGATACTCGCGCATCTTGATGAGCTGCCCCATCGGCGCCTTGGTGCCCTCGGGCGCCGCGACGTTGGTCAGGGCCCGCCGGGTCATTTCCATGGTCACGAGCGGGTAGCCGTAGATATAGGCGTCGGTCGCGAGCCAGAATTCCTCCAGCCCCTCCTCGACACCGAGGAACGACCCTTCCGCGAGAGCCGCGCGGCTCGCTGCCGTCGCGGCAAGCAAGCCCATCCCACCCACTGCAACGGACCGACGAGTGATCTTCATGACCGCATCTCCATGGAGCGCTCGGAACCATCGACCCGCGGACAAATGCCTCGCAGAGTGATGCAATGTGCCCGGCCGCCTGACCTTTGTCGAGGTCGCCGCCTTCGGCGCCTGCCGGTTGGGGTATGGCACCCTCGATCGAGTCGAATCTTGCCATTTGACGCCAAATGTGGCGGCTCCGCGAGCCAGCCTCGGCCGGATGGCCGGGCCTCGCGGTCGTCTTGCCGTGAGCCGCCGAAAGTCGATCCCGCTCACAGCGCTTCTCCATGCTGCCGGCATGTATTTGCCGCGTTGCCAGATTGCGATATGCCAACAGCAAAATGCAGGTTTTTCTGGCGATGCCGCCGGGGAGGAATACACTTGCTATCTTGAGGGTGCTGCCTGAGAGACGATCGTTGTGCTCGAGGAATCTTGAAATGAGTGGCATCCCGCTGACGCGATGTCAGTTTCTTATTCCATTTGTCGGAATTCTTAAAGATGCTGGATCTTCTCCAGATCCTATCTTAAAGAAATTCCGTCTTCCGGTATCCCTGGAAGAGAAAGCTCATCACTATATTCCGATTTTGCCAGCGATCAGCTTCGCTGAAGCGGCGCGGCGCTCGCAAGGTGTTGTCGACTTTGGATTTCAGGCCGCCCGTCAGTTGCAGTTTTCCCATTTGAGCGAGAGGCTTCGTGTCTTGGTCAGCCATTCCCCGACGCTGTTCACCGCGCTCCGGCAAACCTGCAAATGGTCCTCGACCGAGAACACGAGCTTGAGCATGTGGCTCGAGCCCTGCGGCGATCAGATTCGGATTTGCAGCAGGCTGATCGGAGCCGAGGGACTCCCGCATCTCGAGCATTCGCAATGGCTCCAGCTGGTCTTCACCATCCACATCGTCCGACATTTCGTCGGTCCGCACTGGAGCCCGGCAACGATCGCCTTTGAAGCCCGCTACGCGCCGGCGCTCGAAACGCAATCGCTCTGGCCCCATTCCCGTTTCCTGTCGGGCCAGCATGCCTCCTGGATCGATGTACCTGTCTCGCACCTGAGTCTCCCCGCCCCTCCAACCGAACTTCCGGCTCCGTCGAACGCCGACGGGGATGGCCCTTCCGGGTATGAAATCGCCGAATTGGTCAGGCTGATGTTGCCTGCCTATCTGGACGAGGGGCTTCCCACTCTCGATGAAGTCGCGGATATGGCCGGCCTCAGCGCTCGAAGCTTTCAACGCAGGCTGTCTCTCTTCGGCCTCAGCTATTCGGACCTTGTCAGCGCTGCGCGGTTCGAGAATGCCAGAAAGCTGCTGCGCGACACCGATGCCAAGGTTATCGAGGTCGCATTCGCATCCGGATATACCGATCATGCGCACTTCACCCGTGCCTTCCGCCGCATGGCTGGCGTGACGCCCCGGCATTTTCGCCAGCAATCACGCCAGCAAGACTGAGGCTGGTCAATCAGGGAACGGACGGCACCGCATCGCACAACCGCCTCCATGTGACGCGGCTCCCCGAGCGGCCCAAAGTGCTTCCTACTCGAACAAGGTCACCGCCTCGATCGGATGGCGCCCTGCCGGCCAATCGGGAGGGGAGCATGACGCAAGGCCGTGCGGCAGACCGGCGGGCAGCGAAAAGGGGAGCGTAGAACTCTCGTCGTGTTGATCCCCTGGCGTGCTCCTGACAGGTTCGCGCAATGCCGCCGCGCGTCCTGGCGGCCTGGGAGAAGCGGGTGTCGTCGGTCGGAATCGAGGAAGGCGCGGTTGCGGTCGACTTGATCGCGGTGCTGGCGGCGGCGACCGGTGCCGAGCCGCGCGTCTTGACCGTCCGGGGCGGGGACAGGCTGCCGTCCGGCCCTTTCGAACTCGGCCATCGCTCGCTGCAATCGGGCCTGCGCGCCTGGGTCGAAGAGCAGACGGGCCATCCCGTCGGCTATGTCGAGCAGCTCTACACCTTCGCCGATCGCGACCGCGCCGCCGACGGTACGCGCATGATCTCGATCAGCTATCTCGGCCTCACGCGGGAGGCGGCGAGCGCGCGCGACGCGCAATGGCACGGCTGGTACGAATATTTCCCCTGGGAGGACCATCGCCAGGGCGTGCCGGCTTTCGTCGGCTCGTTCATCGCACCTCGCCTCGCGGCCTGGGCCGAGGGTGCCGAAACGGCTCCCTTGCGGCAGGCGCGCCGGCTCCGCGCGGCCATCGCCTTCGGGCTCGACGAGGAAACCTGGAACGAGGATTTCGTGCTCCAGCGCTACGAGCTTCTCTATGAGGCCGGGCTGATCCCGGAAGCCGGTGCCGAGGCGGCGGTTCCCGGGCGCCGGATGGCGGGCGACCATCGGCGCATCCTCGCGACCGCGATCGCGCGGCTGCGGGCCAAGATCAAATACCGGCCGGTCGTCTTCGAGCTGATGCCGCCCGCCTTCACGCTGCTCCAGCTTCAGCGCACCGTCGAGGCGCTGGCAGGGCATCCGCTGCACAAGCAGAACTTCCGCCGGCTGATCGAGCAGCAGGAACTGGTCGAGGAAACCGGCACCATCAGCGCCGAGACCGGCGGACGCCCCGCCAAGCTCTTCCGCTTCCGCCAATCCGTTCTCGCCGAGCGCGCCGTCGTCGGATCGAAGCTGCCGCTCGCCCGCTCTTGACGGCTCTTATGCTCCGAATAAGTATAAGATATCTTATTCTTATTCGGAGCATAAATTGGCCTCCTTCGCGTCTGCTGAGCGGCCTCCCGCGGCCGACCTCTAGGCCCGCGTCTCGCGCGTCATTCCGCCCTTCGAATGGCCGGCTTTCGCGGAGGACGCGGAGGCGATCCTGCGCCTCAAGCGCGAGCGGAACGCGGTGGTCCAACTGTCATACCCGGCGCGCCGAAGGCGCCGAAAGGGGATCCCGGAGGGCTCGCAGGGTTCACGTGACAACAGACCTTAGCCTTTTGTTTGAGCAGGATCTTTTCCGAAAATCGGACTCCACTTTTCGGGATTATGCTCTACGCGCCGCTTTGGATCTGTCGGCGCACCTCGTCGGCCAATGGGTGGAGCCTTTCCGGGGGGGCGGCCCCGACCAGGCTGTAGGCCAGGCCGTCATCGGCCCAGACATAGCCGCTGACGCCCTCCTCCCGATGGGGAGACATCGGCATGTCCTTCGTCCCCGCCATCGGACGCGCCATGACGACGAGCCGCAAGCCGCGGTCGTCGTCATACATGAGAAGCGCTGCCGCGCCCCCGCTCGTCGGAACGACACGTCCGCCCATGAACCGATAGCCCGACGCGCCGAGATTCGGAATCATGACGGGCCGGCCGATGCTTTGCCTCATCCAGGCGGCGAGCGTCTCCCGATCGTCGGCGCGAATCTCGACCGGCCGCATCCGGTCATGGGCATAGACCACGTAGCTGGCGCTGGCCTCGCGGGCGATCGCGTCCCCCTTCGCGGCAAACACTCCCCTGTCGCGCAGGGTCCAGCCGCCGACGCCGCCGAGGCAGACCAGGATCGCCGCCGCCGCGGCCAGAAGCCATCGCGCGGGCCCCGGCCTCCGCCTCCTGTCCTCGATCATGCGCGACAGGTTCAGTTCCGGCGGCAACGGCTCGTCCGCGACCGGGCCGTACAGCGCCCGGAGAAGCTCGCCCTGCCCGGCATAGCCCGCGATGCGCCGCGCGACATCGGGATGCTTGTCGAGATAGGCGACGACGTCCCCGCGGCGCTCGCCATCGAGGTCGCCGTCGACGAAGCGGTTGAGATCGTCTTCGGTGATCGGGCGGGGAGTCATTTCACGCTCCGAAGGGTCGGACGGGATTCGGCGGCGGGATCGGCCGACATCAACCTGAACAGCCGCTCTCGCGCGCGGGACAGGCGGGACATGACGGTCCCGATCGGGACGCCCAGGACGCGCGCCGCGTCGGCATAGGAAAGCTCCTCGACCGTCACCAGCAGCAGCACGGTCCGCTGGTCCTCGCTCAGCTTGGACAGGCCGGCCAGCAGATCCCGGTAGCGGAGGCGATCCTCCTGGGGAGCGCCCAGGGCAAGGGGCGTCCCGCCCACATCGTCGAGCGGGACATGGACCGGCCGCTGCGAGGCACGGCGCAATCGCGTCATGGCGAGATTGTGCAGGATGGCGAAGATCCAGGGGCGGACATCGTCCTCGTTGCGTCGCTGATGCCAGCGGCTCACGGCCCGCTCCAGGCAGTCCTGGACGAGATCATCGGCGGCGGAGCGATCGCGCAGCAGCGCCCGCGCATAGCGGCGCAGGGCCGGGATGACGGGCTCGATCGAGCGCACCATGTCGGTGCTCATATCCATCCTTCCCTGGCCGGCCGGCTCGGCGGACCGCCTCGCGACGTGCGTCGTCCGAAAGCCCCCGCGAGGGTCCAGACACCGGCGGGCCTCGATTATTCCACGCCATGAGGGAGATTTGGGCAGGAATCATACGAAATCCGGTAGATTGCGGAGGGTCCCGGGCCTCTGAAATTTTCGAAGCCGGATGGAATAAGGCGCCACGGCGTGCGTCTTCCGACGAGCGTTCAAGGGCGGCTTTGGCCGCTGACGGAGGATCTGCCATGCTGACGCGACGCGTTCTGATGCTGTCAGGGGTCGCCGGGCTCGCAGCCGTCTGGCTCCGGCCGGACAACGAGGCCGGGGCCGCGGAAGTCTACGCCGTCTCCTACAGCGACGACGAATGGCGCCGGCGCCTGACGCCGCAGCAATATGCCGTGCTGCGGCGGGAGGGGACGGAGCGGCCCTATTCGAGCCCGCTCAACGACGAGCATCGGCGAGGCTCCTTCTCCTGCGCCGGCTGCGACAACGAGCTGTTCTCCTCCTCCGCCAAGTTCGAGAGCGGCACCGGCTGGCCGAGCTTCTGGGCCCCGCTGGCCGGGGCAGTCGGCGAGACGCGCGACATGTCCTATGGCATGGTCCGCAAAGCCGTCCATTGTGCCCGCTGCGGCGGCCATCTCGGCCATGTCTTCGATGACGGGCCGAAGCCAACCGGCCTTCGCTATTGCATGAACGGGGTGGCGATGACCTTCAAGCCGCTTCCCGCCTGAGGCCGACATGCTGCTCTTCGCCCTCGCCTTCCTCGGCGGCGTGCTGACCATCGCGAGCCCGTGCATCCTGCCGGTTCTTCCCTTCGTCTTCGCGCGCGCGGGGCAGCCCTTCCTGCGTGCGGGCCTTCCGATGCTCGCCGGCATGGCGGCGAGCTTCGCGCTGGTCGCGACGCTCGCGGCCGTCGCCGGCGGCTGGGCGGTGGCGGCCAACCAATACGGCCGGGCTGCGGCGATGGTATTGCTGGGGCTGTTCGGCCTCGCCCTCCTCGTGCCGCGCCTGGCCGAGCGCCTGACGGCCCCGCTCGTCTCGCTCGGCGGGCGGCTGTCGCAATCCGCGGAGGGGGACCCGAGCGGAATCGCCGCCTCCGTTCTGCTCGGCGTCGCGACGGGCCTGCTCTGGGCGCCCTGCGCCGGGCCGGTCCTGGGCCTCATCCTCACCGGGGCCGCCCTCAACGGCGCGACGATCGGAACGAGCCTTCTGCTGCTCGCCTATGCGGCCGGCGCCGCGACGTCGCTGGCGCTGGCATTGCTCGTCGGCGGGCGTGTCTTCGCGGCGATGAAAAGCACGCTCGGCATCGGCGAATGGGCCCGGCGCGGACTCGGCGCGCTCGTGCTGGCCGCGGTCGGCGCGATCGCTCTCGGCCTCGATACCGGCCCCCTCACGCGCCTGTCTCTGGCCGGCACGAGCACGCTGGAGCAGGGCCTGATCGACCGGCTGAGCCCGACGCCCCCGCCCGGCCCGGCCATGATGGCAGGCGGCGACGGCAATCCGGCCATGATGAGCGCAAACCCCGCCATGATGAGCGGCAATCCGGCCATGATGGCCGGAAAGGGCGCATCGGAAGCCGCTGCTCTGCCCGTCGAGGGCGCGCTGCCCTCGCTCGAAGGCGCCACGGACTGGCTCAACTCACCGCCCCTGACGGCTGAAGGGCTGAAGGGCAAGGTGGTGCTGATCGATTTCTGGACCTATTCCTGCATCAACTGCCTGCGCGCCATTCCCTATGTCCGCGCCTGGGCCGAGAAGTACAAGGACCAGGGATTGGTCGTCATCGGCGTCCATGCGCCGGAATTCGCCTTCGAGCGCGACCTCGGGAATGTCAGACAGGCGGCGGCCGGCCTGAATATCGCCTATCCGATCGCCGTCGACAACGGCTACGCCATCTGGCGCGCCTTCAAGAACCGCTATTGGCCGGCCCATTACTTCGTGGATGCGCAAGGACGCATCCGGCACCACCATTTCGGCGAAGGCGGCTATGAAGAATCCGAGCGCGTCATCCAGCAACTGCTCGCGGAGAGCGGCAGCCCCAGCGTCGCGACCGGGACGGTCGATGTGAAGGCCACCGGCGCCGAGGCGGCTTCCAACGTCAGGGAGGTGCTGTCGCCCGAAGCCTATATCGGCTTCGAGCGAGCCGAGAACTTCGTCTCGCCGGGCGGCATCGTCTCCGACGCCTCGCACGTCTATGCGGCCGGCGAGCCACGGCTCAACGAATGGGGCCTCGTCGGCGACTGGACGGTGACGAAGCAGCATGCCCGCCTGAACGCCGCCGAGGGCGGCCTCGTCTTCCGCTTCCACGCGCGCGACCTGCACCTCGTTCTCGGCGCGGCCGCCGGCGAGCCCATTCCCTTCCGCATCACGATCGACGGCGCCGCGCCGGGAGAGGCGCATGGCATGGACGTGAACGAAAAGGGCGAAGGCGTCCTCACGGGCCAGCGGCTCTACCAGCTCGTCCGGCAGAAGGGGGCGATCGCCGACCGCACCTTCGAAATCCGCTTCCTTGCTCCGGGCGTGGACGCCTACGCCTTCACCTTCGGCTGAGACCTGGGAGAAAGCCGATGAAACCGCTCTTCATATCGATCGCCAGCGCCGCGTTCCTCGCGCTCGCGGGACACTTCGCGCAGGCACAGGAAGGGATCGCGATCCCCCCGCCCACGGCCGATGCGGCGCCGGCCGGCGCGAGCGAGGTGGCGGTGCTGGCCGGAGGCTGCTTCTGGGGCGTCCAAGGCGTGTTCCAGCGCGTCGACGGCGTCACCAATGCGGTCTCGGGCTACGCGGGCGGCGACAGGTCGAGCGCCCGCTACGAGACCGTCGGCAGCGGCCGCACCGGGCATGCCGAGGCGGTCGAGGTGACCTTCGATCCCCGCAAGATCAGCTACGGACGCATCCTCCAGATCTATTTCTCGGTGGCGCACGACCCGACCCAGCTCAACCGCCAGGGGCCCGATCGCGGACCCCAATACCGCTCGGCGATCTTTCCGCGGAGCGAGGAACAGGCCAAGCTCGCCAAGGCCTATATCGCGCAGCTCAACAAGGCCCGCGTCTTCAGCGCGGCCATCGTGACCAAAATTGAGCCGGATCGGGAATTCTTCCCGGCCGAGGACTATCATCAGGATTTCCTGACCCGCAATCCGACCTATCCGTACATCGTCTTCAATGACCTGCCGAAGATCGACAATCTGAAGCGGCTCTTCCCGCAGGATTTCCGACAGGAGCCGGTTCTGGTCGCGGCCGCTCGCAAATCCCCATAGCCCTGCGCCGCGGACGGCAGAGGGCGCTGGATATCCGGCCCCATGGGCGCTGCAAGACGCCCCTGATCAAGCCGACAGGCTCCATGGCTGAAATACAGGGAGGCCCGGCCTTCCCGGCCGAGCCTCCTCATCGGCCGCCCGCGTGGCTTACGCGGCGGCCGAAACCGCTCGAGGCTTGTCGTCCTCCCCGACCGCATCGAGGGGAACGTTGCGGGTTTCCGGCGCCCAGATCTGGCAGACGACCCCTCCGACGATCATCACGACGACGCAGGCGCCAAGGGCGGTTCCGACCCCGTGATGCTGAACCACCACGGGCAGGAGGAAGGTGCTGAGCGCGGAGCCGAAGCGGCTCGTTGCGGTCGCCAACCCGACGCCGGAGGCGCGCAGATGGGTCGGGAACAGTTCAGGCGGATAGATGAACTCCAGGTTGGCCGCCGCCGACAGCGTCAGGGCAAAGAGCGCGAACACGATCACGACGCCTGTCGACCCCATCACGTTGGCAGCCAGCACAGCCAGCAATGCGGCCCCGATATAGAATGTCGTGATCAGGAAGACCCGGCGCGGAATCCTGTCGATCACGATCATCCCGATGACCGCACCCAGCATGAGGAACCCGTTATAGACGAGACTGCCGGTGAACTTGTCGGAGACGTGGAGGGATTCGAGAATTTTCGGCAGAAATGTTCCAAGAGCGAAATAGGGAATGACCTGGCAGACGTAGAAGATGCCGCCCACCGCGGTCCGGGCACGCCATTTGCGCGAGAACAGCTCGGCCCATTCGCCGCCCTTCTTGCGCTGCTCGGAGATGACGGCGGGCAGGGCGACGTCGAGGCCGAGCTTCTGCGTGATGATTCGCCTCGCCTCCTCGGCCCTGCCTTTCTTGACGAGCCAAAGCGGGGATTCGGGGATGCCCAGGCGCAAGGCGAAAATGCAAAGGGCGGGAACGGCGCTGAGGGCCAGCATATGGCGCCACGCATCCGGACCCGTATCGCGGATCACGAACCCCGCCAGATAGGCGGCCGTGTAGCCTGCGGCCCAGGCGATCGCCATGAGGCTGAGGAGCCGGCCGCGATGCCTCATCGGCGAAAGCTCGGTGACCAGCGACTTGCTGACGACGTAGTCGGCCCCAAGGATGAATCCGAGCATCAGGCGCAACACGAGCAGATGCCAGGCTTCGGTCGCGAAATACTGCGCTCCCGATATGATCGCGGCGAGAAGCATGTCGTAGCCGAATATGGTCCGGCGCCCGACGCGATCGGCGATCACGCCGGTCACGAGAGCGCCGACGAAAAGCCCGCAGAGGGCGGCGGCTCCCAGGAGGCCCATCTGCAAGGCGGAGAGTTGCAAGGGTCCGGCGGCGATCGCGACGGCGATGCCGATGATTCCAAGCTCGAATCCGTCAGCGAACTGTCCTCCGCAGCCGCTCAGGCCGAGGTGGATGTGAAATTTGCGGAAGCCCACTTCCTCGAAGGGAACCTGCCGCGCGGTTGCTGTTGTCGTCACGGTTCCCTCCTTCAGTTGCTGGCTTCGGCGCCATGGGCGGCGCGATGAAGAATCGGCTGGATCTCCTCTTGCGAGAGAAAGCCGCCCTCGACGGCGACCTCGAGAAAGGGCCGCTGCCCGGCGGCAGCCGCGCGGACGATGGCGGAGACTTTCGCGTATCCGAGCGCCGGCACGAGGGCCGTGGCCAGGGCGCTGGACGACAGCAGGTGCTGGCGTGACGTTTCCTCGTTCGCGACCAGGTCGCGGATGCAGCGCTCCGCGAAGATCCGGGCCGAATTGTCGAGCAGTCGAACGCTCTCGAGCACCCGGTCGCAGACGAGAAGCTCGTAATGGTTGATTTCGAGAAGTCCCTGCTGGCAGGCCAGCGCGACAGCCGTGTCGTTGCCGGTGATGGCGAGGGCCACCTGGCACACTGCGATCGGGATGACCGGATTGATCTTCCCCGGCATGATCGAGGAGCCGGCCTGCACCGACGGCAGCGTGATTTCCGCAAGGCCGCCCGCCGGGCCCGAGGACAGGATGATCAGGTCGTTCGCGATCTTCCAGAGCGTGTTGGACGTATTGCGCAGCTCCGCCGAGAACCGGGCGAAGACATCCATGTTCTGCATGGCGTCGAAGGCGTTGCCGGCCGGCTTCACCTCGGCGCCGACGAGCGCGGAGAGGTGCCGGCAGACGGCGGCCGTGTAGCCCGGCCTTGCGCCGAAGCCCGTCCCGATCGCCGTTCCCCCCAAGGGAACCGTCAGGAAGTGGCCGCGCAGGTCCTCCAGCTGATCGGCATGCCGCGCGACGGCGGCCGCATAGCCGCCGAACGCCTGTCCCAGCGTCATCGGCTGGGCGTCCTGCAGGCAGGTGCGGCCGAGGCGCAGCAGCGTCGCGTATTGCGTGGCTTTCTCCGAAAGGGCCCGAGCGAGCTGCCTCAGCGCCCCGGGTGTCGTCGCCGAAGCTCTATAGACTGCGATCTTGAGGGCCGTCGGGATGACGTCGTTGGTCGACTGACAGAGATTGACGTGATCATTTGGATGAACATACGAATAGTCGCCGGCGGATTTGCCGGCGGCGAGCGCCACGATATTTGCGATCACCTCGTTGACGTTCATATTGGTCGACGTGCCGCCCGATCCCTCGAACATGTCGACGAGGAAATGCGCATCGTGCTTCCCGGTCCGGATGTCCTCGCAGGCGGCGGAAATGGCGGCTGCCTGATCCGGCGTCAGTCCGCCGAGGTCCAGGTTCGCGCCCGCCGCGGCCTGCTTCACGGTTGCAATGGCGGAGATGAACTCCTTCCATGTCGCGATCGGGCGACCCGAGATCGCAAAATTGGCCAGGGATCGATAGGTGTTGATCCCGTATAGAGCGCTCTCGGGTAATTCTGCCTCGCCAAGGCTGTCCCGTTCAACACGATTTCTTGTCATGCGTCCTGTCTCCACCCTCTCGAGCATTTTGCTCGCGCGGCGGAGAAGGCAGCATCATGGCGCTTGATACAACGTATTTCGATTTTAATTACTTAGACTTAATTGCATTGTTAGCGGGACTAATGATGCCGGTCGCGGGCGAGGAATCGAGGCCGGATATCGTCGCCTGGACGAGACGGTCGCGGCCAGGCGGGCCGCCTGCACGGCGGCAAGTCCATAAATTACGAGGGGGTCCCGGTCGGCGCCGCGGTGGCCCTCAAGGTGAACCATGGAATGAGCGTCCGAAGGCGCGGCATGGCCTGCGCGACGATGGTCGAGCGTGCAAGCTCGGCGATGCGCGGGGCCAGATTCGACAGATCGCCCCGGCGAATGACGAGGAGCAGCTCACGGGAAAACCCCGGGCCGGGCAGCGGCAGCACCTCGACATGGGCTGCGTGAGCAATTCCCTGCAACATGCATAGAGGTGTGGTGATGGCCACTCCCATGCCCGTGGCGACCATGGCAATCAGGCTATCCGACGTGTCGAATTCAAAGGCCCGCGGCGGGCGCAGGCCCGAGCGGCTCAGATGCCGCTCGACCTGACCGCCGACATAGGAGCGGGCGCTGTGCCTGACGAGACGGTGGCGCTCGAGGATCTCCGGCAAGTCCCGACCCTCGAGCTTCGCTCGCAGGTCGCGGGGCACGACCAGCACATAGGGTTCCCGATAGAACGGGAAGCGCTCAATATCCTCCAGGTCGTCCATCCTGTCGCAGGTAATTGCCGCGTCGATCATTCGCCGCAGCAGCGCCTCCGCATGAGACGCGGAGAGCCCGGACCAGACGGAGAGGCTCAGAGCCGTCGTGCCGGTCATGAGTTCCTTGACGAGATAGGCGCCCACGGTGCCGGCATAGGAGTCCACAAGGCCAAGGCGCAGATCGATCCGCTCGGGCAAGGTTGCGGCAGCTCTCAACGAACCCAGCAAGGCCTCGTAATCGCGGTTGAGATCGAGGATACGGCTCGCAAGGATGCGCCCGGCCCGCGTGGGCACGAGCGGCCGGCGGCTTCGATCCAGAAGCCTCGTGCCCGCGGCCTCCTCGGCCCGTCTCACGGCTTGGGATACGGCGGATTGCGTGATCTGAAAGCGCTGGGCCGCGTCGTGCATGCTGCCCGTTTCCACTACGGTGGCCACGATTTGCAGTGTTTTCAGGTCCGGGAGGGGCCGCATCGCTCTGGTCGGTGAAGCTCGAGTCGGCAAGAGCTTACGAGTGTCCATATGGCCATCTTATTGTCGATGAATGCCCCCATCTATCCGCTACGAGCTTTGATCCCCCGGTTTTGCTTACGCGGGGCTCAGTCTGCTTTCCGTCCGGCTGACTCGGACGTGATGCAGCGGAGGGCCGAGTGAATGCGGAGCCGTCCGCGACGGTGTCGCGCAGCCGTGAAATCCCGCCCGGCACGCGGATGCCCTTCAAGAAGCGACGATGCAACCTTATCGGCACCGACGGCCAGATCGACTGACCGATCTATCAAACGGCCGTCCTGACCCATCTGCGCAACAAGCTGAGATCCAGTGACGTCTGGCGCCTCGAAGCACCCCGATGCCAGCCAGCGCCGCGCCTGCGGGTAGGCCAAGGCGGCAGGTCGCCGGGCATCCAGCGTCATGGCGCCCCCCGTCTTCACGACATGGCGCAGGCCGTCGAACACCTCCCGCAGCGAATGCTCCCGCTGCCCGGGCCCTTCCGGCAGAAGCGCAAGATACGACGCCGCCAGCGCCCATTCCTCGTCCGAGACGTCGGAAGGGTAGCTCTTGCGAATCATCCCCCAAACTGAACCTTCGGGGAATCCCAGTCCATAGCAGCCTGCTAGAGACAGCGCCTTCAAGCGATCGCTGTGCCCCCCGGCACAGGCCAGTTGACAGGAGGGCAACTGCTTGGCATTGACCCCGAAATTGCGAATGGCCCAGAGAGGTGAACAGATGGGATAAGTATGTCTCCTCGAGAACTCGCATCTTTTTCTATGTTTCCTGAGGTTACCATCATAATCAACGTCGTGCGCTTGGCGCCTGACGGAACGCAAAAACTTACCGCTGTCGACTGCAGATCTCACACTTCGGAAGATGCGAGGGCTCTTCCGCCCGGCTGGAAGCCTTCTGCATTTGATCTAAGCACATTCTCATCAGACTAGCCTTCGCCAGAAATCTCGCGCCGGCTTGCGGCCCATGGTGCGGTGGCTGGCAGCGATGACGAGGTCCAGGACTGTGATGGGGCGACCGAATTCCCGGCCTTGGCGAGCCGCTAGGAAGCCTTCGGCCAAGGGGGGGGGAGCACGCCGGAACGTTTGGGCGCCGTTGTCGATTTCAAACTTTGCAGCTCGCTCCAACGGGGCTACGCTTGCACAATCCAAGGCGAGTTGGCATCGCGGATGCCTGCCTCGGATTGCGGGACCCCATATCGGCATCAATTATGCTATGATTTGCTTTGCTCTTGGAGAGTCGCCGGTACGACGCCATATGATAAAGTACAATATGCCCGGCCTACGATTACAGCCAATACTGCCGGGATTGCCGGTATTCGGGCCGTCATCACACGCCATTTCAGAGCGGAATGAGGTCCACTCAGCAAGCCCTGACGTTCGTCTCTCACATTGTCCGCGAAAAGTAGCCGTGACAGCCGCTGTGACAGAACGTCGCCCGGTCGGGCAGCCGCAAGTCGAAGGTTCACCTCGCCACCGAGCCCGCCTTCGCCCGGTTGCCGGGGTTCATAACCCTGGCTGCGCGCAACATCGGGCCGGCGCGGCAGACGGTGAAGATCGGCCTCGTCCGAGCAAGCCCGGCCCGATAATGATAAGTCAAATTTTGCATCGCGCTACGCCGCAACGTCAAACCACTTCAGACAGTGAAAACTCCACAGCGAAACCTCTCTCCAAAAGCCAAAAAAAGAAGACTCCTGGAGCTGAATACAAAAATGACTAACATATCTCCCGACCTAAAAAGAAACCTGGCCGCCGCCGCTCGGAACCTGCGGGCATTGGGGCGGGAAGAGTCATTTCTCGATCTGTTCCAATACTCTCATTGCATCGGAGCAAATGACGAGGAAAGGGAGAGGAAAATCCTGAGGAAAAGAATTAATGGTGTTACCATAATAATTCCAACGTATAAAGGCTACGAACGAATATCACGCACTCTCAATAGCATCTTATCTCAGAATGAAGCGCGAAGCCGGTTTGAGGTGATTGTTGTATCCAACGGGCCGATGGACGGAACTGAGAATATTGTCAATCAGTACAAGACATTAAATCCAGATCTAAGAATCTCATTCATCAGATCCGAGGTTGCGAGCGCCGCAATCGCAAGGAACGTCGGCTTGCAGCATGCGGCCTTTGCGTATTGCACATTTTTGGATGACGATGATTTTATATCCCCTGCCTTCGTCAGCACACTTCTCAATTACGCCCAGCCCGACCGTATCGTCCTGTCTGAGGTGGTTGACTTCGATGAAGCAGAACGCAAAGTCTCGGCCATCACGTTACAAGCCAGGAGGGCAAGGCAGATCCATCAATCAATGGAAATTACTCGGCTGAATAACGTTAGCGGAATACTTTCTATGACATGTGCAAAGCTCGCTCCAACATCGGCGCTTCTCCGCTTCGATTTTGATGGCGCGCTACGCAGTGGAGAGGACGTGATATTTTGGGCACAAGTAGTACTTAATTGTAATTTATCCATCTTCTTTCCAGAGGAAAGCAGCGAAGCTATATATTACAGAGAAATTCGCTCAGGTTCCGTATCTAGGCGGGAGACCGAATTTGAATTCTCGGTCAGTGAAAGACTCCAGGTCCTTTCTCGTCTAGAGGGAGTGGAACAGAGCATTTCAAATCCGCTTACTCCTGCGGCAGCAGACTTTATAAAATCCAGGTACGCAGGTCAAATTGGATTTATCACGAGATATTTGTCGAACTATAAAGATAAATATAGTAACTTTCTTGACTCGTCTCACGATCTTAAGATCTCATCCGCGATTGTCGAGGCCGTAAATGACCATTTAGCTGACACGGTTGTTATCAGCTATTGCTTCCCGCCTTATAATGATACCTCCGCCCTGGTCATGATGAAAAGGTTGCTGAGCTTGGAATGGCCGGTTCATGTCATTTCAAATAACATGTCATCTGTCCGAGACTTGAATCCATCTCTAAAGGAAGTGATCTGCAATCGAATCGCCTCGCACCATGAAATCAGCGAGCCGGCCACCTTTAACAATGGACCTGGCCTTCAGAAATTTGCTGATATCTCTTTAGAGATATTTCAAAAAATTTCCAAGCAGAGGAAACAAAAGAAGATATTCTCCCGGGCGATGTGGCCGGGGTCCTTTTTTGCCTCCGCTCTTATAAAGGCGAAACATCCGGAGATACACTGGACCGCCGAATTTTCGGATCCGTTGCTGCTCGATATTCACGGCAAGGAGCGGCAAGGAGATATTTCTCAGGACTGGATCACCTCGACAGGCATTCGGGAGCATATAGGCGACGTGCCATCGGAACACCTGTCCAACGGAAAGCACCTTAAGCTATTCATGCTTGCGGAGTTGCTTCCTTACGCCATGGCGGATGAGATCATATTTACCAACGAGAACCAAAGAAACTATATGCTCTCGCAGCCGTGGGCAGCCGAGGTCCGTCAAAGGGCCATGTCGGTCTCCAAGATCCTACCGCAACCCACGCTGCCCGAAGGTTACTATGCCCTCGGCAAGCCGAGCATTGCCGTGAATCGAAGCAAGACGAATATCGGATTCTTCGGCACATTTTATCCGACCAGGGGCCTGAAGGAAGTTCTTCTTGCTCTCTATAATGCACCATCAAGCATTCGAGACGCCGTCAGTCTTCATATTGTCTCCCCTAACCCGGAGGTTCTGAGAGATACGATAGCCGCCCTCAACCTTGAGACGACGGTTATGTTTCATGGGAGCTTGCTTTATTTTGACTGCCTGGCCTCGTTTGGCGCCATGGACTATCTTCTGGTCAACGATGCAGTCACCATTGGATCAAAAAGTACTAATCCTTATTTGCCATCGAAGATCAGCGATTATCTGGGCAGCGGCCGTCCCATCTGGGCTCTGGTGGAGCCCGGCAGCCCTCTTTCGCAGCTGATATTACCCGCGGGATCAATCAGTAGTACATTGGGCAATGAGACGGATGCTCTTTTTGCGCTCAGGGAGATGGTATCCAGAAAATTGCCATAGGACGTTGGCCGACACGATTTGAGCCTCGAGCCGCGCCTTCCCCATCCGGGCTCGAGGGACCGGCGGGAGGCTGCAGCGTGGGGTTCTCGAGCCGGATCGAGACGCCTTCCCGTAGACGGGAGCCTCGTCGAACAGAGCGAACCGGGACGACGCCCATGCCGCAGCCATGGGGCGTTTCTCCCCTCGCGCCTTTTCCCGTGCCCGCGTGAGCGCCGCCTGCGACGCCGTCACGCTCCCGCCGACGCCGGAGAAGCTGCACGCGAGCCCCTGTCCCCTCGGGGACATTGAATGGGCGCGGCAAGATCCAGAGGCTCCCGCGCCGTCGGACAGGCGGCGAGCGCGATTTTCCTCCGTCAGTCTCCCGGCGTCAGCAGGTAGACATAAGCCTTCGACTGCCACCCTTGAACGGTCCAAGGTCTCTCGTCGGGGCCGACGCCCCCATGCGATTCCAGCGTCCTGCCCCGGTGAAGCAGCACGACATGGCCGATGCGTTGCGGCGAATCCGCCGGCTTCAGGAAGGCGATCCTGACGGCCCCGTCATCGAGGCGGCCCGCGCTTCGGTCGACCGGCCTGAAGCCCTGGGCCTTCACCCAGTCGTGCTGGACGACCGAGCCGTCGGGAAACCTGCCGCCGAGGCTGGTCGAGCGACGGATGGCCTCCCGCACGAACCCGCTGCAATCGACCTCGACGAAGTCGCGTCCCGGCACCTGTTGTCCGGGTTTGATCTTCGCCCCGAGGCCGTAGCGGACGCGGGGATGCGACGTCATGCAGGCGACCAGGAAGGCATGAGCCTTGGCGATGTCGATCGGAAGCACCGCAGGACTGCCGAACGGACTCGCTCCCTCGGTCCCACCCTCGTCGGGCGGCAGGTCGCCGCGTCCGTCCGCGCCGTAATTCGTCAGGTCGGCAGCGCGGGGATCCACCGGCGCTTCCGTCCCGCCGCGAGGAGCCGCAGGATCGAAATCCTCCTGTGCGGCGTCAACGTGTTCGTCAGCCATCTCGCCCTCCCTCCCGGCTTTTGCCGTCCCGATCAAGATAATCCCCAAATAGAGCTTGACGCAAACGCAAGTTGTTGTTCCATACTCCTCAAGTTCTTCTCAAGGGGGTGCCCTCCCCGGCGACTCCCGCGGCCGCCGGCGGCCATCGAGCGCCGGCGGCCGCGAACGAGCCGGGACGGATGTTCGAGCCGCAGGAGCGAGCGATGAATTCGGACGATCTCACGCTGACCGAAAGCGAGCTGGATGCGGCCAGGGCCGCGCGCGAGGAAATGGCGTTCCCGGTCCCGCCCGACGAGGGAGGCGTCGAGACGACCCAGCCGGGAGGCGCGGCCTCCGCGACGCCGATCTCCGATACGGCTTTCGACCTGATCGTCGAGTTCGAGGTCAGCAGCGAGCAGGTCTATACGCGCAAATACCGCGGTCCGATCTGGCCCGGCGGCGCCTCGGGCGTGACGATCGGGATCGGCTACGATGTCGGCTACGCCACGAAAGCCCAGCTCGCGGCCGATTTCGGGGGGGCGATCCCGGACGGGATGATCGCCGCCCTCGGCGCCGCCATCGGCGTCACCGGCACGGCCGCCCAGAACATGGCGCGCCGCCTCGCAGGCTCGGTCGACGTGCCGTGGCCGGCCGCGATCGGCGTCCATCGCCGGAAGGTTGTGCCGCGCTGGGTCGGCCTGGTGGAGCGGTCGCTGCCGCGAACGGGCGAGATCGGCCCGGATTGCCTCGGCGCGCTCGTCTCGCTCACCTACAACCGCGGCCCCTCCTTCAGCACGGCCGGCGACCGCTATGCCGAGATGCGGTCGATCAAGAGCCATATGAGCGCGGGGAATTTCCGTGCCGTGCCGGGCGACATCCGCGCGATGAAGCGCCTGTGGCCGACCGTGCCGGGCCTCCAGAAGCGGCGGGAGCGGGAGGCGCGGCTTTTCGAGCGGGGTCTCCAGGCATGAGGCCGGAGCCGGCGCCCCGGCCGGAAGCCCGATGGGGAAACGGAGCGACGCCATGACCGGAACGGCTGCCGGGACGGATGCGCGCATCGTCACCTTGAGGACGCTGCCCGGGCGAGGCGGCCTGGAATCGGCCCGGCATCGCGGAGGGCGCAACCGATGAGGCTCGATTGGGATGCGGCGGCCGATCCGACAGCCCTGGCCGGGACGGTTTCGGTCGCTGTCCGGGGCCGGGAGCGCGGCGGCCTCGAAGGCGCGCCTGCAGCGCGGGGCTCGACCGAGAGCGAGCGCGTCGCGCGGCTCGGCGAGGCGCTGGCGCTGGCGAAGCCGGCCCTGCCGCCGGGCGAATGGCCCGAGGTGAGGCGCCGCATCGAGGAGGGGGCCCGCTCGGGACTCGCCAAGCTGAACGAAGGCGCCCGGCCCTCCGCCTTCACCTTCGCCGAGCATGTCGGCCTCGAATCCGTGATCCTGACGGACGGGACGCGCCCCAGCCTGTTCGTCCGCGGCGGCACCATCGACCTCGCCGCGCCCGATATCGGCGAATGGAAAGGCCAGCTCGGCCGAGCCGAGGACCGGATCCGGTCGGTGATCCGGTCGGTGGGCCGCGTCGACGTCCCGGTCGCCCCCGGCTTCGCGGGAACCTGCTTCGTGCTCGCTGAGGGGCTCGTCCTGACCAACCGGCACGTGCTCGAAGCCATCGCGGTCGAGAACACGCCGGGCGACTGGGTTCTCAAATGGCCCGGCGACATCCGGATCGACTTCGTGGCGGAGGACGGAGCGCGGGATGCGACCGCCTTCAAGGTGACGGGGGTCGCCTTCGCCGGAGCCGATCAGATCGCGGGGACGATCAACTTCGCCCATCTCGACGCCGCCGTCCTGCGGGTCGACCCGGCGAGCGATTCCGGCCACCGCTTTCCCGATCCGGTCGTGATATCGGCCGATACCGCGCAGCCGAGATCCGGCCGCGACCTCTACGCGGTCGGCTTTCCGGGCAAGCCCATGACCTGGATGTTCGAGGGCGTGCCGCCCTCCGGCTTCGAGACGGCCGCGGTGATCTCGTCGGTGTTCAACGCGGAGTTCGAGGTCAAGCGGCTGTCGCCGGGGACCGTCCTGTCGGGCCCGGCGGGGATCGCGGGCGACGAGCGGGGCTGGATATTCGCGCACGACGCCTCGACCCTCGGGGGCAGTTCGGGATCGTGCGTGGCCGATCTCACGGGCGGCGGACTCACGGTCGTCGGGCTGCATTTCGGGGGGCTGAACCGAAAGCAGAACTGGGCGCATGCCGTCTCCCGGTTGCAGGAGAGCCTGGCGCCCCTGCTCCCGGTGCCGGTCGCATGAGGATGCCGATGGCGGGGACGACACCCTTGTCGCCGAACGATGCGGAGACGCTCGTCGGTCTCCTGTCGCAGGCCCTGAGCTTCGAGGACCTCGAAGCCTATGTCTATCTCGGAACGGGCGACCGCCTCTACGACGAATTCGTCGGCCGGGGCCTGCCCAAGAAGCCGACCTTGCGCAACCTGATCGAGGCCCTGGAACGGCAGGCGATCACCGACAGGTTCCTGCGGGTCGTCTATCAGCAGCGCCCCTACCAGACCGAGTTGCGGGCCTGCATCGTCCGGCTCTATCCCGCGATCACCGCCGCGGCGGCACGCGAGCCGATCAAGTTCGCTTTCCAGAAGGGCGGCGAGCCCGCCGGCGGCGAGAGCGACGGTCCCGGGCTCGAGCGCAACGTCAAGCCGGCGCTCGGGACCTTCGACGCCGAGATCTGGCTGGCGCGGTTCGAGACGATCAAGCGCCAAGTCTGCCGCGTGGAGGCGGACGGCGCACCGCTCGGCACCGGCTTCCTTGTGGGCCCCTCCGCGATCCTCACCAACTGGCACGTGATGCGCGAGGCGCGGAGCCGCGGGGTCGCGGAGCGGGTGGCCTGCCGCTTCGACTACCGCCGGCTGACGGACGGCTCCGTCGATGCCGGCACGGTACTGAGGGTCGAGGCGGTCGCCGACGAGCGGCCGTGCAGCGATGCGGAGCTGACGGCGGCCCCCGACACGCCGCCGCCCGCGCCCGACGAGCTGGACTATGCGCTCCTGACGCTCGCCGGGTCCGTGCCGGAACGGGGCTTCCTGAAGCTCGCCGAGCCGCCCCCCTCGGGCCCGCACGACCCGCTGATCATCGTCCAGCATCCGAACGGCTCCCCCTTGCAGTTCGCCCTCGACACGGATGCGGTGATCGGCTCCGTCCATGACGGCCTGCGGCTGCGCTACCAGACCAACACGGCCCCGGGCTCGTCGGGCTCCCCCTGCTTCGGCATGGGCTGGGACCTTCTCGCCCTGCACCATCTGGGAGACCCGGCCATGGGGCTCGCGACCTACAACCAGGGAGTTCCGGTCGGATTGATCCGCGCGAGCATCCTCCGGCGGGGCGCGGGCTCCCTCCTCGGCGGATGAGCCGGCATGGCCTGGACGCTCGCCGCGGATCCGATCCAGCTCGAGAAGCTGAGGGCCGCGACCTATCAGTTCTGCGACGCGGCGGATGTCGAACTGGCCTTGCGCCGCTATCCCGGAAATCGCGGCCGCGGCGACACCTTCCCGGACCGCTTCACGCTCGATTCGCTGACCCAATCCTGCATCGACGTCCTGTCGCGCGAGAACCCCTATTACGCGCTGTCCTTCGTGCTCCGGCTCATCGAGCAGAAATGGTCCTCGGCTCCTCTGCGGCGCAGCATCACCTATGCCGTGCCCTCCCTGGTGCGTCCGCCGCGCGGCTTCGATCCCCAGATCGCCGCCGTCGAGAAGGGGCTCGGCGTCCTGGCGGAGGCTCTTCCCGAGAACCCGGGCCGCGGGTCTCTCGGGGACGAGACGCTGTTCCGCGGGATCTGCGAGAACAGGGGCGACATCGAGGCCGTGGCCTCCTCGCTCGAGCGGCTGGGAGCCCTGAAGGCGCTGCACGACGCGCTGCACATGCTCCAGGTGCTCGGGTCCGGCTGGCTGTCGCCCGTCGCCGCCCGGCCCCTGGCGGGCGAGGCGGCCTCCATCCAGGCGTTGCTCCAGGGCGTGACGGCGGCGGCGGCGGCCGACACCTTCGGCCTGCCGCCCGACATGACGGCCGCCTTCGAGCGCTGCCGGGACGGAGCGGCCGATGCCGCAAGGCGGCTCGGCACCGGGGACGGCGACGAAGCCGCCTTCGCCTGCGCGAGCCTGCGGGCTCTTCTGATCCGCGAGCCGCCGCTGATCGACGAGGCCATGCTCGCCCTCTGGCGGGACCTGCCCTGGCGCAGCTTCTGCGCGCTCTTTCCGACCGACCCGACCAGCCCGGCGCTGGTGGAGGCGCGCGACGCCGCGATCGATCTCGGCGACACGCTGCGCCGCCGCCTCATGGAGCATGCCCTCTGGCAGGCCTCCGACCTTCGCGTCTATGCGGTCGAGGAACTCCTGTCGCGGCCCGCCGCGCCGCCGCTCGCGGATCTCCAGCCCGTCCTGCTCCCGCTCCTGAACGATCTGCGCACGCTCCTGGACCCCTCCGCCGTCGCGCGCGCCGTCACCCCGATGGGCGATGCGATCCTGCGGCATCTCGCGCGCACCGATCCCGGCGTGGGGCGCGCGCCGCCGACGCCGGACGATGCCGGCGACCTCCGGGACGCCTTCGACGAGGTCCGCCGATGCGCCCGCTCGGCCTTCCTCGACGTGGACCAGAAGCTGCGCGCGGACCTGACCCGGCTCCTCACCCTCAAGGGGCCGATCGAGCTCCTCCTGGCCCGCGTGCCGCCGCATTGCGGATTCCTCCTGCTATGAGCGGGGAACGCGCCACGGCCGGGGCGGAAGCGGCGGACGCGCTGGTCGCCCGTCATCAGAAGATGCTGTCGGGCAGCGTCCAGGGCGATCTCCCGGCGGCCGAGATCGCCGGATTCGTCGACGAGATCGCGGCGGCCGGCGCGGCGACGCCGGCCGGCTCCTCGCGCGACGCCTTGCGCAACATCCTCTATTTCTGGGCGGGCGACCTCGCGAATCGCGGCGAGCGGACCCGTGACGCGCCGCTTCCGAAGCTCGCCCCCTTCGCCGGGACGGCGGATCCGGGGCCGCGGACCGAGACATCGCTGCCGCAGCCTCCGTCGATCGCGCCGGACGATCTGATACTCCCCATGCGCGCTCGCGGATCGACGAGCATCCTGCGGGGCATCGAGAAGCTCATCCGCCGATCCCCGCCGCCTCCCGCGGCGGCGCCCGACCCGGACGGCGACATCGAGCGGGAGGCGCGGGCGCGCTCGATCCTGCGCCTCGCGGCCCTCGCCCGGCAATGGCGCACCACGAAGGACGCGGAGACGAGGCACGGCTATCTGCTGACCGGCAAGGCGCTGACGGAAGCCTCGCTCTACGTGGAGGAAGACGCCGACATCCGGGCGCTCGTCGAGGCGAGCCAGGACGCGGCCGGCTCCGCCGAGCGGCGCCGGCGCAACGTCAGGAGGGCTTTCGTCACACTGCTGATCCTCGCGCTCGGCGGCGCGGCGCTCGCGATCTACTTCTTCGAGGAGCAGCAGAAGAAGCTCCTGGTGCTCGAGCTCCAGGAGCAGCAGATCGCCTCCATCGGCATCGCCCGGGAGCGCGACAACATCCGCCGGCAGGCGCGCCGCGCGATCGACGCGCTCGAGCGCGACGACATCGCTCCCCTCAGGAGATTTCTCCAGGATGTCGGGGATGCGAATCCGGACGAGCTCGCCCGGTTGCGCCTCGATCCCGCCCCGGCCGGCCCGCTCCTCGACATCGCCTCGCAGAAAAAGCCGCAAAAGGCCGCTTGGACGAGCCCCCCGCGCCAGGCCGGCCCGGGGGACGACTGCAAGGGGTTCCTGTGGCTCGGCAGCAAGGACGACAGCCGCCTCGCCGACAAGCGCGACCCCTCCGCATTGAAGCCCGGCGAGAGCGTCGCCCTCGACAACCGCTCCGACATCCGCCTGCGCACCGACTGGCCGAACCCGGACACCTACGCGATGAGCGCGCAGAACGGGCTCGTGCCCGCAGGCGCGATCGTGACGATCACGAGCGAGACGCGCGCGTTCCGGGCCGGACAGGTCTGGGCGGCCGTCTCCGTCCCGCGCGAATATTGCACGACCGCCTTCCTGCAATATGCCGGCCCGGCGACCGGCACCGCTCCCGTGCTGGCCGCCCTGCACCAGCTCGGCATCCAGACCCCGCCGGCCGAGCAGGTCGCGACCGCCAAGGGGCTGGCCGAGGTGCGCTATTTCTGGCCGGAGGACCGGGCCGTGTCCGAACGGGCGGCGGCCGCCTTGCGCTCCGCCCTCCCCGGCCGGAATGTCCGGCTGCTCGCCCTCACCAATTTTCCGACCAAGCCGCCGTCCGGGACCATCGAGGTCTGGATGGATCTCGGCGGCTGACGAGGAGCCTGCAGATGAGCATTCTGGTCGAGCTGCCGGAGGACCAATATCGCAAGGACGCCTTCGCGGCGTTCGATCCCGCAGGCGAGTTCTCGATCGGCACCGCCCGCAGCATGGCCTGGATGTCCCAGCTCGCCTACGAGACGCGGTTTCCCGACAAGATCGAGCGGATCGGCAGCCTGTGGGGCCTGCGCGAGGTGCGCTGCCTGCGCGAGCCCTCCGGCAGCACGCTGCCCATGCCGAGGACCAGGGGCGTGCTGGCCGCGACGGGCGAGGCCACGATCCTCGCTTTCGCCGGGACGGACCCGCTCAGCCTCATGAACTGGATCACCGATTTCTCGCTCGGCCGGCGCGAGGC
>NZ_DAOLAJ010000002.1:47958-63688 GCF_035325185.1 Enterovirga sp. | reverse complement strand
GGGAAGGACGTCGTCGCGGCGGTGCCGCCGCCGGAACTGGACTTCCGCCATGTCGGGCGCTACCTCGCCTGCGCCCGCGGCGGAAAGTTCGATCCCGCCGACATGCTGGCGAATGCCGATTCCGACGCGCCCTCTCCGGCCGACGAGGGCGTCGCCGGTCTTTTTGGCCGGGTGGCGGAACTCGTGTCCGGCCCGCTCTCCCGCAGCCCCCGGGAGGACCTTCTGGGACAGCTCTCCCAGATCCTCGTGCCCGGCATCGGCGACCACCTGCCCGATCGCTATTGCGCGGCGCTCGGCTGACATCGCCTGCGGCGAATCTCAGGTCAGCGCGGCATCCAGATCGCCGGGAAAGGCGTCGCTCGGCGCACCGAAGGCGCAGTAGCCGCCATCCACGGGCATCGTGATCCCCGTGACGTATCGGGCCCGGTCCGAGCACAGGAAGACCATGGCCTGGGCGATATCCTCGGGCCGGCCCATCTTGCCCATGGGGGTGCGCCTGCGGAGCCGGTCGCTGTCGAGCTTGCCGTCCTTGATCAGCGCCTCGGTGAGGGGCGTCAGGATATAGCCGGGCGCAACGGCGTTCACCCGGACATGATGCGGCGCCCACTCGCAGCCGAGGACACGCGTCAGCATGCTGATCCCGGCCTTGGCGGCGCTGTAGGCCGTGCGCACCGGCAGGCCGAGCACGCCGGCGAGCGACGACAGGTTCACCATCGCGCCGCCCCCCTGCGCGATCATGTGCGGGGCGACCTTCTTCGAGACGAGATAGGTTCCCGTCAGATGGATGTCGATGAGGCGCTGCCAATGCGCGAGCGACTGGTCCACGGTCGGCACGAAGCTGTCCGGCACCCCGGCATTGTTGATCAGGATGTCGATCCGGCCGAACCTGTCGAGCACCGCCTTCACCATGGCGTCGACATCGGCTTCCTTCGAGACATCGCCGCCGACGGCCCCGTGCTCGGGTCCGATCGCGGCCGCCGCGGCTTGCGCCGTCTCCGCCCGCAGGTCGTTGATCATCACCTTCGCGCCCTCGCGGGCGAAGGTGGTCGCGGTCGCAAGACCCAGGCCCGACCCGGCGCCGGTGACCAGCGCAATCTTATCCTTCAATTCCATTCCGGCTCATCCCTCGTCTCGGCGTCTCTAGAGGCCGTTGTGACGTTTCGCTGAATCCTAAGCCAGATAGAGGCCGCCGTTGACGTGGATCGTCTCGCCGGTGATGTAGCCCGCGGCGGGAGCGCAGAGGAACTTCACCACGGCGGCGACCTCCTCGGACGTGCCGAGACGCTTGAGAGGCAGGGCGTTGGCGGTCGCCTGCCGCCGCTCCGGCTCCATGTTCTGGAGCATTTTCGTGTCGATCAGCCCCGGGGAGACGGCGTTCACGCGCGTCTTCGGGGCGAGTTCCTGGGCGAGGCTCCGGGTCAGGGTGATCACGCCGCCTTTCGCTGCTGCGTAGGGCGTGTGGTCGATGCTGCCCTTGTGGCCGGCGACCGAGGCGATGTTGACGATGGCGCTGCCCTCCGCGAGATGCGGCAGGAGGCAGCGGATCGTGGCGAAGGTGCCGTCGAGATTGATGGCCAGCGACCGCCGCCACTGCTCGAAGGTCGCATCGCGGATCTCGATATGCTGGTAGAGCCCGGCGCTCGTCACGACATGGTCGATCGCCCCGAAGGACGCCGCCGCATCGTCGGCGATCCTGCGGGTTGCCTCGAAATCCGTGACGTCGTGCGCATAGGTCTTCACCGGCACCGGCAGCGACTGCGCGAGGGGAACGAGGCTCTGCTCGTTCAGATCGGTCAGGACGAGGGCCGTCCCGTCCTCGGCGAAGGCGCGCGCCACGGCGGCGCCGATCTCCCCTCCCGCCCCTGTGATGAAGGCGACCTTGGTTGGCTTCTCACGTGTCATGTGCCGGCCC
Source organism: Enterovirga sp. (assembly GCF_035325185.1). Taxonomy (GTDB): domain Bacteria; phylum Pseudomonadota; class Alphaproteobacteria; order Rhizobiales; family Beijerinckiaceae; genus Enterovirga. The sequence goes on along the minus strand of NZ_DAOLAJ010000002.1, from coordinate 61,776 downwards.
TGCGAGATGTCATCTAATGGAAAGGGAGCGTCGCCTCACACCGCAAGCCATTCTTCCATGAGGCCGGGGCTTGAGGTGAGATCGGCGGGCGTGCCCTCGAAGACGATGCGTCCGTGCCCCATCACGCAGACCCGGTGCGAAACCTTGAGCGCGATGGTGAGCTTCTGCTCGACGAGGATCACGGACACGCCGCGCTGGTTGATGTCGGCGATCGTCTCGCCCACGGCCGCCACGATCTTGGGAGCGAGGCCCTCGGTCGGCTCGTCGATGAGGATCACCAGCGGATTGCCGAGCAGGGACCGGCACATGGTGAGCATCTGCTGCTCGCCGCCCGACAGGCTGCCCGCGCGCGTGTTCCGCCGCTCCTTGAGGCGCGGGAAATAGTCGAACATCTGCTCGACCGTCCAGCGCGAGGCGCCCGCGGGGCCCTTCTGCTCGCCCATGCGCAGGTTCTCGTCGACGGTGAGGTTCAGGAAGATTTCCCGCTCCTCCGGCACGTAGGCGATGCCCCGGCGGCAGATGGTGAAGGGGCGCTGGCCGGCGAGATCGCTTCCGCGCAGCCGCACGGCGCCCCCCGAAGGCGGCACCAGGCCCATGATCGCCTTGAGCGTCGTCGAGCGGCCCGAGCCGTTGCGGCCGAGCAGGCTCACGACCTCGGTTTCGCCCACGTCGAAGGTGACCCCGTGCAGGATATGGCTCTTGCCATAATGCGCATGCAGGTTGTCGACGGACAGGAGCGGGGTCGCGGCCATCAGCTCACCTCCTCGCCGAGATAGGCTTCCCGGACTTGCGCATTGCCCCTGATCTCCTGGGGCGTGCCGGTGGCGATCAGCTCGCCATAGACGAGGACGCTGATCCGGTCCGACAGGCGGAACACGACATCCATGTCGTGCTCGACGATGAGCAGGGTGCGTCCCTGCGTGATGTCCCGGATGAGCTCGGTCGTGTACTCGGTCTCCTCGTGCGACATGCCGGCCATGGGCTCGTCGAGGAGGACGACCTTGGGATCGCTCGCCAGCGTCATCCCGATCTCCAGCGAGCGCTGCTCCGAGTAGGACAGCTCGCTCGCGATGGTCGAGGCGCGTTTCGCGAGCCGGACCTGCTCCAGGAGATCCTCCACCAGCGCCGTGACGGCGCCGTATCCCGAGGCCCGCCGCCAGGCGACGCGATCGAGCCGGAAGCGCCGCATCGCCGCGAGACGCAGGTTCTCGAAGACGCTGAGGCCCGGAAAGATGTTCGTGATCTGGAAGGAGCGGGCGAGGCCCTGCCGGTTCACCAAGTGGGGCGGCAAGCCGCCGATCGGGAGGCCCTCCAGCAGGATATCCCCGGACGTCGGCACATACTGGCCGGAGATGAGATGGAACAGGGTGGACTTGCCCGCCCCGTTCGGACCGATCACCGCGTGCCGCTCGCCCGGAACGATGTCGAGCGTGACGCCGCGGATGATCTCGATGGGCCCGAAGGCCTTGCGGACGTTGCGAAGGGAAAGGACTGGAGCGATCATGCCTCGCCTCCATGCTCGGCGCCGAGGCGCCGGCCGCTATAGGCGAGAAGGGCGATGCCCGCCGCCATCAGCCCCAGGGGGACGACCCAGGTGACGATCTGGAAGGGGCCCCAGTCGCGTCCGAACAGCTCGACCGGAGGCCAGCCGGCGGCGCCGACCGTCGCCCGGTAGTCGGAGGAGAAGAAGCGCTGGGCCAGCTCCACCGCGCAGATGAAGCCGAGCGTCGCGATCACCACCGCCGCGGCGAAGACGAGGCCGGCGGCGATCCGCGAGGGACTGAAGCCGACGCGGCCTTCCCGCAGGCGCCGGACCAGCTCGCCGACGAGACCTTCCGGCAGGAACATCATCACGAGGACGAAGATCACGCCCTGGTAGAGAAGCCAGGACCGCGTGAGATCCGAAACGGCATAGCCGAAGAAGGTCATGATGGCCGCCCCGATGGCCGGGCCGAGGAAGACCTTCACCCCGCCGATGAAGCTGTTCAGGACGACGGAGGCCGAGAGCTGCATGTCGAGGACGACATAGTTCGCCGCCTCGATGTTCAACGCCTGGAGCGCCCCCGCGACGCCCGAGAACATCGCCGAAATGGAGAAGACGAGGACCGAAAGCGTGTGGATGTTGTAGCCGAGGAAGCGCAGGCGGTGCTGGTTCTCCCTCAATCCCAGCGTCAGGCGCCCCACCGGCGTCAGGGTGAAGAAATAGAGGAGCGCGAGCGACAGCAGCACCCAGCCCAGCGTGAGATAATAGACCTCCGTCGTCGAGCCGAAGGTCAGGCCCCAGGCCGGCATGCGCATGGCCGATATCCCCGCCTCGCCCCCAAAGAACTCCTTCAGGTGCGGGGCGAGGGCGTGCAGCAGCTCGCCGAGCGCGAGCGTGATCATCGAGAAATAGACGCCCGTCCGCTTGGTCGCGAACCAGCCGGCCACGATCCCGGCCAGGAGGCCCATGAGGGCGCCCGCCAGCGGCAGGAGCGGCGTCGGCAGGAGCCCGGCGCCGTTGAAGGCGTTCATGGCGTGGATCGTCGCGAAGGCGCCGAGCCCGAAATAGGCCGAATGGCCGAAGGACAGCATGCCCGCCTGTCCGCACAGGAGCGAGAAGGCGGAGGCGAACAGGGCGGCGATCAGCATCTGGATCGCCGCGTTGAGAAGGCTCGCCGACAGCAAAGCCGGTGCCGCGACCAGGAGGGCGACGACCGCGAGCGAGAGCAGGAGGGCGGACGGTCGCATGGATCAGCCTTTCTCGCCGAAGAGGCCCGAGGGACGAACGAGCAGCACGATCAGCATCAGCGCGAAGGGCAGCGTGGCGGCGAGGCTCGACACCTGGAGGGTGAGCACCCCGCCGACCGCGCGCGCCCAGTCGCCGAGGCCGATGAACCCGAGGAGGTCGGCGAGGCTCGCATCGACCCCGACGGCGAGCGAGGTCACGACGCCGATCAGGATCGAGGCGACCATCGCCCCTTCGAGGGAGCCGAGCCCCCCGATCACCACCACCACGAACACCATGACGCCCAGCTCGAGCGCCATGTTGGGGTTGGTGGTGTAGAAGGCGCCCGCCAGCGCGCCCGCGAGGCCCGCGAGCATCGCCCCGACCCCGAAGACGCTCATGAACAGGACGGGCACGTTGTGGCCCAAGGCCTCGGCCATGCGGGGGCGGTAGATCGCCGAGCGCACGACGATGCCGACGCGGGTCGTGCTGAGGAGCGCGTAGATCAGGCCGAACATTCCGAGCGCGACCCCGCCCATGAGCAGGCGGTAGACGGGATAATCCGTGCCGCCGATGCGGAAGGCGGCGAAGTCGAGGCTGGCGGGCAGCCGGTAGTCGACGGGGAAATTGCCGAAGATCAGCTTGATCACCTCGGCGATGATGAAGGACAGGCCGAAGGTCAGAAGAAGCTCGTGCGCATGCCCGTAGCGGTGCACGCGGCGAAGGAAGTACCGCTCGACGATCACGCCGACGCCGCCGACGATGATCGGAGCGATGATGACCGCGAGGGGAAAGCCGATGACCCCTGCCAACGCGTAGGCGATATAGGCGCCCATCATGTAGAAGGAGGCATGGGCGAAGTTGAGGACGCCCATCATGCCGAAAACGAGCGTCAGGCCGGCTGAGACCATGAACAGAAGCAATCCGTAGATCGCTCCGTTCAGCAGCGCGACGGCAAGATATTCCATCGGAGACCTCCCTGGCGGGCGGAAAGCCGCCCGCAGGCTTCGGCCGGCCCGTCGTGCGGGCCGTGCCGATCCGCCTTAAGTGAAATCAGTTCGGCCGAACCATCTTGCAGTTGCTCTGCACCGGCGAGGAGGTTTCGGCCGCCGTGAAGATCTTCATCGGCTTGAACCCGAGATTGGTGCCGTCCACCTTGAACTTGGCATCCTCCGCCACGATCGAGATAGCCATGGGAATCTGGATCTGGTGATCATCCGCCCGCATGGAGGCCTCGCCCATCGGAGACTTGACCGTCGTCTTCTCCAGCGCCTTGCCGATGGCATTGATGTTGAGCGCGGCCCCCTTCGCGAGCGGAGCCCCCTTCAGCGCTTCGCCAAGCATCGCCATGCCGAAGGCGGTCTGGGGCTCGATATAGACCGGATAGTGGCCCATCTTGGCCTTGTAGTCCTCGGCAAAGGCGGCCGCCTCCGGACTGGCCTCCGCATTGAACGGGTGGGACACCACGTGACCGACGGCCACGTCGCCGGCATTGGCGATGTTGCCGGGCTGGTCGAGGAAGGTGGTGGCGAAGCGCACCTTCAGACCGGCGCCGCGGGACGCCTTCATCAGGAGAAGCAGGTCGTTCGACCAGTTGCCCGTGATGACCGTCTCCGCGTTGGAGGCGGCGATCTTGGAGACGTAGGGGGAGAAGTCCTGGATCTTCCCCACGTCGTGCAGCGTCCTTTCCACGACGGTATAGCCGCCGGCCTTGGCGTTGGCGTCGATGGCGTTCTGCATGTCCATGCCCCAGGAATAGTTCTGGTTCATGGAATAGACGCGCGTGCCCAGGATGCCGGCCTCCTTCATGGCCTGTACCATGGGCTTCACGCGGATCTCGGCGTTCGGGTTGAACCGGAAGTGGTGGAAATGACATTTGGCCCCGGTCAGTTCGAGAGCCTCGCCGCCGACGTTGAGAAAGATGACCTCCTTGCCGGGATTGCGCAGGTTATGCTTGCGCACGTCTTCCGTGATCTGGCCGGACACCGCCGAGGACGAGCCCTGGACGATGATGCGCGCGCCGTCCGCGACGGCCGCCTTGACCTTGTCCGCCGCGCCGACGGGGCCGCCCTGGTTGTCGTATTCCAGGAGCTGGATCGGCTCGCCGCCATAGCCGCCGGCGGCGTTGAGCTTGTCGATGCCGTAGCGCGCCGCCGTCTTGAACAGGAGGCCGGTGGAGGCCTGGGGACCGGACAGCGTCTCGATCACCGCGATCTTGAGCGGCTCGGCCGATGCCGCTCCAGCCGCCACGAGCGCCGCCGCGAGCGGCGCCAGGAAACGGGCCTTGGTTGCTGTGCGTCCCTTCATGATGTTCCTCCCTTTTTGATGAGTTGTCGTTTTCCGCGGGCGTCAGCCCGCCGCCCGCAGATGGCGCTCGAGGATCCGCCAGACGCTCTCCCGGATCTCGAGCTGCGGCATATGGCCGATCCCCGCGAAGAGATGGAGCGCCACGCTCCCCGGAAGGCCGCGGGCCTGGCCCGGCGGAATGACCCGGTCCGCCCCGCCGAACACCACCGAGACCGGAACCGCGATCCTCTCCAGCGCGGCCCGGATGCCGAAGGCCTGCGTCCCGTCCGGGAAGAGGCTCGCGACGAGGCGCTGCTGGGCCGCGACCAGGACGTCGTCGCGGATCGCCGCGCTCGCCTGCACGAAGGCGGGGGTGATGATGGCGGGATCGGCCACCAGCTCCGCCAGCCAGGGCGCGAGGCTCGCCGCCGAGCGGGCGCGCGCGAAGCCCGACACGAAGGCGCCGTTGATCTCGGGACCGAGGCCGGCCGGCGCCAGCAGGAAGAGCGAGCGCAGGTCGTGGCGCCCCTCGTCCGCCAGGGCCGTCGAGACGGCGCCGCCGAGGGAATGGGCGACGAGGTCGAAATCATGGAGCCCGACCCGGTCGATGGTCTCGCCCAGCGCCCGGACAAGCTCCTCGAAGGTCGAGGCGCCGTGCGCCGCGGAGCCGCCATGCCCCGGCAGGTCGATGCCGAGCACGGGCCGGGCGAGACGCGCGCCGATGAGGAACGGCCGCCAGCCGTTCAGCTCCGCGCCGAAGCCGTGCACCATCACCAGCGGCCTGCCCTCGCCCTGCCGGATCCAGGCATGATGGAGCGGGCCTCCCGCCGTGCCGGCGAGGGCGGGGGCGGCGACGGGTTGCGGCACGCCGGCCGGAGCCGCCTTCTGCGCCCGCTCGACGTCGATGCGCACGATGCGCCCCCTGGGCCCGCTGCCGACGAGGCCGGCGAGATCGAGCCCGCGGGCTTCCGCGAGGCGGCGCGCGAGGGGCGAGGCCGGGATCTTCCGCGCCGCCACCAGCTCGTCCGGCACACGGCGCGGCGCCTTCCCGGCCGGGGGAGGAGCCGGGACGACGCGCGGGGGCGGGGCCGCGCTCGGCTTCGGCGCCGGAGCCGCTGCGGCGGGCCGGGGCGCGGGCGCGGCGGGCTTCGCCGCAGCCGGAGCGCGGGGCGGTGCCGCCTCGCCCTCGGCGAGAATGCAGGCGATGCGCATGCCGACGGGCACGCCGGGGGAGCCGTCGCCGAACACGATGTCGGCGAGACGGCCGTCGGCCTCGGCCTCCAGCTCCATGACCGCCTTGTCGGTCTCGATCTCGGCCAGCGAGTCGCCGCGCCGGATCGCGTCGCCCTCCTTCTTGAGCCAGCGGACGAGGTGACCCTCCTCCATTCCGGCGGCGAGGGCGGGCATCAGGATGTCCTTGGGCATCGTCGTGTCCCGCTCAGGCCAGGGGGCGGCCCTGGTCGGCCATCACGCGCCGCAGTCCCGCTTCCACCTCCGCGGGGCCCGCGCAGGCGGCCTGTTCCAGGACCTTGGAGATCGAGGGCGAGGCTTCCCCGCCATGGACGCGCTGCACGGGCTGGTCGAGCGCGTCGAAGCAGCGGGCCTGGATCTCGGCGGCCAGCATCCCGCCATAGGAGGTGCCGATCGAGCCCTGCTCGACGACGAGCACGTTGCCCGTCTTGGCGATCGAGGCTTCGATCGTCTCCCAGTCGAGCCCCGCCCGGTCGAGGCTGCGCAGGTCGACGACCTCCGCATCCACGCCCAGGCGCTCGACCTCGGCGAGCACCGTGCGCACCATGGAGAGATAGGTGAGGACCGTGAGGTCGGAGCCCTCGCGCACCACCTTCGCCTTGCCGAAGGGGATGAAGTAATCGAGGTCGTCCGCCGGCGCCGGGCCCTTCGTGTTGTAGAGATCGACATGCTCCAGGACGAGCACTGGATCCTTGCAGGCGAGAGCGCTGTTCATGAGGCCGACATAGTCGAAGGCCGTCGAGGGGGCGACGATGCGCCAACCCGGCGCGGTGGCAAAGATGCCGGCCGGATCCATCGAGTGCTGGGACCCGTAGCCCGTGCCCATCGCGACCTTGGTGCGCAGCACGAGCGGGACGTCGATGTCGCCGCCGAACATGTGCCGCGCCTTGCCGATCTGGTTGAACACCTGGTCGGCCGCGACCCACATGAAGTCGGGATACATGAACTCGACCACGGGAACGACACGCCCGTCCATCGCCGCGCCGCCCGCGAGGCCCGCGAAGGCGTTCTCGCTGATGGGAGTGCCCAGCACCCTGTCGCCGAAGGCTTCCTTGAGGCCGCGCGTGGCTCCGTTCGTCCCGCCCTTGAGGCGATGCACGTCCTCGCCCATCACCACGATGCGCGGGTCCTCGGCCATGCGGCGATGCATGACGTCGGCGACCACGTCCACGAACTTCGCATCGGACATGATCGCGCCCGTGAAGGTCTCAAGCTCCGCGGTGCGGACGCCCGCAAGCTCGGAGAGGTCGCCGCGGACGCCGAAATCGCGGAAATCGGGGGCGGGCCAGAGCGCCGGGATGATGCGGCGCCTGCCATCCGCCATCTCGACCAGCTCGCCGGCCACATCCTCCATCAGCGCCCGGGCGCGCGCCCTGAGGGCCGCGACCTCCCCCTCCCCGATGAGCTGGCGCTCCTGCATCTCGCGGGCGAGGAGGTCGATGGGATCGCGCCCGCGCCACTCCGCCTCCTCCTCGCGCGTGCGATAGCCGAAGGCGCTGCCGGGCAGCGGCCCGTTCTGGTGGAAGAAGCGATAGACATCCGCCTCGATGACCGTCGGGCCCTCGCCGGCGCGCATCACCTCGAGCGCCTCCTGCGTCGCGAGGGCCACGGCGAGGGGATCCATGCCGTTCACCTTCCAGGCGGGAATGCCGAAGCCGAGGCCGCGCGCCGAGAGGCGCGTCTCCGCCGTCGCCTCCTCCACGCGCGTCGAGACCGCATAGCGGTTGTTCTCGATGAAGAAGCACAGCGGCAGCTTCCAGGCGGCCGCGAGGTTCATGGTCTCCAGGACCGAGCCGATATTCGTCGCCCCGTCGCCGAAATAGGTGAAGGCCACATCCCCCGTCCCGGCCCGCTTGTGCGCGAAGGCGGCGCCGGCCGCGAGCGGCACCCCTCCCCCGACGATGGCGTTGGTGCCGAGATTGCCCGATTGCGCCCAGCGCAGATGCATGGAGCCGCCGCGCCCCCGGCAGAAGCCGTCGGCGAGGCCGAGGATCTCCGTCAGGGTGGTCTTCGAGAGGTCGCGCACGTCGCCGGAGAATTCGGCGGTCGGCGAGAGGCCGTCCGGCGCGACGTATTGCAGGGATTTCGCGAGGAACTGGTGGTGCGCCCGATGGGAGCCGTTCACCTGGTCCGACCCGCGCATCATCACGGCGGACCCCGTCGCGCCGCCTTCCTGCCCGACCGCGGAATGCGCCGGGCCGTGCACGAGCCCCTGCCCCGCCAGTTCCAGGACCTTCTCCTCGAAGGCGCGGATCAGCGACATGGAGGTCAGCATGGTGCCGAGAAGGCCGCTCTCCGCCGCGTTCCAGTCGTCGCGGGTGGTCTTCAATTCGCGCCACGCGGCTGCCGGTTTCAGGTCAGCATGGGTTGGCATCAGGATAGCTCGGCGAGGTTGAGAGGAGCGGGACGGGAGGTTGCGGAGGGTCAGGCTGCGGGTGAGGCCGGGTGCCACAGGCGGCGCTCGGTCTCCCGCTCGTAGCCCTTGCCACGAGGGAAGCTGACGAGCTCGCATTGCATGCCCCAGGGGGTCAGGAAATAGATCCAGGTCTGCCCGGCGCTGGGCCCGCTCTCGCGCAGCACGGGCTCGCCGAGGACGCGAACCCCGTTCGCGCGCAGATGGCGAAGGGCCGCGTCGAAATCGTCCACGTAGAAGGCGAGATGATGCCCGCCCACGTCGCTGTTGCGGGGCTGGACCCGGCGCTGGCCGGGCGCGGCGTACTCGAATATCTCGAAATTCGAGCCGAACCCGCAGCGCAGGAAGACGAGCTTCTTCATCACGGTGCGCGGATCGACGTCGAGCTGACGGGCCATCCAGTCGTCGTCCGACTGGAAGGGGCCGAGTTCGTAGAATCTCTCGCAGCCGATGACGTCGACGAAGAAGCGCGCCGCCTCCTCGACATCCGGCACGGTGAAGCCGATGTGATCGGTACCCCGCAGGCCGGGCAGCCCCCGCATTGCCGCGTCCGGCTCCGGCCGATCGCTCACCTGTCGCTGCACGCCAGCCATATCCCCCCTCGGCACGATCAGGGTGCCCGGCCCGTCTCCGAGCCGGCCCGGCACGCTGCGATCCTCCGGCTGAGCGGCGACCGCATCCTGAACCTTCGGCTTTTCCACCCGTGTTGGCAATTGCCTAGGCGCGCCTCGATTCATTGTCAACGCAAATGTATCCATTCACGCCGGTTATTCGGGAATAAAACAGAATTTATGCCAGTATTGGATACATTTGCGCCACGAGCATCGCCGATGGTATCCAGCCCGCCGTGCAGGTGACGTGGTGATGACGGCCGAGCGATCCGGCGACCGCAAGGACAGGAACGGGGTCGTCCGCAGCCTCGCGATCACGGCCGCTCTGAGGGCGGAGATCCTGGCCGGCGCCTATGTGCCCGGCGCACGCCTTCGGCAGGAGGAACTGGCCGAGCGCTACAGGACGAGCCGCATTCCGGTGCGCGAGGCCCTGCGGAACCTCGAAAGCGAAGGCCTCGTGGTGCTGGTGCCGAATTCCGGGGCCTGGATCGCGAAGGCCGACATCACCGAATGCGCGGAGATCTACAAGGTCCGCGAGCGCGTCGAGCCGCTGGCCCTGAGCGAGAGCATGGCACGGATGGACGAGGCGACCATCGCACGCCTCTTCGACCTTGCGGCCCAGATCGAGGCGTCGAGCGGAGTGGAGGAGTTCCTCAGGCTCGACAGGGATTTCCACCTGCTGAGCTACCAGGCCGCCGGGATGCCGACCCTGCTAGCGACGATCGAGCGCTTCTGGAACACGACGCAGCATTATCGCCGCGCCTATTCCCGCCTCATCGGAAAAGCCGGCCAATGGGTCATCCACGCGGAGCACCGGCTGATCATGGAGGCGGTCCGGCGTCGGGACGAGGTCGATGCCGAGCGGTATCTGGCGAGCCATATCCGCCGCACGAGGCTTCAGCTCCAGACGAACTGGCACGTCATCTCCTCGTCCCCGCTGGCGTGATGGGCATGCCCCGGGGGGGGGCCGGGCCGCCCCGGCAGCGTCAGAGGCGAGCTTTCCGGGAAGTGCCTCGGCGCGGCCGGCCGCGAGCCGGCCACCCGAGAGCCGCGACGGGCGTCCCTTCGAACGGCTCCGGTGCATGTTTCATCCCGATCAGGCCGGCCGTCACGATCGAGCAGACCTGCCGCTCCACTCGACACCCCCCGCGTCCCGCTGCCGCTGAAATGTCCAGAGCGAAACCCGCAAGAGGACGTCCGGCAAGTCTATGTGACAACCGGCTGTGGAACCGCGTCCACAAATCCCACGCCGACATTCTCGATCATCGTCACCAAGCGCGGAACAAGCCCGTCAATCAACCATGCGCATCACGCCCATCGGAACGCGCGACCGGGCATATCGGGCTCCAATCTGAGAGAGGCGACACAAATCCGATGTCAGCAGATGAACTCGCATCGCCAAGCTGATAGCTGACGAGCACAGCAGAGCTTGCCATCCATGCGGCGCACTCTTATAGGCTACACAGCCATCCGTCGAGGGCGAAGAGTGTAGAAGGCGGAAGAAATGCACGTGCTAATGTATGGTTGGTATCGTGCCATGCATGACGATTTGCAAGACAATATCGCAGACACCGCAGAATATCTCCTCTATCGAGGGCACAGGGTCACGCTGGTCTGTCCTTCCGGTCCATTTGTGCAACGCATGGTGAATCTGGGCGCGACAGTGCGGGAGACGGATTATGAGAACCGGGAGCGCTTCCTCGCCACCGGCGCCCTGGAGGGGAGCTATGATCTTATTCATGCTCACGCCGGGCCCGCTCGCATTTGGGGCCTGGAGGCTCGGGAAAAGCTCGGCATTCCATACTTCGTGACCTTTTACTGCGACGACATGGATAGTATCGAAAAATACTGGCAACACTGTTCAGGCATTTTTGCTGTCTCGCCGGCGGTTCGCCAAAAGATTCTTGAGACTGCGCCGCAGGCGTTGGATCGAATCCACGACATGCCGAATACAGTCATATCCTCGTCAAGATCGCGGGTGAGGCGTCGCCCCGCAAAGGCCGCTCTTCCTGCACGTGTCCTGGTGGCGTCGCGATTCGATCGCGACAAGAGAGAGTTTACCGAGCTTCTGCTGGAAGTCTTGCGCCTGCAGGCCCGGCGTGAAGAGGGCGCGATACGGTGGGAAATTGCCGGAACGGGGCCTGAACTCGAGCGAGTGAAAGCCGCCGCCCAGGAGTTGAGCGACATCGTCGGCCGAGAGGCAGTGCATTTTCACGGCCGGCCGGACGACGAGAAGTTGGCCCATCTGGAATCGGCCTGTCACGCCTCGGTATCATCAGGCCGATCCGCGCTCGCGTCTCTGGCAAGGGGCATGCCTACCATCGCGCCGGCGTCCCGGGGCTGCTTCGGCCTCGTGACGCGCGACAACTTCTGGGCCGCCGCCCGGTGCAATTTCGGGGAATTTGGCTTGGACGAGTCGATGCCCCCCTCTGATATGCTGGATATACTACAGGATCTTATTTTTTCCTCGACGGACAGACGCGAGGATATGACAGACTGCTCCGATTTAGCGCATTCTTATTTTTCCAGAAATCTCTGGGGAGACCGGATGCTGGCCCACTATGTCCGAGCGGTGGCGGGCAGTTCCGCCAGGACTCCGGCTGCGCCATTCATGCCGCCGGAAGAGGTTGAGCATCTGACTCGCACTTACGCAGGCGCGAAAGTCATCTTGGAATATGGGTCCGGGGGATCGATCGAGATCGCGGCGCGCATGCCGGGAAAATACATCATGAGCGTCGAAAGCGATCTTGCCTGGGCACGAGATCTCCGACAGAAACTGACCGCTCCTGAAATCCTGTCCCCGGCCGTCATTTATCACGCCGACATCGGAGAGACGGGTCCGTGGGGGCGGCCACTTAACGACCGGGCGTGGCGAGATTTTTATCTCTATCCAACCGGGATTTGGGACCAGCCATGGTTTCGTCATCCCGACGTGGTTCTGATCGACGGACGTTTCCGAACGGCTTGTCTGGCTACGATATTGCTGAGGGCCGAGCGCCCGGTGCGGGTGCTGTTCGACGATTATGGGGTGAGGTTGCTCTATCGGCAGGTCGAGGAAATCATCAAACCCGTGCGCATGGTCGGGCGCATGGCGGAATTCCATATCGAGCCGGGCCTGGTAAAGCAACGCGACATCGGCTTTCTTATCCGGCAATTCTTTTGGGTATCTCTTCACGGTATATGCGAGGAAGATTACCAAGTGTCAGATCCAGGCCAGATTCCTATGTTAAATCAAATGAACGATAGGTAGCATCGCGATGGCTAAGAATACTGCAATTTCACGTCGTGTCAAACAGGGCGCCGCAATGGATAGCCCGACACCTGCTTTGCCGCCGTTTCCTACACAAGACCGGGATCTGTACGTTCCGCTCTCCCTCTCCAGTCAGTCGATGTTCTGGCGCCCTCGGCACTTGGCGAGTTCGCCGATGCTGGGTTTGCTGCCATTTCTGTTTTGGCTGATGGGAACGACCAGGCCGCGGACGATCGCACAACTCGGGGTCGGAGATGGGGTCGTCTATATGGGGCTTTGCCAGGCGATCGAGCGCTTGGGAGACAGCGCGGTCTGCATTGGCGTTCAGACGGGCGAGCCGCTCATGACTCCGGCCATGCGAGCCCAGCATGATGCGCAATACGCTGATTTTTCTGAGATCCTGCCGGGAGATCCGACTGTCGTCGCGCATCGACTCGGCGGCAAGATCGATCTGCTTGTCTTGAATCAGGCCATGGATTCGGAAGGAATTTGCCAACTACAAAGCGAATTAATACCTTATCTATCGGACAGTTCAATAATATTGATATGCGGCCATGATCATGTTTTTCCAAATTATATTACTAGGAAAAATTTATTCCTCCACGAACATAGATCGTTTACGCTCGAATCAACCTCCAGCGCCGGACGCAACCTAGAGATTGTACTCTACGGAGAGAACCAGGCCGAGCGACTGACTGCTCTTATGGAGCAGCGTCCTGGAATGCCGGCTTATCTGGCAAGCCGTCAAGCCTTCAACCGGCTTGGTCAAGGAATAGAGGCGATACATAAAGCGGAAATTTTAGAAGACGAACGCAATCTCTTGCAAGAATCGTTAAAATCTGCAGAGTCAATGCTCAAATCGAGAGAAAAGGAAGTTGATGGTCAGCACGCCGAGATCAAGGCTGCACGCGCAGCAGAAGCAACTGGCGTTTCTCTGCAAGCAGATACCCTGGCAAAGATCCATGACCTGCAACAAATATTGCTTGAGAAAGACCGCGAAGGCTTAGCACTTGAGGCAGAACACGCCCAGGCACGGAATGCGCATGCGGCCCAGCTTTCCGAGCTGAACGCCCGATCCCAGGCGCGCGAAGCGGAACATCTGGCTGAACTGGAAGCCGCGCGCAGGAAGGAAGCGACCGCCGTGGCCGCCCTCGAAGCGGAGATCCAGACCCTTTCCGCCGGGAAGACCGAGGCGGAGACCCACCTCGCCCGGGCGCGGGAGGCGCACGCGGCCCAGCTTTCCGAGCTGAACGCCCGATCCCAGGCGCGCGAAGCGGAACATCTGGCTGAACTGGAAGCC
>NZ_DAOLAJ010000002.1:0-47858 GCF_035325185.1 Enterovirga sp. | reverse complement strand
CCCTCGAAGCGGAGATCCAGACCCTTTCCGCCGGGAAGACCGAGGCGGAGACCCAACTTGCCCAGGCGCGGGAGGCTCATGCGGCCCGAATAGAAGATATCGCTCTGCTAACCTCGAAGTATTATGCCGAGGTCGATGGCCTGAAGCAGCAGATTCAATCCGCCGAAGCGGGGCATCAGGCTGAGCTGGAAACGGCGCGGAAGCAGAAAGCGGCAATCGTGACCACCCTCAAAGCGGAGATCCAGACCCTTTCCGCCGGGAAAGCCGCTGCAGAGACGCAGCTCGCCCAGGTACGGGATACATTCTCAAATGAGATTGGGAGAATAGCAAAAATATTTCTGACTCTTCTTGATAAGAAGAGTTTTTTCGGAAAACGGATTTCCGCGGCCGACAAGGCAGAATTTCTCGTAAAACACCACATTCTAGATCGAGAATGGTATTTGCAGCAACATCCAGATGTTGCTGAAAACGGCATAGAGCCATCGTTGCATTATGTGCTTCACGGTGCCGAGGAGGGCCGCGCCCCAAAGCGGATGGCGTGAATCTGATAGTATAGAGTATGCGCTGTTTTCCGATCCTCCCCCCGGTTTGCGGACACCCCCGATACGTTCCTTGCGGGCGAGGACGGTGTTTGATGGCTAAGACGAGACGCACGTTCAGAGGAGATGGGCAACGCAAGAGAAGGCCCGATGCGACCAGTTCGCGGACATCGAAGGCTCCCATAATCGGCAGCGCATCCGTTCGGCCTGCTCGGTCCTATCACGCCCGAGCAGGTCGACAGGAAAGCGGATAACCCCTCGTCCGCAAAACAGGGGAAGATCGGGGAGCCGACCGCGGGCCTGCGCACGCTTCGGCCGCATGCCCCCGTTTGATCCCGCCAAGGCGAGTTCGGGCGCCTACAATCCGCTACTGGAGATGCGCAAAGACGGATGGGACGTGCGCGGCGTGCCGAATACCGCCGACATGCGGGGCGACCCAGAAGGTCCTTCTCTTTCGGGAGACGCGAGGGCCTCGATCGGCGAGGCCTGACAAATCGCGATGCATGCCGCGGCAAGCGCAGCGGTGGCACCAAGCAGAACCGTGGCTTTGGAAGAATGCTCCAAAGCAACCGGAATTTCAGTACAGCCCATGATCGCGCGCGCGGCACCGGCGTCCAGCAAAGTATCCAAGGCAAGCTCCAGCATCGATCTGGCGCTATCGACTTCCTCAGCCTTCACCAGCGCGATAGCCGGTTGGACGAGTTCAGCCTGCACATCGTCTGTCGGGACCAGCGGCTTGATGTCCACTCAGAACTCGGCGTTCAATTATTCGCATTCGTGACTATGAAAGACGGTATCGCCTGCGAAGCCGATCCGCCACCGCGCATCCCGGCCTTGGCTCGCCGGGGCTTGCCCGACCGTCGGACCGTTCACGGGCTCCCGCACGAAGAGGCCCCCTGTGTATTTCGATTCGGAATACACAAGCCCCAATTTTAATTCGATCCTTGATTGCCCAGTCGCTAACGTGAGGGCTTCGGCCTAAAACGAAATAATGGGGATTGCAATGAAAACTCGAAAATTCTCGGAATTCGTTCGCTCCGTCGCGTTGGCAGCACTCGTCTTCGGGGTATCGGCTGTATCAAGCAAGAATGCCTCTGCTCAACAACAAGTTCAATTCATGATGGATTTCCTTCCATCCGGCGAGTATGCTGCGTTTTACGGTGGATGGGCGAAGGGTTTCTGGAAGGAAGAGGGAATTGATATAACCGTGACTCGCGGCTACGGAAGCAGCGATACGGTGACCAAGGTGGCGAACGGGGCGGCGGAGTTCGGCATCAGCGACCTCGGCTCCATGATGACGGCCCGGCAGCGTGCCGGAGCGCCGGTGAAAGCGATCAGCAGTCTCTATACCTATTCTCCTCACTCCTTCTTTGTTCTGGAGAGTTCCGGTATTAATTCCATCAAGGATTTGGCTGGAAAGCGGCTCGGCATCACGCCGGGAAACAGTCACCGAATCTACTTCCCTGAAGTCGCGAAGCGTGTCGGCATAGACGAAAATTCGATCACATGGGTGAGTGTCGATGGATCCGCGATGGGAACGCTCCTGATCCAGAAGAAGATCGATGCCGCGCCCCTCTATACAATCCACCACTACTTCAATAATAAGGCGGCCAAGATGGCAGGCGAATCCATCAAGATTCTGCCGTATGTGGAGACAGGATTTAAGATATACTCCAGCGTAATCCTTACAAATGAGAAGATCATTGCACAGAACCCCGAGCTTGTGAAAGCCTTTTTGCGCGGTGTGCAGAGGTCGTTGCTCTGGGCGCGGGATAACCGCGAGGAAGCATGCAAGCTTCATGTCGAGAAGGTTCCGACGATCGCTCTCGATGATTGCCTTGGATCGCTGAATGCAACCATGGACCTGGTGTTCAACAAGGATTCGGAAGGGTCGGCATTCGGCAAGTTCGATCCGGCGCGGCTCAAGTTCACCTATCAGGTCGTCGCGAAAGCTCAGGACCTGAAGCCGGATTGGGATCCGCAGCAGGCGGTCGATACGAGCTTCCTGCCGCCGCGATGACCTGCCGGATCGAGTGAGCTTCAGGGAGAATGGTTGATGACCGCCATTGCGATAGATGACGTCTCGAAAATCTACAAGCTTTGGGACGGGCAGGAAATTGTTGCTCTCAAGAATGTAAGCTTCAACATTTCCGAGAATGAATTCGTCGCTTTGGTTGGTCCCTCCGGGTGTGGCAAGTCAACTCTTCTTCGCCTGATCGCGGGTCTTTTCAAATCATCGAAGGGTTCCATCAAAATCGGGAGCCAGGTTGTCACGGCGCCGCGCCGCGAGACCGGCATGGTCTTCCAGAAGCCCACTTTGCTGCCCTGGAAGACGGTGCTCGAGAACGTCCTGTTTCCTTTCGAGCTGATGCGCCGGAAGGAGCGGCCGGTCGATAAGGCGATGGAACTGCTGACGCTTGCCGGTCTCGGGGACTTTAGAGATCGGTATCCCGACGAATTGTCCGGCGGCATGCAGCAGCGCGCCGCGATCTGCCGGGCGCTGACTCCCGATCCCGGCGTTTTGCTGATGGACGAGCCGTTCGGAGCGCTGGACGCGCTCACCCGGGAGGAAATGTCGATAGAGTTGCTTCGCATTTGGACCGAGCGACCGAAAACCATTGTGTTTGTGACCCACTCGATTTCCGAAGCGGTCATGCTTGCGGATCGTGTCGTGGTTCTCTCGGCCCGGCCCGGGCGCATCGCCGAGATCGTTCCGGTCCCCATTCCCCGTCCGCGCGGCTTTGAATCTGAAGCCCTGCCGGAATTCAACCGGTGTGTGCAGTACATCCGATCGCTGATCATGGGCCGCCACTGAGGTTCGCTATCATGTCGATGAGGAAGCTCTGGCATTACGGCCAGGATGTCATTCTGCCCACCGTGGCGTTTGCGCTGATGTTGCTGGCTTGGGAACTCGGCGTCCGCGCCTTCGACGTGCCGGTTTATCTCCTTCCTGCGCCGTCCGTCATCTATGCCGAGACGATGAAGGAGATCCGCCCGGTGATGTTTCACACCTGGGCCACCTTGCAGACGGTCCTCGCGGGCTTCCTGCTCTCGGTCGCCGTGAGCATCCCCCTCGGGTTCGTCCTGGCCTCGTCGCGATACGCATCGAATGCGATCTATCCGCTTCTCGTGTTGACGCAGGCGATTCCGAAAGTCGCGCTGGCTCCGATCCTCGTCATCGCGCTCGGCGCCAACGAGTTGCCGCGGATCGCCGTGACATTCCTCGTAGCGTTCTTTCCGCTGGTGATCTCGGTCGCCACCGGGCTCATGGCGACGCCCCCCGAGCTGATCGAGTTGGGACGAAGCTACCGTGCCGGACGTCTCCAGGAATTTTTCAAGATCCGAATTCCGTTTGCCATCCCGTTTATTTTCAGCGGCTTGAAATCGGCGATCACGCTTTCGGTGGTCGGAGCCGTGGTGGGCGAGTTCGTGACGTCCGATCGCGGGCTGGGCAATCTCGTTCAATCCGCCACGGCGTTTTTCAAGGTTCCCCTCGCTTTCGGAGCGGTCACCCTTCTCGCCCTCATGGGAATTGTGCTCTTCCAACTCGTCACGGCGATCGAGCGCATCTTCTTCCCGTGGTCGCTCCGTCAACAGCGCGATTCCGCCTGAACATCCAATGGCGGACCATGCATATCCCCTGGAAGCTGCCATGAACCCCGAAGGGGATCGGAGCGAATGCCTGACATTTTTGCCTGGCCATGTCTCCTTCACGCGAGCCGGCCTCCGATTTGCTCGAAGATGCTCAAGGGGCCGCGTCATCCGGGCTGAGGGAGCAGTGCTGTGAACCTTAAGCAGATCGAGATCTTTTGCGCGGTGATGCGCTGCCGCACGACGATCGCTGCGGCCTACGAGCTCGGCCTCTCGCAACCGGGTGTCAGCAACGGCATCAAGCATCTCGAAGAATCGATCGGCTTCAAGCTTTTCGACCGGATCGGCAACCGCCTCGTCCCCACTCACGAAGCGCTGTCGCTCTACCGCGACGCGCAGCCCCTGCAAATGATGGCGAGGAGCATCAATCAGCGGGTCGTCGCGCTCAAGGATACCCAGCAAGGCTACCTGCGCGTCATCTCGACGAATCCTTTGGGCGACACGATCGTGCCCGAGGCGATTTCCGAGCTGATGTCCAGCCGTCCCAACATCCAGGTCTATTTCGACGTCCAGGGGATGGATGGAGTCATCGAAGCCGTTGAAACCGGATTCGCGGATCTCGGGATCGCGATCGCCCCTGATCTCAGGCCGGCGCTTGGAATAGCCCCGATCATCAGCGGCCGAATGGCCTGCGTTCTTCCCGCGGAACACCCGCTCGCAGCAGCCGAGGCGGTCACGCCGAACGATCTGGCGAGCACTCCCATGATCGGCCTCGAGCCGACGACCCGGCTCGGCGGGCTGCTGGCGACGGCGTTTCGTGATGCGGGCGTTCACTACGCACCCAAGATCGTCGTCCATAAAGGCGTCACGGCATGCCGGCTGGCGGTCCAGGGGGCCGGCATCGCGATTATCGACGAATTTTCCGCCGGCACGGCCGTCAGCCAGGGCATGACGATCCGCGCCTTCGCGCCGCGGATCGAGACGACGGGCTCGATCGTCAGTCTCAGGGAGCGCCCGCTTTCGCGGCTCGCCAGGAAGTTCGTCGGCATCCTGACGACCATCGCGCAAGAGAGAAGCCCGGCCATTTGGGCGACCTCGAAACCGAAATCGCAATAGGAGAGGAAAGCATGGTGGCCCGTCCTGTCTGCATCAAGGGTGGAACGCTGGTTCAGCCGGATGCGCCGCGGCCTGAAAGAATCGACATTCTCGTCCAGGAGGGTCGAATTGCGGCGGTCGGACGCGACCTTGCGGCTCCGCCCGAGACCGAGATCGTCGACGCGAGCGAGTTCATCGTTCATCCGGGCCTGATCAACGCCCACGTGCACAGCCACGGCGGCCTGGCAAAGGGCATGGGGGATCTGTGGACGCTCGAGCTTCTTCTCAACGGCGGGCCGGCCATGAATGGCGGCCGCAGCGTCGAGGACAAGGCGCTCAGCGCGACCCTCTCGGCAGCCGAGATGCTGCTCAAGGGCTGTACGGCCTGCTATGACCTGATGGTGGAATTTCCCGCGCCCTCGCGGGAAGGGGTGGAGGCGGTTGCCGACGCCTATGCCGCGGTCGGCATGCGCGCGGTCCTCGCGCCGATGGTTGCCGACCGCAGTTTCTTCCAGGCGATCCCCGGCCTGCGCGACCAGGTGCCCCAGGAGCTTCTCGGCGCGGTCGATTCCCAGCAGCTTGCCCCGGCCGGCGATACGCTCGGCATTCTCAAGTCGCTGCTTCAGACATGGACCCGCGACAGGAGGAACGTCATCCTGGGAGTCGCGCCCACGATCCCTCACCATTGCTCGGATGAATTCATGGTCCGAGCGGCCCGATTGGCCCGGGAGCATGGCGCCGGCCTGCACATGCATCTGTCGGAATCGAAGGTGCAGGCGGTTATCGGCATGGAGCTGTACGGCAAGACCGCGACGGCTCATCTCGCGGATCTCGGAATCCTCGGGCCGGACTTCACCGCGGCGCATGGCGTCTGGCTGGATCGCGACGACATGAAGCTGCTGGCCGATCACGGCTCCTCCGTCGCCCACAACCCCGCAAGCAACATGCGGCTGGGCAACGGCATCGCGAATTCCCGTGCCATTCTCGACACCGGCGTCAATCTGGGCCTGGGAACGGATGGCAGCCAATGCTCCGACAGCCTCAACATGTACGAGGCCATGAGGCTGGCGTCGTTGTCCTCCAAGGCGCGCGGCCCGAATACCGGGCATTGGCTGACCACCGTGGAGGCCGCCCGGGCGGCGACGACGGGATCCGCCAGGGCCTTGGGCCTCGACGGGAAGATCGGCAAGATCGAGGCGGGGTACCGCGCCGACCTCGTGATGCTTCGCCTCACGAGCCCGAACTGGATGCCGCTGAACAACGCGATCAATCAGCTCGTTCACATCGAGGACGGCACGGCCGTCTCCGATGTGATGGTCGACGGAGAATGGGTCGTCCGGCAGGGCCGGCTCACGCGGCTGGATCTCCCGAAGCTTCGCCGGCACGTGGAAGACACGCGCGCTCGCCTCGCGGACATCAACGCGGAACGGTCGGACAATTGCGAACGGCTGGCGGTGATCGTGAACCGCTTCTGCCCCTGCATTGCGAGCCGGCCCTATCACATCGATCGGTTTGCCGCGACGGCCGTCGAGCAGTGAAGCTTCGGCAAGAAAATACTTGAACTCGAGCGGCTATTGGCGGAGGCAGCTATGGCAAGACAAGATTTCGACCTGATCGTCCGCGGCGGCACCGTCGCGACGGATGCCGATGTCTTCGAGGCGGATGTCGGCGTGGTCGGCGGGCAGGTCGCAGCGATCGGAAAAAGCCTCGGCACCGGCAGACTGGAGATCGACGCGAAAGGAAAGCTCGTGCTTCCCGGAGGTGTCGATTCGCACGCACATATCGAGCAGATTTCCTCGAACGGGCTGCTCGGCGCGGACGACTGGGAGAGCGGCACCACGGCCGCCGCTTTCGGCGGGACGACGACCGTGATTGCGTTTGCCGCTCAGCACAAAGGGATGAATCTCGAGAAGGTGGTCGACGATTATTCGCGGCTCGCCCGGAAGGGCGCCGTCATCGACTATACGTTCCACCTCATCATCGCCGACCCTACGCCGGAGACGCTGCAAGATCATTTGCCGAAGCTGCTCACGGAGGGGCATAACTCGATAAAATTGTTTATGACTTACGACCTCCTCAATGTCGATGACGCAAGTATATTGGAGACATTATCCATTGCGCGGCGGTTCGGCGCCAATGTGTCTTTCCACGCGGAAAACTATGGAATGATTACATGGGCAACCCGGCATCTCCTGGCGGCCGGGAAAGTGCATCCGCGCTACCATGCCGACAGCCATCCCCGGCTGGCCGAGGTCGAGGCGATCGGGCGGGTGATCCGGCTCGGCGAAATGGTGGATCAGCCCATCGTGATCTTCCATGTTTCCACGGCCGAAGGCGCTGCCGTCATCAGAGATGCCCGCGCGCGAGGGGTCTCGGTGAGCGCGGAAACCTGTCCGCAATACCTGCTCCTCACGCGGGAGGAACTCGACAAGCCGGGACTGGAGGGTGCGAAGTGGATGTGCTCGCCGCCGCTGCGCGAGGCCGCGGACCAGGACGCGCTGTGGCATGCGTTGAGGCTGAGAGACCTTCAACTCGTGACTTCCGATCACGCACCCTACCGCTTCGACGAAACGGGGAAGCTGCGGAGCGGACCGCACTCGACATTCAAGCAGATCGGCAATGGAATGCCGGGGATTGAAGTTCGGCTTCCGCTTCTGTTCGACGCCATGGTTTCAAAGGGGCGTTTCGACGTGCGGCGCTTCGTCGAGCTGACTTCGACGGCGCCGGCGAAGCTCTATGGGCTCCATCCCCGCAAAGGCACCGTCGCAATCGGGGCGGATGCGGATCTGGTCGTGTGGGACCCGGACCGAAGCGTCACGATCACCAAGTCCATTCTTCACGACCGCACCGACTATACGCCGTATGACGGGCATGGGGTCCGAGGCTGGCCGGAGACGATCATTCGGCGCGGCGAGATCATCATTCAGGGCGGCAGCCTGGCTGCCGAGCCTGGAACCGGCCGTTACGTACGCCCCACGCGAGCCGCTCGGGCGCACAGCTTGTGAGCGGATCCAAGTTCCCGGCGAAGACTCTCCGGCTGCCGGCAACTTCTTTTACATAAGCCGTGCTCGGCGGCGTTATATAACGCCGCCTTATATTCCTGGCGCCTATTTCATTGTCGCTTTGCCTGTGCGTTGGGCATTGTACGCCCAACAGTCATGTCAGATAGCGAGATCCAAGTGGCCATCTCCAGCGACCAGATTCGTGCGAGCGTCGCGGACAGCAGAGCTGTCGCTGCAAGTCTTTTCGAGCAGGTCGTTGTAAAGCTCGAAGGGAAGGAAGGGATCTTTCGGGACACATACGGTCCGGGTGAAAGCCACGGCCATCGTGTGGTTGCCGAGCATGCCCGGCAGGCCGGGCTGGAGATCGCCACCGATGCCGCCGCGAATACCTACATGACCTTGCCCGGGCGCGATCGCTCGGCCCGGAGAGTCATCATCGGCTCGCATCTCGACAGCGTTCCGAATGGCGGCAATTTCGACGGGGCTGCAGGCGTCGTCGCCGGACTGACGAGCCTCGCCGCGCTGAAGAAACTGGGTGTGACGCCGCCGTGCGACATCACCGTCATGGGCGTCCGGGCAGAGGAGAGCGTCTGGTTTCAAGTATCCTATATCGGGAGCCGGTCCGCCCTGGGCGTCTTGCCGCCGGAGGCGCTCGACTCCCCGCGCATCGATACCGGCCGTCGCCTGTCGGATCATATCGCCGATTGCGGCGGCGACCCGGAGCGTCTTCGAAAGGGCGAGGCCGCGCTCGATCGCATGCAGCTGAGAGCCTTCGTCGAGCTTCACATCGAGCAGGCTCCGACCCTCGTCGAGAGAGGCCAGCCGATCGCGATCGGCACCGGCATCCCCGGGAATTTCAGGTATCCCAACGCCAGGGTCCATGGACGGTACGGCCATGTGGGAACGCCGCGCCGGTACCGGCAGGATGCGGCGATGGCTGCCAGCGATCTTGCGATGTTCCTCGATCGTCTCTGGGCGGCGCACGAGGATCGGGGCATTCCGATGGCGGTGACCTTCGGGCGTTTCCATACCGACGCGGCTGCGCACGGACTGACGACCGTGCCGGGAGAATTCGAGTTCAGCCTGGACGTCCGGGCCTACGATGCGGAGATCCTCGGGCGCCTCGAAGACGAGATGCTCGGTGCCATCGCGCGGATCGAGCGGGGCCGGAACGTCCGGTTTTCCCTCGGGCAGCGCGCCTCCGCTCCCGTCGGACCCATGGATGCGGACATCATCGACGATTTCAATCGGGGAGCCGCCGCCCTCGCCATTCCGGCAAGGACGCTTCATAGCCCCGCCTCTCATGACGCCGCAGCTTTTGCGGCGGCGGGCGTGCCGGTCGGAATGATCTTCGTCCGCAACCGGAACGGCAGCCATAACCCGGCCGAGGCGATGGAACTCGACGATTTCATGGAAGGCACCGCGTTGATCACGTGGTGGCTCGCCAACTGCCTCAACTGAGCAGCAGCGGAAGACTGGCGATGAGCCGCTCGATCTATGTCGTAAATCCCAACTCGAACAAGGCCGTGACGGCCGGCATCGACGAGGCCGTCGAGAGGCTGCGCATCGACGGCGGTCCGGCCATCGAGGCGCTGACGCTGGAAGACGGTCCACCGGGCATCCAATCCCAGC
Organism: Enterovirga sp.; assembly: GCF_035325185.1. Taxonomy (GTDB): domain Bacteria; phylum Pseudomonadota; class Alphaproteobacteria; order Rhizobiales; family Beijerinckiaceae; genus Enterovirga. The sequence continues at coordinate 37,999 of NZ_DAOLAJ010000002.1, read as the reverse complement.
GCGACGCGGACGGTGTCGTGGCGCCGCTTCTGCGTCTCGCTTCCACCCTGGAGGACGAGGCGGCGGCATTCGTCATAGCCTGCTTTTCCGATCCCGGCCTTCACGCCCTGCGCGAGCAAAGCGCCCGGCCCGTGCTCGGCATTGCGGAGTGCGGCGTCCTGACGGCGCTGACCATGGGTCAACGCTTCGGCGTCATCGCGATTCTGCCGAATTCGATTCCCCGGCACCTCAGGGCCTTCGGCGCGATGGGGGTATCGGGTCGGCTGGCCGGCGAGTTGGCCGTCGGTTTGACGATTGCCGAGCTTGCCGATGATCGGAACACTCTTCTCCGCCTGGTCCAGGTCGGCAGGCGGCTTCGGGACGATTATCATGCCGACACGATTGTCATGGGCTGTGCGGGAATGGCCCGGTTCAGACGACGACTCGAAGACGCCGTAGGTCTTCCGGTGATTGAGCCGACTCAAGCCGCCGTCGGCATGGCGATGGCGAGAGTGTTGCTCGGTTCGGGATAAAAGTAACTATTACGATGAGACCTCTATAGGCGAACCAATCCTCACCGACGCCCCCTTTTGCCGATCTTCCGAGAAAACAGACGGCGCCCGGGTGGTCGGCTCGGACCGCCGTGATCGCGCGGAAAACAGACCCGCTCTTGTGCGAGTGTATCTACCGGCGCAAGGTTTCGCGCCAGCACAGGCATTTCGACGTCTGACCGATGCCAGGATTGAGCACATTTCTCGGGTCGAGCGTCTGATAGAACTGCCTCAATGCAACCTTAGCCTTATAGAGGTGACCGACGTTATGCTCCGCAGGATATTCCGCGCCACGCTCATCCAACAAAGACCACATACGGTGCTCGAACTCCAAAGGGTCGTTTCTATGTTTCACAATATAATCTTGATGGAATACATAGCAAAGAAAATGACCGTAATAGAGTTTATGGATAGCCTGCTTTTCGAGGTCTTGCGGCAGCGTCTCGAACCAGTCACGGTCGTTCCGACGCAGCGCGATGTCGAGAGCGCAAATATCCGAGACCTCGCGATGGTGGACTGCGCGATAGCGCACAGCCGCGCTGGCCGCAGCGAAACGATGAAGGAAGGCTTTCTCGCCCTCGTCATCGGTACATTCGAAATAGGAACCCGATGCAGAGGCGAAGAACTCGCTGAGGAGGGCCCGCGTCTCCTCGATTCCATCGTCGGCAACCTTAAGGAGGAGGTGATGCTCAAACTGATCCCGATAAGCACGCATGCGCTCAGGAACAGGTGTCGGGATTAAGGACGACAGTGCCTGAAGAAGACGATCGCTGAGATATTTTGGAAAAAATCGCCAGTTATCGACGATTGCATCAAACCGCGTCTTCATCTCGAAGAAAAACGGAAGCCGTGCGGTTCCGAGATGCCGAATCAGAAGGAATGTGTCCTTCCCATAGCGCTCTGCTACGTTGAACGCAGTTCGATGCAGGTATTCTCCTGCGACTGGCAAGACAGAAAGCTCCCGAAGAAGTCTGCGCCGAAGCTCAGTGAGTTCCTCGGTCCTGTTCGTCCCAATGTAGAAGACCTTCGAGCGCTCATTCTTCGCAAAGGTATCGAGCCGAACCGCAAACAAGGCCAGACGCCCCGCGCAGCCCGACGCTTCAAAAAGACGCCGCGGGTCGGCATTGAATCGTGACGGCGTATCGGCGTCGATATCGCGGACATGCGCCGCATAACCACGATCGGACGCCCAGCGCTCGCCGGTCGTCTCGATATCCGCATCGCCGATGTCCCAACGGTCGAGACTGCCGAGCGCGTCTTCAGGCGCACCTTCCAGGCGGAGGCCGAGATGATTGACGAGGTCGAGCCGCCCATCCTCGTCGACGCGCGCGTAGAGGGCCAGCTGGGTAAAAGCGGGGCCGCGATGGACCAAAGCGCCGCCGGAATTGTTGCAGATCCCTCCGAAGACCGACGCGCCCAGACAGGACGATCCGATGACCGAATGCGGCTCTCGGCCGAAAGGTTTCAATGCCCTTTCGAGCTGGTCCAGGGTCGCGCCGGGAAAGCAAACGACTTGCTGCCCGCCGGAAATGACCTGAAGCCTCTTCATACGCATCGTGTTGATGAGCACGATGCCGCGATCATAATCATTGCCGTCAGGCGTCGAACCGCCGGTAAGACCCGTATTGGCCGCTTGGATGATGACGATCATGCCGGCGTCAATACTGGCCTTCAGCACGCGCCAATATTCGACCAGCGTTCCCGGACGCACCACGGCGAGGACATTGCCCTCGCCGAACCGATAGCCCTTTCTGTAGAATCTCGTCCTATCCGGCTTGGTCAACACATAGCGTGTGCCGGTGATCGACTGCAATTGACCGAGCAGATCAGCGGCCCGAACCTGCCAATGCTCAGATGTTGAGCCGACGGCTTCGCAAGAATGCATGCTCGATCGCCTTGAGAAAGCGTATCCCGTCCCGGCCATTTGGAAGCGCACGATCCGGCGCGAGAGCGGGCCATGGCCTGGCCAAGTTTAAGCCGGCAACCATTCCTCGAGCGTCACCTCGAAGGTCACGCAGACGGGATTTGCCCCCGCGATGAACGGCCCGCCATAGACGTTCCCCTCCGGGTCGGCCACCACGCCGGTCAGCGCGGCGGAGAGCGATCCGTCCTCACGGGAACGCACCTCGCCGGCAAGGCTCACGATCTCGACCGCCGGCCCCTTGATGGAGAGATATTCTCCGCTCAGCGTGCCGAGGCATGCGTCGGTGAGACTGCCGAGGGCGCCGCGAACGAAAGCATTCCGAAATCCTTCGGCCAGACATAGCTTCTCGACGCCCTGAACCAAATCTTCATTGGGTGCGATGCGCGCATAAGCAACGCGCCCCATCGCGCCGCTTTCGGCAACGATCATCTCATTCACGGGCATTATCCCCCACTGGTTGCAAGAGAGGCACGTTCGTTTCCGGGTCCACCGTCTGCCGCAAGTCGAATTCGTCGAGCGAAAGGACCAGGACCGGAATCGGCGACGGGCCGACGATGCAGGCTTCCGTGAGCACGTGGCCACCCTTCACCTGACCGTCCTCGCGCCGTATCGCGGCGTGACAATGGACAAGCGGCTTGCCCTTCATGCTGGTGCCGAGCGTCGCGTTGCCAAAGATCAGGTAGGAGCGTCCCGCATCGATCGGCGGGCCGTAGGCGATCACGGCCTTGCCCGACGGATCGCGCGGCGCCACGCAATATCGGAACGTCTCGCAAAAGCCGCCGAGAACGGTCATGGACGCATTGGTAATGCCCATTTCCGCCAGAGGCTGGACGATGCTGTCGAACATGCTGCGGCCTGGCTGCAAGGCCAGGCGGACATGACGCCCGTGCTTCGCGCTGAGGCTGTTGATGCGGACGGGATTGACCCGTCCGGGATGGATCAACGTGCGCGGCCGGGAATGATGGGCGGATGTTTCGCCTTTCACCTTACATCTCCTTGGATGGCGCCATCGATTTCACAAAGCGGCGCCACCGCCGGACATAGAGCGCTGCGCCTTCTCCCAGATTGCGCACGCCCGCCTCGTCGATCTGGCGGACGACCTTGCCCGGCGCGCCCATCACGAGCGAATTGTCGGGAATGACCTTGTTCTCGGTGATGAGGCAATTCGCGCCAATGAGGCAGTTCCGGCCGATTTTCGCACCGTTGAGGACGACCGAGTTCATGCCGACCAGCGTATTGGCTCCGATCGAGCAGCCATGCAGCATGACCTTGTGGCCGATCGTGCAATCCTCGCCGATGGTGAGCGGAAAACCGGGATCGACGTGCAGGACGGAGTTGTCCTGAACGTTGGAGCGGTCGCCGATCGTGACGATATCATCGTCGGCCCGGATGACGACGCCGAACCACACACTCGATTCATGGCCAAGGCGGACATTGCCGATGAGCACGGCGGTCGGCGCCACCCAAAACTGCCCGTCCGCCGGGCCCGTCGGCGTGATGCCGTCGAGCGAATAGCAGTTCGTCATGCGCGATCCCCCGCCGGAATCATGCCGGCAATCGTGAAGCCGCCGTCCACGGCGATGGTCTGCCCGGTGACGAAGCTCGATTTCTTCGAATCGAGCAGGAAGACGGCGGTTCCTGCGATCTCGTCGGGCGTGCCATAGCGCTTTTGCGGCACCGTGCGCGTCCACTCCTCGCGCGCCGCTTGCGTGTGCATGTCGCGCACCAGAGGCGTCTCGATCGGGCCGGGCGCGATGCCGTTCACACGGATGCCTTCGGGCGCCCACTCGACCGCGAGCACTTTCGTCAGGAGAATGACGCCGCCCTTCGAGGCGCCGTAGGCCGCACGGCCCCCGTTGCCGCGCACGCCCGAGACCGAGGAAATATTGACGATCGAGCCGCCGCCATTCGCCGCCATGGCCTTGGCCGCCTCGCGGGCGACGACGAACGTGCCGATCAGATTGACCTCCAGAAACCGCCGGAAGATATCCGTCGTCGTCTCGAAGGCAGGCAGATCACGCCCGATCCCCGCGGAGTTGACGACGCCCGTGAGCGGTCCGAACTCCGTGTTGCAGCGCGCGATGCAGGCGACAACCGCGGCCTCGTCGGCGACGTTGAGCTGCTCGAACCGGGCCCTGTCGCCGAAGCCCTTCAGAGCATCCCGGGAGCGTTCGAGATTCTTCTCGTCGAAATCGGAAACGATCACGCGCCATCCCTCGGCGAGAATGGCTTCGACGATGGCGAAGCCGATACCCGAAGCTCCGCCCGTGACAAGGATGGTCTGTGCCTGCGTCATCATTCCCTCGTGTTTTTTGGTATGGACGCGCCGGCGCTTGCCTGCGCCGGCGCCGAGCCCTTTTCAGCTTGAGGCCTGCGCCGGCTTTTCGAGCGGCAGGCAGCCGCGCGCCTCGAGCTCGCCCCGGACGTTCTTTTTCGTGATCTTGCCGTAGCCGGACTTCGGCAGCTCGTCCCAGAAGAAGACGCGCTTCGGCAGCTTGTAGCGCGCCACCTTGCTTTCCAGCCATGCGAGCAATTCGCGCTCCTCGAGTGCGGCTCCTTCCCGCAAGACGCAAACCGCCACGCCGACCTCGCCCCAGGTCCGGTCCGGCACGCCGAGGATCGCGACTTCCGCGACCGCCGGATGCGTCAGGACCTTCTCTTCCGTCTCGCGGGGATAGACGTTCGAGCCGCCCGAGATATACATGTCCGACGCGCGGCCCGTGATGTACAGGAAGCCCTGCTCATCGATATGGCCGAGGTCGCCTGTGCGGAACCATCCATTCCGGAATGATTTCGCATTGGCCTCGGGATTGTTGTAATAGCCCGCGAAGACCGCCAGCCCGCAAACGCAGATCTCGCCCGACACCCCCGCGGCGACTTCGTTGCCGTCATCGTCTTGGATCGAGACCTGCATGCCGGTGCGTGCGTAGCCGCAGGTGCCGACCTTCACGTGCGGGCCGTCCTCGGCATCATGGAGCGCGGGCGGAAGCACCGTGATGTTTCCGGTCACCTCGCCAAGCCCGAAATATTGCACGAGCACCTTGCCGAGCTTCCTCAGCGCGTGTTTCTGATCCTCGCGGTACATCGGCGCGCCGGCATAGATGACGTAGCGCAGCGAGGAATGATCGCGCTGGTCGACGGAGGGATGTTCCGTCAACATCTTCACGATGGTCGGCACGGTGAACATATTGCTCACCCGCCAATGCTCGATGAGGCTCCAGGCTTCGTCGATATCGAAGCGGTCGCTGCTCAGAAGCACGCTCTTCGCGCCGGCCGCGACCTGCGCGAGCTGGTGGATGCCGGCGCCATGCGACAACGGCGCGACGACCAGCGAGGCGTCGCGGTGGGTTGTGCCCGGCATCAGGTCGCAGAGATGGTTCGTCACGACGAAAGCCATCTGGCCATGCGTCAGGACCGCGGCCTTCGGCCGTCCCGTCGTCCCCGAGGTGAAGAAGAACCAGCAGGGATCGTCGTGCTCGACATCGGCCACGGGCGCGGCCGTCCCGTCGTAGCGCTGCACGAGCGCGTCGTAATCCTCGCCGAAATCGGCCGCGCCGATCGCGATCACGGTCTCGATCCCGGGTGCTTCCTTGCGCGCCTCCGTCACGTGATCGGGGAAGTCGCTTTGACAGATCATGACCGTCGAGCCGCTCGCCGCGGCGAGATAGGCGACCTCTCCGGGCGATTGCCGGAAATTCGTCGGCACCCACACGGCGCCCAGCCGGAAACAGGCGAACATCGATTCGAAAAGCTGGTTGCAGTTCTTCGACTGCACCAGCACGCGGTCGCCTTTGGTCACGCCCTTGTCGGCCAGCGCGGCCGCCATCGCATCCACGCGGCGGTCGAACTCGGACCAGGACCATGTCCTGTCGCCCCAGACGAAGCCGATTTCATCGGCGTATCGGCGGGCCGACTGGCGCAGGAAATTCGACAGGTTCATCACCCGCTTCGTGACGGGGGCGACACCACCTTTGGGTTCAGGACGCGTGCTCATTTGCGGCGCTCGAGAATGGAGACGTAGTTGGTAACAGCGGCGCCGCCCATGTTGAAGACCCCGGCGAGCTTCGCGCCGTCGATCTGCATGCCGCCGGCCTCGTTCATCAACTGCAGGCAGGCCATGACATGCATCGACGTCCCGGTCGCGCCGATCGGATGTCCTTTCGACTTGAGGCCGCCGGAGGGATTGACGGGCAGCTTGCCGCCCTTCTGCGTGATGCCCTCGCGGACGACCTTGTAGCCCTCGCCGGGCTTCGCCAGCCCCATGGCTTCGTATTCGATCAGTTCGGCGATCGTGAAGCAATCGTGCGTCTCGACGAGATCGAGGTCGTCGAGCGTGAGGCCGGAGGCGGCGCGGGCCTTGTCCCAGGCCAGCCGTCCGCCGGCAAAGGCCGTGGGATCGCGGCGCGAGAGCGGCAGGAAGTCGTTCGCATGCTGGCGCGTGCGGAAGGCGATCGCGCGCTGCATGGCCTGCGCCGTTTCCTCGTCGGCGACGACGAGGGCCGCCGCACCGTCGGAGATCAGCGAGCAATCCGTCCGGCGCAGGGGCGCGGCGACATAGGGATTCTTTTCGGAAACGGTGTTGCAGAAATCGAAGCCGAAATCCCGGCGCATCTGGGCATAGGGGTTTTCGACGCCGTTCTTGTGGTTCTTGGCGGCGATCCGCGCCAGTTCCTCGCTGCGGTCGCCGTAGCGCTGGAAGTAATTCTGCGCGATGCGGCCGAAGACGCCGGCGAAGCCGCCATCGATATGCCCCTCCTCCTTGCGGTAGGAGGCGCTGAGAAGAATGTCGCTCGTTTCGGGAACGGATTTCGCGGTCATCTTCTCCGCGCCGACGACGAGCGCGATGCGGCCGCGGCCGCTCTCGATGAAGTCGAGCGCAGTGTAAAGGGCGGCCGAGCCAGTCGCGCAGGCGTTTTCGACGCGGGTCCCGGGAACATGCACGAGGCCGGGCTGATTGAGCGCCACCTGTGCGGATTCGAACCCCTGTTTCGAGAAGCCGTTGTTCATCACTCCGACATAGAGGCCGTCGACATCCTCGGCGCCCACGCCGGCATGGGCCAGGGCCTCCCCGGAGACGCGCGCCATCAGGCTCTCGACATCCGGGTCCTCAAGTTTGCCGAAGGGCGAATGCGCCCATCCGACGATGCAAGCATGCGACATCGTAAACTCCTCGATTGATCCGGCCGGTGCCGGCATTGGTCTTTTCACGGGCGAGGACGTCGCCCGCTTCTTCTCCTCAGTTCAGAAAGCCGATCGAAATCCAGGGCACGAGCGCGACGATGATGGTCCCGATGATCAAGGCGATCATGTAGCCCACGATCGGGCGCATTCCCTCGACAGGATCGACACGGCCGATGGCGCAGGCCGCGTAATAGCCGACGCCGAACGGCGGGGCGAAAAGGCCGACGCCCATGGCGAGCACGACGACCATCGCATAATGGACCTCGTGGATCCCGACCGCGCGCGCGATCGGAAACAGGAGCGGGCCGAACAGCACGATCGCGGGAATGCCCTCCAGAACGGACCCCAGGATCACGAAGGCGACGATGGAAACCGCCATGAAGCCCGCGGCGCCGCCCGGCAGGCCCGTCATCGCGGCGGCGAGCGACCGCGAGAAGCCCGACTGCGTGAGGCCCCAGGCCATGCCGGTCGCGGTGCCGATGATCAGCAGGATCGCGCCGGAGAGACACGCCGTCGAGACCAGCATCGGCATGAGCTTGCGCCATTCGAAGCGGCGATAGATGAGGAGGCCGGCGATCGTAGCATAGGCGATTCCGATCGTGGAGACCTCGGTCGCCGTCGCGACGCCTTCGATGACCGCGGCGCGGATCAGGAACGGCAGGGCGATGGCGGGCAAGGCGACGAAGAAGGATTTCCATATCTCCCCGGCGGTGGCCCGCTTGACGTGGCTCAGGTCTTCGTTCCGGTAGCGATACCAGACAACGAAGCAGAGAAACACCGCCAGGACGACCGCGGGCAGCAGGCCGCCGGTGAAGAGCGCCGCGATGGACACGCCCGTGACCGAGCCGATCGTGATCAGCACGAGGCTCGGCGGAATCGTCTCGGTCTGCGCTCCGGTCGCGGAGAGCAGGGCCACGAGATCGCCCGGCTTGGCGCCTCGCTTCTTCATCTCGGGGAAGAGCACCGGCGCGAGCGCGGCCATGTCGGCGGCTTTCGAGCCTGAAATGCCGGACACGAGATACATGCCCGCGACCAGCACATAATGCATGCCGCCGCGAACATGGCCCAGAAGATTGGCGAGGAAGGCGACCATGGCCATCGCCATCCCGGTCATTTCGATGAGCAGGCCGAGGAAGACGAAGAGCGGCACCGCCAGCAGGATGAGATGCGACATGCCCTCATCGATCCGGCCGACGAGCACCAGCAGCGGCGTATTCGTGGTCAAGGTCAGATAGCCGAGCACCGCGAGGCCGAAGGAGAACGCGATCGGCACGCCGGCAAAGACCGTCGCCGCGACGACGCCGACGAAGAAGATCACCAGGTTGAGATTGCCGAGCGTGCGGAACATCGGCTCGCCCAGCCAGAACAGGGCCACGATGGCCACGACGGACGCCACTGCGCCAGCCACCATCTTCGCCGAGCCGGTTCGCGCGAGCCGCAAGAGCGCGAAGAGCAGCATGAGCGCGATGCCGACGGGCAGGGCGGCCGCCCGCCAGACATTGGGGATTTCGAGCGCCGGCGTCGTGACGACCATTTCCTCGTGCGCGTATTCGAGGGCCGGCCAGGCGATCGCCGCGAGGAAGACGAACGCGGCGACCGTCGCGACGAGATCGAGAAACACCCGCGCCGGCGGCGGCAACAGACCGACCACCACCGTCATGCGCATATGGTCGCCGCGCTGAAACGCCACCACGGCCCCGAGCATCGCGAGCCAGAGGAAGATGATCGACGCGAGCTCGTCCGACCAGATAAGGGGCGCGTCGAAGACGAACCGCGCCACGATGCCGGCAAAGAGCACGACGATTTCGGCGACGACGAGCGCCGCGACCACGGCTTCAACGACCGCCGCGAACCCTCGCTCGACCGTCGCGGCGGGCGAGCCGGACGGGACCGCATGCGCGTCGGTCTCGTCCAACGAATGGGAAACGTGCAATTCCATCTGCGTTACGCCAGCTTGCCGGCATATTTCTCGAGATGGCTCCAAGCCTCGTCGCCGTATTTCCCTTTCCACTGGGTGTAGAAATCGGTTTGACGCAGCTTATCGCGGAATGGCGCCGGATCCGGCGTGTTGAAGACCAGCCCTTTCGCCGTCAGTTCCTTCTGCACGGTTGCGTTGAGCTTCTCGGTATCCTCACGCTCCTTCAGGCCGGCGGCATTGATATTTTTCGCGACGATGGTCCGCACATCTTCCGGCAGGCGCTCCCAGGCGCGGCGATTGGCGAGGAACCAGAACCCATCCCACATATGGTTCGTCAGCGAGCAGTATTTCTGCACCTCGTAGAGCTTTGCCACCTCGACGAGAGCGATCGGATTCTCCTGCCCCTCGACGACCTTGGTCTGCAGCGATGAATAGACCTCGTTGAAATTGATCGATGTCGGCCCGGCCCCGAGGGCCTTAAACATCGAGGTCAGGAGGGGAGACGGAGGAACGCGGATCTTGAATCCGCGGAAATCGTCCGGGCCGTTGATCGGCTTGGTGGAGGTCGTCGTCTGGCGAAAGCCGTTGTCCCAGATCGCATCCATCGCATAAAGGTTCGCTTTCGCGATCTGCTTTCGCACATAGGCGCCGAGATCGCCGTCCATGGCCTTCCAGACGGTGGCATAGTCGGGAAAGGCGAAGCCGATCCCGTTGATCGAAGCGGCCGGCACGAGCGTCGCAAGAATAAGCCCCGACAATGTGAAGAACTCGACACCGCCGGAGCGAAGCTGGCTCAGGGTGTCGGTGTCGGAGCCGAGCTGGCTGCTCGGAAAGATCTGCAGATCGAAACGGCCGCCGGTTTCGGTCTTGATGGCCGCCGCCGCCTCCTTGGCGCGGATGTTCATCGGATGCGTCTCGGGCAGATTATTCGCATACTTGTAGGTGAACTGCGCCTGCTGGGCGCGCGCGACATAAGGGGCCCCGACAAGCCCAACCGCTGCAGCAGTCGAACCCGCCTGAAGAAAATGGCGTCGTGATACAAGCATATCGTTCCTCCCGATCAAACATATTGACCGCCGCCTCAGTGGTATGATGTCCGACCACTGGCCATCATACCACCATATGACCTTATATTCGTATAAGTTGTTATCTCTTTGGCGGCAGGTTTTATTTGGGTATACACGACAAGCTTGGCTTGGCAAGCCGCTATTTTTTGTCTTCCGTCTTGCCGGCACGATCAATGAAGCGAGACTTCCTTATCGCAGCACGGTGATCGGCGGCCTCGCGAGCAGCCATGGGGCGCCCGCCGAGGACAGCCGACAGGATCGCATGCAGTTCGCTCATGAGTTCATTCGGATGGAATTGCCCACCCCTTCCGCTTGCAAAAGACAGGACCTGAGCGCCGAGCCCGGCCCGCAGGTCCGCGAGGACCGAGCTGCGTGCGGCCTGATCGACAAGCGACCAGACCTGGCATTCGTCGAGCGCGGCGCCTCGCATCGCTTTTTCGATCGCGTCGCGGTCGGATGCGCCGGCGCGCTCTGCCGCCAAGCCGGCAAGTCCGCATTCGATGTGAGCGAGGGCCTCCAGAAGGTCGGGCAGCTCATTGGAGAGCGCCTGCGAGATGATCGCAGCTTGATCGCTCCGACGGCCGACCGAATTGCTGATGAAAGTGCCTGTGCCGCGGCGCAGCTCAAGAACACCGAGGGCAGTCAGCCTTTGCACCGCATCCCGAACAACGCTGCGGCTGACCTTCAAGGCCTGCGCGAGGTCGCGTTCCGACGGCAATTTGTCACCGGGCCGCAGCCGCTCCGCCACCAAAAGGCGGCGGATTTCACTGACGACGTCATCCGACAGCAGGCCGCGCGACACAGGCTTGAAATCAACATGCTCACAGCCGTGCCCATCCATCAGTCCCGGGGAGCCGGCCTCGTGCACGACGGCCCCTCCCGACCGGTCAGTGCCGGAGCGGCGGGCGGAGGGCGGTATATCGCGGGCGCTCACGGCGCGCCCCGCGAGCCGGCGGCCATCGCCAACAGGTGGCGCCAAGCGCTGTCGCTCCCGCTGCGGCTCGCTCCTTGGGCGTGATTGGGCAAACGACGCGGCAGCCTCATGGGACTCCTCCCTCCGGGTGGCGGCTAGAGAGATTTTTTGGCTTGACGCGCAGGTCCATATTATAGACCTACGTACCTACCATGATCCGCTCTCCCTCGGACATTCGCGGGTTCGTGAGAAACCATAGAGCTATTGTCAACTAAAATGGATTTTCCCAGGCGACTCCGCTTCATTCGGAGAACGAGGGTCCAAACTATGGAACACTATCGAACAGCTTCGGCCCGCAAGGCCTTGCAGACGACCGCCGACGCGGCAGCCGGCGCGCAGAGCATCGACCGCGCCGCCACCCTTTTGCTTCTCGTGGGGCGAGCGGGGTCGCTCGGCGCGCGGCTTTCCGACCTCGTGGCTGAGACAGACCTCGCGAAACCCACCGTGCGGCGCATGCTCGTCGCGCTGGTTCGCGCCGGCCTGCTCGATCAGTCGGAGGAAACGCGGCGCTATCATCTGGGGCCGGAGCTTTATGTGCTGGGCTCGCTGGCCAGCGAACGGTTCGGCATCCATACGCTGGCACTGCGCTCGCTGGTTCGTCTCAGTCAGGAGACCGGCGACACTGCCTTCCTGTCCGTCGCGCGCGACCTCTATTCGATCTGCCTGCATCGCGAGGAAGGCACCTATCCCATCCGCGTTCATGCCCTTCAGGCTGGCGACCGTCATCCGCTCGGCGTCGGCGCGGCAAGTCTAGCGCTCCTCGCGGCGCTCCCGGACGAGGAGATCGACGAGATCCTCGCCGCCAATGCCGCGGTCCTTGCCGCTCGATATCCCAACCATTCGGCGTCGGTGTTGTGGCGGCTGGTCCAAGAAACCCGGGCGTCGGGCTATGCCATCAACCCCGGCATGCTGCTGTCCGATTCGTGGGGCATCGGCATGGCGGTTCGGAACAAGGACGGCCGTCCGGTCGGCGCTCTGTCCCTCGCGGCAATCCAGAGTCGGCTCGACGACAAACGCCAGTGCGAGCTGCTGCCGCTTCTCAAGCGGGAGGTGGCCGAACTCGAGGGACGCTTGGTCCAGTTGACGAGCGGGCGATCGAATCGCGGCATTCGATGATTTTGCAAGGCTGCGGACCCATCGCATCGCTGATCCCTCCAAGATCGGCGTGCACTCGTCGATGGAGGCATAGACTGAGATGGCCCCGTCTTCCGGCTCCCTCTCGATCGAGAGGTCGTGAAGGAGTTCCTCCAGATGAACTCGTAGGGAGTGAGGCTTCTCTCGGTTCGAGACCGATGGAGCCTTCACGCATTTTCGAGCGTGAGGTGGCGGTCGCGAATGTCGGCGGCGGCCGCCAGGGCCTCTCCGTCTCCCTCCCAGACGATCGTGCCGCCGTCGATGATGAGCAGCCGGTCGGCGACCGCCATGCAGACGTCCAGGCTCTGCTCGACCAGGAGCATCGACAAGCCGAGGGCCTTGAGTTCGCCCATCAGTTCCACGAGCCGGTCGACGATGACGGGAGCGAGGCCTTCGGTGGGTTCGTCGAGGAGAAGGACTTTCGGTCCCGTCACGAGGGCGCGGCCGATCGAGAGCATCTGCTGCTCGCCGCCCGAGAGTTTTCCGCCCGGTGTCTTCCGCCGGCCGGCCAGGGCCGGAAACATCTCGAAGACGTTCGCGACGCTCCAACGCGCGCCGCTTCGAGCGGCGAGGTTCAGGTTCTCCTCGACCGTGAGCGAGCCGAAGATGCCGCGATGCTCGGGCACGAGCGAGAGGCCGCTCCGCGCGATTTCATGGGTCGGGCGGCCGAGGATGTCCCGTCCGTCGAAGACGAGGCTGCCTTCGATCCGCGGCAGGAGGCCCGTCAGCGCCCGCATGGTCGTCGTCTTGCCGGCGCCGTTGCGGCCGAGAAGCGCGACCAGCTCGCCGTCGCGGATCGTGATGTCGACGCCCTGGAGGATATGGCTCTTGCCGTACCAGCCATTGAGGCCCTTCGCCTCGAGCAGGAGCGCGCTCATGCCTGGCTCCCGAGATAGGCTTGGCGCACGGCCGAATCGTTGCGGATGCGCTCCGGCGTGTCCTCTGCGATCTTCCTGCCCTGCGCCATGACGGTGACGAAATCCGAGATCGAGAGCACGACCGACATGTTGTGCTCGATGAGGAGCACCGCCATCCGGTCCTTCAGGGCGAGGATCAGCTCCTTGGTGCGGTGGATGTCGTCGATCCCCATCCCCGCCAGCGGCTCGTCGAGGCAGATCATCTTCGGCTTGCCGCCGAGCGCCATGCCGATCTCGAGCGAGCGCTGGGCGCCATGGGACAGGTCGCCCGAGCGCGTGCCCGCCCGGTCGAGAATCCCGACCTGGCCGAGGATCTCCTCGACCTCCGCGGCGATGTCGGCGCGGGAGGCGGGGGAGCGCCAGAAGACCCAGCCCTCCCGGCGATGGCGCGCCTGCACCGCGAGGCGCAGGTTCTCGGCCACCGTCAGGTTCGGATAGATGTTCGTGACCTGGAAGGAGCGGGCCATGCCGTAATGCACGCGGCGATGGGCCGAGGCCCTCGTCACGACATGGCCGCCGAAGGTGATGCGGCCGGAATTGGGAGGCCGGACGCCCGAGACGGCGTTGAAGAACGTCGTCTTGCCGGCCCCGTTCGGGCCGATCAGGGCATGGATCGTGTTCGGCTCGACCGTGATCGACATCGCGGTCAGCGCCTGGAAGTCGCCGAAGCGGACGCCGATCTCCTCGACCCTCAGGATGGGTTCAGGCATCGGCCGGCCTCCCGCCGAAAACTCCCGCGAGCCGCCGCCCAATGCTCCAGAGGCCGCCCGGCAGATAGAGCACGATCGCGATCAGGATCAGGGAGATCAGCGCCATCCAGCGCGCCCAGAGCTCCGACAGGGCTTCGGAGGCGAGCGTGTAGAAGATCGAGCCGACGAGGGCGCCGGCCGGCGAGCCGACGCCGCCGATGATCGCCATGACCAGGATGCGCTGGCTGATCTCCAGCTCGATGTCGTTGGGCGGCACGAAGCCGAGGAAGGCCGCATGCAGCGCGCCCGCAAGGCCCGCGATCCCGCCCGCCACCGCGACCGCCGCGACCTTGTAGCCCCTGACGTCGTAGCCCATCGCTTCCGAACGGCCCTCGTTCTCGCGAATGGCGGTCAGGACGCTGCCGAAGGGCGAGGCGTTGATCCGCTGCACCGCGAGGAAGGCGAGGAGGAAGGCCCCGGCCGCCAGCAGGTAGAACGAGATCGGCGAGGTGACGGGCAGGCCCGCGAGGCTCAGATTCCGGGGCAGGCCCGTCAGGCCGTTCTCGCCGCCCGTGACGTTCTTCATCGACAGCATCGCGAAATAGCCCATCTGGGCGAAGGCGAGCGTCAGCATGACGAAATAGACGCCCTGCCGGCGCACGATCAGCGTGCCGAGGAGTCCGGCGAGGAGCGTGCCGGCGAGGGTTGCGAGGATGAGGGTCGGCAGGAGGCCGAGCCCGACATCGCGCAGGAGGATGCCGGCGAGATAGGCGCCCACCCCGAGATAGAGGCCCTGGCCGAAGGAGAGGAGGCCCACCGAGCCGAGCAGCAGCGTCACCGAGAGGGTGGCGATCGCGAAGATCGCGACCTGGCTGGCCAGCGTCGTCGGCACGAGGACGGGCAGCGCGGCCATGACGAGGACGACGATCGCGGTCGTCGAGTCGGGGAAGCGCCAGGCTTTGGAGGAGATCGCCGCCATGTCAGAACCGCCCCAGGAGCCCGGCCGGGCGGGCCAGGATGACGAGCGCCATGGCGGCGTAGATCATGAGCTGCGCACCTTCCGGCCAGAGGGTGCTCATGATCGACTGGACGAGCCCGATCAGGAGCCCGCCGACGAGGGCGCCGGACAAGGTGCCGAGCCCGCCCACCACGATCACGACGAAGGCGATGCCGAGCGCCTCCGCGCTCATGAAGGGCTCGACGCCGCGGATCGGGGCGAAGAGCACGCCGGCGAGGCCGGCCAGGGCCCCTCCGAGAGCAAAGGTCGCCATGAAGACGCGGTCGACATTGATGCCGAGAAGGCCGACCATCTCGGCGCTTTCCGATCCCGCCCTCAGCACCGAGCCGAGCTTCGTCTTCTCGACGACGAGCCAGAGCGCGACGGCGACGAGCGCGGCGATCGCGACCACGAAGAGGCGATAGGCGGGATAGACGTAGGGCCCGAGGAAGACGATGCCCGAGAGCGCGCCGGGCACCGGCACGTTCTGGCCGAGGGGCCCGAAGACGACGATGACGAGTTCCTGCATGAGAAGCGCGATCGCGAAGGTGATGAGGATCTGCGCCTCGTGCGGCATCCGGTAGGTGTGGCGCAGGAGAACGCGCTCGACGAGCATTGCGAGCGCGGCAACGGCCAGCGGCGCGACCAGGAGCGACAGCCAGAGGCTGCCGGACCACAGGGTCAGCGCATAGGCGATATAGGCCGCGACCAGATAGAAGGCTCCGTGGGCGAAGTTCACGAAGCGCATCAGCCCGAAGATCAGCGTGAGGCCGACCGAGAGCAGGAAATAGATCATCCCGATACCGAGGCCGTTCAGGACCTGGAACAGGAGAAGCTGCATCGACATGGCGTGAGGACTCTAAGCCTGGGGCCGTACCGGCCCTTCCCCCGCGGAGCGGCGGGGAGAGCCGAGTCGCTCCGAAGAAGCGAGCCGGGGTGGGGGGCCTCGACGCGGGCACCCGGCCGGGCGGCAGGCGGAGCCGCCCCCCCACCCTGGTCCTCCGCTTCGCTCCGGCTCGCCCTCCCCGCCGCTTCGCGGGGGAAGAGTCGCGAGGCGGCAATGTTTGTGCTCGCCCCTCACCGCCGTCAGCTCATCTTGCAGCCGGTCTTCTCCGGCGGCAGGAAGGCCTTGGTGGCGGCGACGACATCGGCGAAGTCGTTCTTGTCCTTCATGGCGCCCTTCGCCTTGCCGAGCATCAGGTAATAGTCCTTGATCACCTGATGATCCTCGGGGCGGACGCGCTCGGTGCCGGTCGGCCCTTCGTAGGTCATGCCTTCGAGCGCCTTGATCACGGCCGGCACGTCGTCCGTGCCCGCCTTCTTGATACCCTCCAGCAGGACCTGCGACACGGCATAGCCGCAGGCATGGAGATAGGTCGGCACGTCGCCCGTCTTCGCCTTGACGACCTCCGCCACGACCCGTCCGCCCGGCGTGTCGACGCCGTGCCAGAAGTTGCAGCCGAAATAGACGCCGTCGCAATTCTCGGGGCCGAGCGCCTGGAACTGGTCGAGTCCGGTGGACCAGATGGCCAGGATCTTGGTGTTGCGCTTCATGCCGTAGCTGATCGCCTGCCGGATGACATCGAGCGTCTGGTTGCCGAAATTGCAGATCGCGAGCACGTCGGGCTGGGCGGCGAGGGCGGTCGCGATATAGCCGGAATATTCCCGGTCCGAGAGCGAGTGGTAGCTGTTGCCGACATGCTGGAGGCCCTTCTCCTTCAGCACGTCCTTGACGTTGGTGAGAAGGCTGTCGCCGAATACGTATTGCCCGGTGATCGTGTACCACTTCTTGGCGTCGGGGAATTTCTCGATCAGCGGGCGCATGGTGGCGTTGACGGCGCTGTAGCTGGCGACGGGCCAGCGGAAATTGGACCTGTTGCAGTCCTTGCCGGTGGATTCGTCGGCGCCCGCTTCCTGCACGTAGATGCCGCCCCTCGCATGCACCTCCTTCTGGACCGCGAGGCCGATGGCCGAGGTGGTGCAGCCCACGATGTGCCGGATGCCCCGCTGGGTCATCACCTCCTGGACCTTGCGGACGGCTTCGCCCGGATCGCCGCGGTCGTCGAGGAGGACGTAGTTCAGCTTCCGGCCGAGGAGGGTATCGTATTTCTCGACCGCCCATTTGCTGCCGTTGTTCAGCAGCGTGCCGACATTGGCGAAGGTGCCGGACAGCGAATAGACCGCCGCGATGTCGAGCGTTCCGCCCTGCGCCGAGACCTGCCGCAGATAGGGCGGAGCGGCGAGAAGGACCGGCGCAGCCGCGAGGCTCTTGAGGATTGTCCTGCGTTCGATCGTCATGGCTGAACCCTCTCCTTGTCGATGGACGATTATTGCGCCGGCGCGGAGGCCGAGCGAGCCCGCTTTTCGAGCCACCAGCCCCATGACGGAGGCCAGGCCCCGAAATTCGGATCGTGTCCGAGCGCGCGGGCGGCCTGCAACGGCCAGTGCGGGTTCATCAGCGCCTCGCGGCCGATCGCGACGAGATCGGCCCGGCCCTCGGCGACCACCTCCTCCGCGAAAGCGGGCGTCGTGATGAGGCCGACCGCCATGGTCGGAACCTGCGCCTCCGCACGGATGCGCTCGGCATAGGGGACCTGATAGCCCTCGGGCCGGCGGATCAGCTTCGTGGTCGTGCGCTCGCCGAGGCCGCCCGACGAGCAATCGATCACATCGACGCCGATCTCCTTCAGCCGCCGCGACAGCTCGACGGACTCGTCGAGCGTCCAGCCGCCCGGCTGATCGTCGACGCAGGAGAGGCGCACGAAAAGAGGCAGCTCGGCCGGCCATGCCGCCCGCACCGCCTCCGAAACCGCCAGCAGGAAGCGGATGCGGCCCTCGAAATCACCGCCCCAGCGATCCTCGCGCCTGTTGCCGAGCGGCGAGAGGAAGGAATGGATGAGGTAGCCGTGGGCGGCATGGATATCGAGCACGCGGAACCCGGCCGCCGCCGCGCGGCGCGCGCCCTCCGCATAGGCCGAGATCAGCCGGGCGATGCCGGCCTCGTCCAGCGCCTGCGGCACGTGCCAGCCCGGATTGGCGGGAAGAGCGCTCGCGGCGAGCGTCTGCCAGGGCACCTCGCCGCGGGCGGCCGAAGCCTCGTCGAGCGGATTATAGCCTTCCCACGGGCGGCCGACGCTGCCCTTGCGGCCGGCATGGATGAGCTGGGTCGCGGGCACGCCGCCGCGCGCCGCGATGGCGGCGACGATCGGCTTCAGCGCCTCGATCTGATCCTCCGACCAGATGCCGAGATCGTGATGGGTGACGCGGCCCTCGGGCGTGACCGCGAGCGCCTCGGTGAAGACGAGGCCCGCGCCGCCGATGCCGAGACGGCCGTAATGCTGGAGGTGGAAGTCGTTCGGCAGCCCGTCGTCGCCCGCCACATATTGCTGCATCGGCGAGACGACGACGCGGTTCGGCACCGTCACGCCGCGCAGGGCGAGAGAGGTGAAGAGGGTGGGAGCGTCGCTCATCCTGCAAATCCCAGCCGGTCGCGGATCCAGGCCCAGGTGATGCCGAGCTGGATCGCGGGTGTCTTGAGGCTGTGCCAGAGGATCGGGGAAAGCTTCGTGACGGGAAGCGGGGGCTCGGTG
Organism: Enterovirga sp.; assembly: GCF_035325185.1. Taxonomy (GTDB): domain Bacteria; phylum Pseudomonadota; class Alphaproteobacteria; order Rhizobiales; family Beijerinckiaceae; genus Enterovirga. The sequence goes on along the minus strand of NZ_DAOLAJ010000002.1, from coordinate 19,079 downwards.
CCGTCCAGTGCACGGGCGGCGAGCCATTGGCCCATCAGGGTCGCCATGGCGATGCCGCGGCCGTTATAGCCGACGCCGATATGGAGCCCGCTCTCCGGCTCGTGGATATGGGGCAGCCCGTCGAGCGTCAGCGCCACCTGGCCCGACCAGCGATGGGCAATGGCGAGGCCCTTCGCCTCCGGGAAAGTCCGGTGCATGGCGGCTGTGAGTGCGGAGAAGAAAGCCGGGTTCTCGGCATCGCCCACCGCGCCCCGGCCCCCGAAGACGAGGCGTCCGTCGGGCGATTGGCGGAAATAGAAGGCGAGGCGGCGCGTCTCCGAGGCGCAGATTCCGCCCGGCATGATCCGCGCCCGCAGCGCCTCCGGCAGCTGCTCGGTCGCCACGAGCGCGCTCTGGACGCAGATCAGCGTCTTCGCGAGGCCGGGGACGAGTCCGTCCGCATAGCCGTCCTGCCCGACGAGGACGCGGCGGGCCGAGATCGTCCCCCTGGACGTCGTCACCTCCCAACGGCCGTTCCGCTGGACGAGGGCGGTCGCGACCGTGCCCTCGTGGAGCTTCGCACCCGCCCGCTGCGCAGCCTTGGCGAGGCCCCGGACATAGGAGAGAGGCTGGACCGTGCCCGCCCGCCGGTCGATCCAGCCGCCGAGATAGGCGTTTGTGCCGGTGAGGCGCGCGAGGGCGGCCCGGTCGAGCCGCTCGGCGGGTGCGCCGAGCGCGGCCCATTCGTCACCTCGCTGCTGCACCCGGGCCAGGGCCTTCTCGGCCGGGGCGGCCTGGATCCAGCCCGAGCGGTTCGGCTCGCAATCGATGCCGTGCTTCTCGATGAGGCCGAAGACACCGTCCGCCGCGCCTCCGACCGCCTGCGCGAGGCGGCTGCCGCGCTCCTCGCCATAGGCTGCGCGCATTTCGGAAGGGTCGAGCTTGAGGCCGGGAATGACCTGCCCGCCGTTGCGGCCTGACGCACCCCAGCCGATCGTACGGGCCTCGACCAGGGCGACGCTGGCGCCATGGGAGGCCGCCGCGAGGGCGGCGCTGGCACCCGTGAAGCCGCCGCCGACGATCGCGACATCGACGCTTCGGCCCGGTTCGAAGGGATCGGCCGACGGCGCCGCCTCGCGGGCCGTCGTCGTCCAGAGCGCGCCTTTGACGCTGTCGGCGGAGGAGGCCATCAGGGACTCGCGTGGCCGTGACCTGCCGCCCAGGTCTTGGCGACGTCCGGCGAGATGATCTGGTCCGCAAGGTCCGCGGCGATGGTCCCGGCCGGACGCTCGGCCGGCTCCCCGTACCCGCCGCCGCCGCCGGTGCCGAGCGTGACGATGTCGCCGCGCTGGAGGTCCATGGCGTCCTTCGACTTCAGCTTGATGACCGTATCGCCACGGCGAACCTCGCAGAAGCCCGTCGCACCCTCGCGGCCGCCGAACAGCCCTTCGGCCGAGCGCCTGAAGCGGTCGCTGTAGAGCGAGATGCGCACGCCGTCCTTCAGCGCCTCGAAGCTGCGCGTGAAGCCGAGCCCGCCGCGCTGGCGGCCGCGGCCGCAGCTATCGGGGCGCAATGCGTATTCGATGACGCGGAAGAAGGGGAAATCCTGGTCCAGCGCCTCGACGGGAGTGTTCGAGCAGTTCGAGAGCGGGTTGTCGACGCCGTCGCAGCCGTCGGTGTCGTTCGCCGCGCCAAAGCCGCCGCCATAGATCTCGAGATAGACCGACCAGCCGCCTTCGCCGAGATGCGAGAGGACGAAGGAGGTCGTGGTGTCGAAGCCGCAGGCGATGACCTTGTCCGGCACGGCCTGGGACAGCGCCTTCATGATGGCGTTCCAGGCGCGCGAGCAGACCTCCATCCGGGCCCTGACGGGGGCCGGGTGATGCGGGTTCAGCATGCAGCCCTTCGGCGCCGTCACCTCGATCGGCCGGAAGGCGCCCGCATTGAACGGGATGTCGGGGCTCGTCAGCGCCGCCTTGAGGCAGGACAGGGCCGCCGAGACCGTCGCCGCGAAGGGGGCGTTCAGGTTGCGGCGCACTTGCGGGGCGGTGCCCGTAAAGTCGATCTTCGCCGAGTCGCCCTTGATCGTCACCGTCGCCCGCACGGGCAGGACCGTATCGGAGAGCCCGTCGTCGTCGACGGCGTCCTCGCCCGCATAGACCCCGTCCGGGATCTCGCGGAGCGCGGCCCGCATGCGGGCTTCCGAATAGTCGAGGAGGGCGGCCATGACGGCGGTGATCTTCTCGGGCCCGTAGCGGTCGGCAAGCTCGATCACGCGCTGCGAGCCGATCGCGTTCGCGGCGATCTGGGCGTCGAAATCGCCCATCGTCTGGTGCGGCACGCGCACGTTCGCGCGCAGCAGGCGCTCGAAGGGGCCGCCGTGCCAGTCGCGCTCCATGTTGAACTTGAGCGGCGGGATGATCAGCCCTTCCGCATAGACGTCGGGCGCCGCGATGTTGAGGCCAGGATCGCCGCCCGACACGTCGAGATGGTGGGCGACGGAGGCCGAGAAGCCGATCACCTTCCCGTCATAGAAAATCGGATGGAAGAAGAAGACGTCCTGGAGATGCTGGCCGCCCGAATAGGGATCGTTGATGACGAAGAAGTCGCCCGAGACCAGCGTCTCGTTCGGATAGAGCCTGGCGCAGGGCTGGAAGACATGGCCGATCGTGCCGAGCTGCATCGGGATCAGCTCGGCCTGGGCGATGGTGTTGCCATGCGCGTCGAGGAGGGCGGCCGAGCCGTCGCGCGCCTCGCGCAGGACGGTCGAATAGGCGGAGCGGATCAGCTTCGCGCCCATCTCGCGCGCCGCCGCGATCAGCGACTGGCTGATGATGGCGTAATCGACCGGATCGAGGGATTTGGGATCGAGAGCCATGCCTCAGACCCTCCGCATGATGATGTTGCCGGGTTCGTCGCGCTCGGCCCGCCAGCCGGGCGGAACCCAGAGCGTGGAACTGTAGCCTTCGATCATGGCCGCGCCCTCGACGGGGCGGCCCGGCGCCAGGGTGTCGGCGTCGACGAGCGCGGTCGGGACGGCGCCCTTCGGCGTCCAGACCTCGATCTCGCCGGGATGGGCGAGATGGGAGGCGCGCTCGCGGAAATCCGGCAGGCTGTCGAGGCGGCGGCGCACGCCGAAGCGCAGGCCCACGATCTCGACCTTCCGCCCCGGCTCGCCGCCGTGGAAATAGATGCGCCGGTGCGCGGCGCTGAACTCGTCGGCGAGATCGGAGGGCCGCAGGCCCGCGAGCCGCGCCGGATCGATCTCGACCGGGATCTCGAAAGCCTGCCCGACGAAGCGCATCTCGGCGGTCAGCTCGAAGGAGAGCGCGCCGTCGAGGCCGAGCGCGCGGAACTCCGCCTCGGCCCGCTCGCGGAAGCGCTGGAACTCCTCGCGCAGCATGGCCGGCGCCTCGTCCGAGAGCGCCGTGCGGCGCGTCACGCTCGCGACGCGGACATAATCGGCGGCGAGGAGGCCGAAGGCGGAGATCACGCCGGGATTGGGCGGCACCACGATCTCGCGGCAGCCGAGCTCCTCGGCGATCTCGGCGGCGAGGAGCGGCCCGGCGCCGCCGAAGGGCAGGAGCGCGTAGTTGCGCGGATCGCGGCCGCGCTCGGTCGAGACGAGCTGGACGGCGCGCACGATATTGGCGACGGCGAGCCGGATCGCGGCCGCGGCGGCATCGCGCACCGAGATGCCGAGCCTGGCTGCGACCTCCTCGAAAGACTTGTGCCCCTTCTCGACATCGAGCGTCATCGTCCCGCCGAGGAAGGCGTCGGCCCGGATGGTGCCGCGCACGACATGGGCGTCGGTGACGGTGGGCTGCGTGCCGCCGCGACCGTAGCAGGCGGGGCCGGGCGTCGCGCCGGCGCTGCGGGGACCGACCCGCAGCATGCCGCCATCGTCGATCCAGACGAGCGAACCGCCGCCGGCGCCGACCGTGACGATATCGAGGACGGGGGTGCGGATGGGCAGGCCGTCCACCTCCGTCTCCGGCGAGACGGAGGGCACGCCGTCGACGACGAGACAGACGTCGGTCGAGGTGCCGCCCATGTCGAAGGTGATGAGGTTCTTCGCGTTCGAGCGCTCGGCCTGCCGGATTGCGCCGACGACGCCGGCGGCCGGGCCGCTGAACAGGGCCGTGATCGAGTTCCGGCGCATGGCGGCGGCCGGAAGCCGCCCGCCATTCGATTGCATGACCGAGAACCCGCCGGCGAAGCCGGCCTTGGCGAGCGTCGCCTCGAACCGGGCGAGATAGCCGTCGATCACGGGCTGGACATAGGCCGAGAGGACGGTCGTCGTCGCGCGCTCATATTCACGGAATTCGCTCGCGACCTCGTGGGAGCAGGCGACCTGGACCTTCGGCAGCGCCGCGTTGATCAGCTCCTTCACCCGCGCCTCGTGGGCCGGCGCGACATAGGCGGAGAGAAGGCAGACGGCGACGGCCTGATAGCCGCCCGCGGCGAGGCGGGGGATCAGGTCGCGCAGGATTTCGGACTCGTCGAGCGGCAGCACGACGTCGCCATGCGAATCCACCCGCTCGGAGACTTCGAGACAGTCCTTGCGGCGGAGCGGCGGAGCGGGTTTCTTGTAGCGCAGATCGTAGATGTTGCGGCGGTCGTGCCGCTGGAAGAACAGGATGTCGCGGAAGCCCCTCGTAGTAACGAAGGCGACGCTCGCGCCCTTGCGCTCGAGGATCGCGTTGGTGGCGACCGTCGAGCCGTGGACGAGGTCGGTGACGCCCGCCGCCTCTATTCCGGCCGCCTGCAACGAGTTGAAGGCGCCGATCTCGGGACTACCCGGCGTGCTCGGAACCTTGACCACCTCGACGCGTGACCCGTCGACGGCGACCAGATCCGTGAAGGTTCCCCCGACCTCGATTCCGACGCGCATGTTCCCATCCGATCGCGGTTTCAACTACGGAAGCAGATATCCGCCCATATTGCAATAGGATTGAAAAGAGTGCCTGAAATTTTCATTTCTGATATAAAGCTGGGCGAAGATCGCTAAGGCAGCAGGCGGAGACGCGGACGCGTGGCACGTCAGGGACAAAACGTGGTGTCGCTCCCCGAGAGCGGCCCGGATGACGGGATCGGGCGCAAGCTCCGCCTCCGCCGCTCGATCAAGGGCCGCTCCCTCCAGGAGGTGGCGGACAAGGCGGAAATCTCGATCGGGCTTCTGAGCCAGATCGAGCGGGGCGTCACGACGCCGTCGCTGAAATCCCTGCGCCAGGTCTGCGCGGCGCTCGACATGCCGGTGGGCTGGCTCTTCGACGTCCCGGACGGCGATCACGAGGATGTGGTCGTGCGGGCCGGAGGGCGGCGCGTCATGACCATCGGGCCGAAAGGCATGACGAAGGAGCTGCTGTCGCCGGATTCGGTCCCGGGCATCCAGATGCTGCGAATCCTCGTCCAGCCGGGTGGCTCCTCGGGCGACCAGCCCTACAACAACGAGAGCGGCTCGAAATGCGGGGTCGTCGTCTCGGGCACGCTCGGCCTCGAGGTCGAGGGGAGGGAATATGTGCTCGCGCCCGGAGACAGCTTCGCCTTCGCGGCCACCAAGATGGCCCGCTTCTGGTGTATCGGGGAACAGCCGGTCGATCTCATCTGGGTCGTGACGCCGGCGGTCTATTGACCTCCTTGCCGCGGGCGCCCGGCCAAGCCGGCGCGACCTCCGCATCACCTGCACTTACAAATATATCATGATATATTTAAATATTTCCTGACAGCTGAATCGATCGTTGGAAAAAATCGACTCTCTCCAAATTGTGGAAACAGGCCGAATCTTCTGAGCTTGTCCTTCACTGGATCCTTCATCTCGGCGAAGCACAACTCAACGCCCATATTCTTCAAATCGCCGTCCAATTCATCCAGCATATCTGCCGCGGTGACATCGACACTGGTCACGGGCTCCGCGGTCACGACCAGCCAGCGCGCCGGCGTCGGCGAAGCCGCTGCCGCCTCCAGAACCCGCGCCTTGAACAGTTCCGCATTGGCGAAGAACAAGGGGGCATCCCACCGGAACAAGACCAGGCCCGCTATTTGCTCGGCATCGGGATAGCGCGTGATGTCATGGAACCCCTCGACGCCTTCGGCCCGGCCCAAAATCGCCGAGTGCGGACGCCAGCCATCCCACAGGAACTCGATGACCGCGATCACGACGGCGAGGCCGATCCCCGGGATCGCCCCCAATACGGCGACCCCTACCGAGCAGATGACGGAGAGCCAGAACTCCCAGGCCTGAATGCGGTAGATTCGAAGCAGATCGGCAACTTCGATCAATCCGATCGCTGCGGCGATGACGACCGCAGCCAGGGCGCTGCTCGGAAGATGCTCCAGGAGGTTGGGGGCGGCCAATAGCAACAGGACGAGCGCCAGCGCCCCCACGATTCCGGTGAGCTGCGTTTGCGCCCCTGCAGCCTCAGCCACGGGAGTGCGGGACGAACTGCTGCTGACGGGGAAGCCCTGGAACAATCCGGCCGCGAGATTGGCAGCCCCGAGCCCCACCATCTCCTGGTTCGCATCGACATGAGTGCGCGTGCGGGCGGCATAAGTCCGCGACAGCACGCTGGTATCGGCGAAAGACACCAGGGCGACGGCCAGGCCCCCGAGCACGACCTGCACGATATCGGTGGTGGCGATCCAGGGAACCGCGAAGGCCGGCAATCCGCGCGGCAGAGGGCCAAGAACCGCCACGCCGGCGCGCGACGCCAAATCCAGCGCTCCGACGATGACGGTCGCCCCGACGACGGCGATCAGAATGCCCGGCACGCGCTTGCTGCGCCTGAGCAGCAGGATGACGGCCAAGGTCGAGGCGCCCACCGCGAATGTCGTCCAGTTCACCCTGCCGCTCAGAATGGCCTCGCCGGTGTCCCAGATATTTCCCAGGAGTCCGTCGCCATCGATCGAAAAACCGAAAAGCTTAGGGAACTGGCTGATGAGAACCGCCAGCGCTATTCCGTTCATATAGCCGTAGCGGATCGGCTTCGAGAGAAGCTCGGTGACGAAGCCGAGGCGCGCGGCGCCGGCCAGAATGCAGACCAGCCCGGAGACGACCGCCATCGCAGCCGCCAGATTGACCGCCCGTTGCGGATCCCCGCCCGACAACGGAAGCACGACGGCAAGGATGATGGCGGCAAGTGAGGAATCCGGGCCCAGGACGAGGATGCGGCTGGGGCCGAACAGCGCATAGACCAGCAACGGAACGATTGTCGCGTAGAGTCCGTTGATACCCGGCAGGCCCGAAGCGACTGCGTAAGCGATGCCGGTCGGCACCAGCATCGTAGCCAAGACGAGTCCTGCAACAATGTCATGGCGTATCCACGCCGCTTCATACCGGCGCAGCGTATTGAGCCCCGGCAAGGCTCCGATCCACGACATCGTCGCCCCCCTCGGTGATTACAGTCGACGATGCTCTTGTTCAGAGAGGCCGTCAACGACACCGGCAGCTTCTACGGAGGTCCGAACGGGCGCACGAATTCACATTCCCTTCGGGTACGGTTTCCCGAACGACGTCCCCGCCTTGCTCACGCCGGGGACACCCTGGCCGCCAGTTCTCGCGGCCGCGCGGGCCGGCCCGAGCCGTCAATGCTTGAAGTCGATCACGACGGCATCGGCACCCGTTGCGAGTTGCAAGCCCTGCCGGCGCGTCGCGAGACGCAAGGTCACCCCCTTGTCGTTGCGCAGCCAGAGCCGGCCGCGTCCGGCATCTCCCAGGGCCCAGCCCGCGCGGATCTGGAGGTAGGGACCGGCCAGATCCTCGAGCCGGCTCAGGCCGTAGACAGTGCCCGTCGCGGTGAGCTTCGACGCACCCATCCCGCCGACGCCGAGGCCGCCGACAGTGATGGGATAGGTTCGGCCGCGATAGGTGACCGTCCCACCGCCCAGCGCCCCCGACCCGATGAAGGCCACCTGAAGCTGCTGGATGCGGATCGACGCATTCGGCCGCCCCAGCGACGACGTCTGCGCCGAGGCCGGAGCCCCCATGAGCAGCCCGGCCGCCAATGCCAGCATCGCGGCCTTGAAACCCCTTCCCATCATCATTTTTCCTTGCAGGAGCAACAAATCGATCGTTCCAAGAGAGTGCCCCCAACCGAAATGGAGGGTCGGCACATATCTCGATCGAAGAAGAACATCAGTCGATGATGTGGTATCCGCCATCGATATAGAGGACGCCACCCGTGATCAGCTTGGCTCCGTCGAGGGCCAGGAAGGCCGTGGCCTTGCCGACGTCGTCGATGCTGACGAGGCTGCGCGCCGGGGCCTTCGATTGCGCCTTGTCCATCAGTTCGTCGAATTCGGGGATGCCGGATGCGGCCCGGGTCGCCAGCGGGCCGGGCGAGATCGCATGCACGCGGATCCCTTTCGGGCCGAGTTCCGCGGCCATGTACCGGACGGCCGATTCGAGCGCCGCTTTCGCGACGCCCATGATGTTGTAGTTCTCGACCACCATCTGGCTGCCGTAATAGGTCATTGTGAACATCGTTCCGCCGTTCTTCATCAGCGGCTCGGCCAAATGGGCCATCCGGATGAACGACCAGCAGGAGACGTCCATCGTCTTGAGGAAACCCTCGCGGCCGACATCCACCACGCGGCCGTGCAGCGCTTCCTTCGGAGAGAAGGCGATCGAGTGCAGCAGGAAGTCGAGCTGACCCCATTCCTGGGCGATCCGCTCGAAGACCTGCTCCGTCTGCCCCTCCGTCATGACGTCGAGCGGCATGAAGATCGGCGCCTCCAGCTCCTGCGCCAGCGGCTCGACATGCTTTTTGGCACGGTCGTTGAGGTAGGTGACCGCGAGGTCGGCGCCGAGCGCGCGAAACGCCCTTGCGCAGCCCCAGGCGATGGATTGGTCGTTGGCGATGCCGACAACCAGACCTTTCTTTCCCTTGAGGGCGGTTTGAATATCCGGAAATACAGGAATCATGGCACCCGCGTTCATCTGGAGGTTATGTCTCGGACCTGATCGGTGACAGAATATGCTGTGCGATCAGGCGATCCTATTTGCTCGAAGATCGAGGTTCGACGGCATCGACCGACATCGCGCTGCTTCCTCCAGCCGGCTCTACGAGACTTTCGCCCCACGAGCAGGACGGGCGGGGTCGGCCGCCTTCCTCTCTTCGTCAGGCGCATCGACACCGAACAGCTCGGCCACGCGCCGGAAACGCCGGGCGGGCTCGCCCGTGATCTCGGCGCTCGCGGAGAGCACGTGGCGCACGGCATCGAAGGCGGCGCGGCGCTGATCGGCATCGTCCGGCAACAGCTTCGGGATGGCGGCCAAAGCCCCGTCCCGGTCGAGCAGGAGCATGAAGAACTGCTCGCGCGCCAGCATCTTGAACTCCGGCAGCGTCAATCGCGGCCCGCTGAGCTTGCGGTAAACTTCGCGCAACGCCTCGACGCTGCGCTCGTCGACCATTCCCCTCGCCGATCCGACGTAAAGCAAGGCCCGCAGGGCCGCCTCCCGAAGACCGCCCTCGCCCGTCTTGGCCTTCAATTCGGCGATCCGTTTTTCGAGCAAGGCCCGGTGCTCGGCCGACATCTCCCGCCGGCGCGACGGCTCGGAATTCGGATCGATCCCGACGGCGGCCTGAAGGGCCGGCGAGCCGTAGACGTTGAGAAAAACCGTCTCGCTCAACGCTTCCTGCGCGTCGCGCCAGCTATCCAGCGCGTGCACGACCTGCTTGGAAACCTGCTCCTGGAAGGCCAGGAAGGGATTGTCCTGCGAAACCGGCTTGCGGTTCTCCTTGATCTGCTCCGCGGCCGACCTCACTGCCGACATCCATGGATTTTGACTGCTGATGGCCTCGTACTGAAGGCGAAGCGGATGCATCTGATGCATCCACGCGGCCATTTGCGGCGCAACCAGGCCCTTGATCCAGGGCTGAACGTATCTCTGATAGGCGGCGAGGTTCTTCTCCGACACGCGCTTGGCGGTGGCGAAACGCCGCTCGTCCTCGGGCGAATTGCCGCCGAGGGCTCGGATATCGTCCAGCGTCCGGGCCTCGCACCGCATCACCCACTGGCCGGCGACGAGATCGGAGTTTCTGGTGTCGCCGCCCTTCTTTTCGAAGGTGGCTTCGTAGAGGCCCGGCGGCAGCACGTCGATCAGGTCGATATTGCTGGAAAGCTCCGCATGCTCCTTCCTGGCCACGCCGCCCGAGACGAAGATCCCGAGATGGCCGACGCTCGGGTGAATCGTATAGACGATCGTCTGTCCGTAGGCCCTGATTTCGTCGATATCGGCGTAGAGGTCGAGGATCCAATCCAGCGCCTGCTGCGGCGGCGTGATGTTGTCTCCTTCGGAGCAGAACACCACGATCGGCGACCTGATGTGGCGCAAATCGACCGCCTGCCCGTCGGACATTTTGATCGTTCCGGCGGCGAGATTGTTGCCGACGAACAGTTCGTCGACGATGAACTGGATTTCCTCGGCGTTCAAATTGACATGGCCGCCCCACCAGCGCTCGAATTCGAGATAGCGGTTCGCCTCGGTGTCGACGTTCGAATAGACATTGTATTGCTTGGTCCAGAGCGTGTTCGACGGGTTCTGGCCCTCGAAGTTCTGCACGAGCCAGGCGCCGTCGAACTTGCCGGCTCCGAGGTCGCTGGCGAGGGCGGTCAGCCAGCTTCCCCCCAGCAGGCCGCCGGAATAGCGCATCGGATTCTTGCCGTGGACACCGGCCCAATAGGCGAGAGGGGCGCCGGCGATGATGAGCGGCCCGAACAGTTCCGGGCGCAGGGAGGCCAGGATCATGATCGCCCAGCCGGCCTGGCAGTTTCCGATGACGCAGGGCTTGCCGTCCGCCTGCGGATGGCGGGCGATCACCTCCTCGATGAACCGGGCCTCGGCGCGGGCGATGCGCTCGATGGTCTGCCCGGGCATGGGCTCCGGGAGAAAGCCGACGAAATAGCAGGGATGGCCCGCATTCATCGCCACGCCGATCTCGCTGTCGGCCTTGAAGCCGCCGATGCCCGGACCGTGGCCCGCGCGCGGATCGACCACGACGAACGGACGCCGCGCGGGGTCGATTTCGACACCCTCGGGCGGAATAATTCGCACCAATACGTAATTGACCGGCTCGTCCAGCTTGCGCCCGTCCATCACCAGCTCGGCGGAATATTGGAGAACATGCGGCGCGGTCTGGGCGACATGCTCCCGGTACTGGTCGCCGCGCCGGCGCAGGACGTCCAGGAACAGCACGCTCCGCTGCCCTGCATCGATCATGTATTCGGTCGCCGCCGCGACAAGCCCGGACAAGGGGCCGCCCAGCGGCATCGTGTTTTCACTCGACATAATCGTGCGTTATCCTAGAAATCTCAGGGATGCATTCAAGGCAATAGCCCGGCGCCTCGCAGCCATGTTTCTTATCGCGCTTAGGCGGTCACGACAAGTTCGGATGAAAGATTTCTAGCGGTATTGCGTTTCATTCATCATGTCCATGAATTGCCTTAGAAAATATCGGGGATGTACTTGAGGCGATAGTCCGGCTCCTCGTAGCCGTGCTTTTTATCGCGCTTGGGCAGTTGAATATCCTTGCGCGGAACCTGCTCGTATGGAATGCGCGACAGAAGGTCGCTAATGATATTGAGCCGTGCCCGCCGCTTGTCGTCGGACCTCACGATGCGCCAGGGCGCCCAGCTCGTGTCGGTTCGCTGGAACATCTCGTCGCGGGCGCGCGAGTAATCATACCACCGGGAATAGGATTTCAGGTCCATCGGCGACAGCTTCCACGTCTTCCGTGGATCGACCAGCCGCGCTTCGAGCCGGCGTGTCTGCTCCTCCTGGCTCACCTCCAGCCAGTACTTCAGGAGAATGATGCCCGAGTCGACCATCGACTTTTCGACCTCGGGGATCGCCAGGAGAAAGTTCTCGGCCTGCCTCTCGGTGCAAAAGCCCATCACACGCTCGACGCCAGCTCGATTGTACCAGCTTCGATCGAAGATCACGACTTCCGACGCCGCCGGAAGGTGCGGCACGTAGCGTTGCAGGAACATCTGCGATTTCTCGCGATCGCTCGGCGTCGGCAAGGCGATCACGCGAAACGTCCGCGGGCTGACCCGTTCGGTGATCGCCTTGATCGCACCGCCCTTTCCCGCCCCGTCGCGGCCTTCGAAGACGATGCAGACTTTCTTGCCTTCGTGACGAACCCAGTCCTGAAGCTTGACGAGCTCGCAATGGAGCTTCGCGAGCTCGCGCTCGTAGGCTTTGCGTTTCATGCATTCGCCGGCCCCGCCATCGCCGGTATGTGCCTTGCCCATGAAACCCTCGCGCGCTCGGAACGGCAGGCTATTGATCCCGCAGGTCCGGCCAGGTGAGAAACATGCCCGCCTCGCCCGGCAGACCCTGCGGCCATTCGACGATGAGGGCCTTGAGGCGATAGCCGAGCGGTTGAAGCTTTTCCTTCCAGACTTCGTAGACCTGCTCCGGCAGACCTGTCAGCGTCTTCGGCCAGTCGGGCTCGGCGTTGTTGATCGCCCGTCCGCGATCCGTGCAGAGATCGACCGGGAAGCGCCCGATCAGGACTTCACGCTCCCCGCGCTCCGCCGCTGCCTTGGCGTTGCGGAGCAGGCGATGAATTCGCTCGTCCGTGATATCGATCCTTTGCGAAAGGCGCTTGATGTATTCCTGACGCGCCTTGTCCACCCGCGACAGCGCGTCGACCGCCTGGCTCGCTTTCGCCGCATCCCGCTCCGTCAGATAAGCCTTGAGATCGCTGACGGACATGAAGCTGTCATCGAGGCTTTCAGCCGAAGTCATGGTCTTTCCGCTCATGTTTGCACTCCTGCACTGGACGTTTCTACAGGAAGAAATCCGAAGCTGCCAGCATCGATAGCTAAAGACGATTTATACTATTTCATAAGACGAGAGCACCGCCTCGGCGAAGGTCATGCCGACTGCTCGCCGTGGCGGCCGGGCTCGTCCGGCATTTGCCGCGGCCCCTTGACGAGGGAGGGCCGCAGGCGCTCCCGGAGGGCTTGGAACGTCACGTAAAGCGGCGGGATCACAAAGATCCCGAGGACCGATGCCAGGATCATGCCGCCGAAGACCGGCGTGCCGACGTTGCGGCGCGCCAACTCGGAAGCCCCCGATGCCCGGACGAGCGGAAACAGGCCCAGGATGAAGGCGAAGGACGTCATCATGACCGGCCGGAAGCGCAGCCGCGCGCCTTCGATCGCCGCCTCGAGAAGCGGCACGCCCTTCTCGCGCTGCTCCTTGGCGAACTCGACGATCAGGATGCCGTTCTTCGCCGCAAGGCCGATCAGGACCACCATGCCGATCTGCGCGTAGAGGTCGAGCGTCAGCCCGCCGAGCAGCATCCCGATGAACGCGCCCAGGACCCCGACCGCGACCGACAGCAGCACCGGGACCGGAATCGTCCAGCTCTCGTAGAGCGCGACCAGGAACAGATAGGCGAAGAGGACGGCGAAGCCGAGGATGATCGCCGTCTTGCCTTCCGCGCGCTTCTCCTGGAAGGCCGTGTCGGTCCATTCTCCCTTGAACCCGGCCGGCAGGGCCTTGGCCGCGACCTCCTCCATGGCCTGCAGCGCCTGTCCCGACGACACGCCGGGCGCGGGATTGCCCTGCACCGTCACGGCGCGCAGGTTGTTGTAGCGGATGAGGGCGGGCGGCCCGACGACGACGCGCGCTTCCGCGAGGCTGCGCATGGGCACCATCTCGCCGCGCGTGTTGCGGACGTTGATGCGGTAGATGTCGTCGATGCTGGCCCGGTCGCGCGCCTCGGCCTGGACCTGCACCTGCCAGGTGCGTCCGTAGAGGTTCGTGTTGTTGACGAAATAGCCGCCGAGCGAAGCCTGCAACGCCTGGAAGACGGAGGAAAGCGGAACGTCGAGGATCTGCACCTTGTCGCGATCGATGTCGAGATAGATCGACGGATTGGTCGCGGAGAAGGTGCTGAACACGCTGCGGAGCCTGGGCTCCTGGTTGGCCGCGACGATGAGGCCGCGCAGGGCCTGCGCCATGACCTTCGGGTCGCCTCCGCGCAGGTCCTGGAGAACGTAGGTGAAGCCGCCGCCCGTCCCGAGGCCGATGATCGGGGGAGGCGCGAAGGGGATCACCTGCCCTCCGGGGATCTGGCGGAACTGCGCGCCGAGGCGCGCCATCGTCTCGCGGGCCCCCAGATGAGCGGCCCGGCGCTCCTCGAAGGGCTTCAGCGTGACGACGACGAAGGCGGCGTTGGGCTGGGAATAGCTGTCGATGAAGTTCAGGCCGACGACGCTCGTGAAATCCTCCACCGCCGGGTCGCCTCTCAGAACCTCCTCCGCCTTGCGGACCAGCTCCTCCGTGCGGTTGACGGAGGCACCCCCGGGCAGGTTCAGGAGGACGAACAGCGCTCCCTGGTCGTCTTCCGGCAGAAAGCCGGTCGGCGTCTGGCGCGCCAGGAGGGCCGTTCCGGCTCCTGAGGCCGCCACCAGGACGAGGCCGACGATCGAGAGGCGGACGAGGCGCGCGACGCCCGCTCCGTACTGGTCGCGGACCCAGTCGATGCCCCCCGAGACGCGGGCCATGATGCCGTGCTTGGGCCCGGCGTGGCGCCGCAGGAGGATGGCGCAGAGCGCCGGAGAGAGAGTGAGGGCGTTGACCGCCGAAAACAGCATGGCGACCGAGACGGTCACGGCGAATTGCCGGAACAATTCGCCCGAGATGCCCGGAATGAAGCCGATCGGCACGAAGACGGAGAGCAGGACCAGCGTGATCGCGATGACGGGCGCGGTGATCTCGCGCATCGCGTGCTTCGTCGCCTCGGCGGGCGACATCTCGGGATTCTCCTCCATGACCCGCTCGACGTTCTCGACCACGACGATGGCGTCGTCGACGACGATGCCGATCGACAGGACGAGCGCGAGCAGCGACACCGTGTTGGCGGAATAGCCGACGGCCTTGAGCGCGATGAAGCTGCCGATCAGGCTGACGGGAACCGCCAGCATCGGAATCAGGCTGGCGCGCAGGCTGCCCAGGAACAGGAAGACGACGATCACGACGAGCACGAAGGCTTCGACGAGGGTCTTCTGGACCTCGTGGATGGTCGAGGTGACGAAGGTGGTCGGATCGTAGGTGATCTTCCAGGTCAGGTCTTCCGGGAAGCGCTTCTCGATCTCCTGGAGCTTGGCCCGGATGGCGTTGAGCGTCGAGATCGCGTTCGCGCCGGGAGACTGGTAGATCGCGAGGGCCGCGGCCGGGCTGCCGTTGAGGCGCGTCACCCGGTCGAGATTGGCCGCGCCGAGCTCCAGCCGCGCGACGTCCTTCAGGCGCAGGATCGAGCCGTCCGTATTGGTCCTCAGGATGATCTGGCCGAACTCCTCCGGCGAGGTCAGGCGTCCCTTGGTCTGGATGTTGAGCTGCAACTGCGTGTCGTCGGCGCTCGGCCTCGCGCCGATCCGGCCGACCGCCGCCTGGACGTTCTGGCCCTGGATGGCGGAAATGACGTCCCCGGTCGTGAGGTTGAGCCCCGTCAGGCGGTCCGTCTCGACCCAGGCGCGGATGGCGTAGTCCTGCGGCCCCCAGAGCGAGGCGTCGCCGACGCCCGGCGTGCTCTTGACGGCATCGAGGAGGTTGATCGTGACGTAGTTCGACAGGAACAGCGGATCGTGCGTCTGCTTCGGCGAGGAGAGGACCACGACGCCGAGCAGCGCGGAGGACTTCTTCTTCACCGTGACGCCCTGGCGCTGCACCTCGTTCGGCAGGCTCGCCAGGGCCACCTGGACCCTGTTGTTCACGTTGACGGCGTTGAGATCGGGATCGGTGCCCAGCTCGAAAGAGGCCGTCAGCGTATAGCTGCCGTCGTCGCCGCTCACGCTCTTCATGTAGATCATCTTGTCGACGCCGACGACCTGCGCCTCGATCGGCTGCGCGACGGTCGCCTCGACGACCCCGGAATTCGCGCCGGGATAGAAGGTCGTCACCGAGACCTGCGGCGGGACGATGTCCGGGTATTGCGCGATGGGGAGGGCCAGGAGCGCCAGGAGGCCGGCGATCGAGGTGACGACGGCGATGACGATCGCAAGGCGCGGCCGGTCGACGAAGAGCGAGGAAAGCATGCGCTATCTCCGCTCGAGCGAGCCGGCCACGGGCCGCGCGGTGACCGGAGCGCCCGGCCGCAGCGCCTGGAGGCCCTCGACGATCACCTGCTCGCCGCCTTCGAGGCCGCTGTCGATGATCACGTCGGTGCCGTGCTCGCCGCCCGGCTTGACGCGGCGCACGACCGCCTTGCCGTCCTCGACGACGAACACATAGACGCCGCCCTGGTCGGCGAGCAGCGCGCTCTGCGGGATGACGACCTTCTGCTGAGGCTCCCCGATCAGCAATTGCACGCGGGCGAACTGCCCGTCGACCAGCTGGCCCTTTTTGTTCGGAACCGTTCCGCGCACGAGAATGGTGTCGGTCGCCCGGTCGACATTGACGTTCACGAAATCGACCTGCCCCAGTTCGGGATATTCGGTTCCGTCGACGAAGCGGAGCCTGATCTTGATCTTGGAGGCGTCCCCCTCGCCGCTTCGCTGGGCCTGGAGGAAATCGCGCTGGCTGACCGGAAAGCTGACATACATCGGATCGATGCTGACGATCGTGGTCAGCACGCCGCTGTCGGGACCGACGACGTTGCCGACCGTGACGAGCGTGCGGCCGACCTGCCCGTCGATCGGGGAGGAGATCGTCGTATAGTCGAGATTGATCTGCGCCGTTTGCAGGGCCGACTGATCCGACAGGATCTGCCCCTGGGCCTGCTCGTCCGCCGCCTTGGCCTGGTCGCGCGCGACGGCCGTTCCCGCCTGCCGGCGATACAGCTCTTCCGCGCGGTCCAGCTGGATGATCGTCAGTTCCCGCGCGGCCTTCGCGCGCAGCAGGGCGCCCTGCGCCTGGCCGAGCGCCGCCTGGAACTGCCCGCGCTCGATCTTGTAGAGCGGCGTTCCCTTCGCGACCTTCTGGCCGTCCTTGAACAGGATCGCCTCCAGCCAGCCGCTGACCCTGGCGCGGACGTCGACCCGCTGGACCGCTTCCACGCGGCCGACGAAATCAGCGGTTTTTCCGATCGCCTCCCGCCGTGCCAGGACGGTTCCCACCGGGACAGGCCCGGCAGGGGCCTGCGCGGCGGCCGCGAAAGGCAGGCCCAGAAGGAGCGCGCCGAGGATCAACGAGCGTATCATGCGTCTTCATTTCGTATGCAAGCAGCGAGAACGACGAGCCCGCCCGTTGCTTGAACATAAAATCCGGCAAGCAAGCTTCGAAACAATGCTTGCAGCTTATTGTCTGCGCCCGAGTCTATTCGAGTCCGGGCGCGCTCCGCAGGCGAGCGGCCGCCATGTCGATTGGGCTCCCCGGATCGTGGCCCGCCGCCTTGCATCGTTCCACGACCGCCTCCAAAGCGCGAGCCACCCGAGCGAGGGGCCTGATCGCAGCTTCCTGAATAATTTCGTCGACGACATCACGCAACTCCCGTGATGACGGACCATCGTCCTGGCGACGAGCGATCATGGCCGTGCGATTCGGCGCGAGGCGACTGCATGAACAGGGTGTCTCGCGTCTGCGGCAGGCCATGCTTGACCGAACGCGACACGGATCGAAAGCCGTCCGGCAAGGCGCTTCACCCGATCGCCCTGGGAAAGCGACCGCTTGCGCTTCGTTCATGAGACGAAATCCGCTCTTGATACCCTCCTGACGCAGGCGCAGATTGGCTTCGGCCGGGAGTAGGGCTGGAGGATGTCGTGGAAGTGCGCACCCAGCCCGCGCCTTCGCCCGGACTTGCCGGGGACGCGACCGTCGAGCGGGCTGCTCCTTCGGGCTTCATTCATCTTGGAGTTGCCAGGGAGATCTGTCCGATTCTATCGGAACTCGGCTGTGACCCGGAACGTGTGATCGAAGGAGCGGAGTTGGATCCAAGTCTTTTCGATCACGCGGATAGTCTCGTTTCACTGAGTGCCCTTGGAAAGCTGCTTCGCCTCGGCGTCGAGCGGACGCACTGCTCGCATCTCGGCCTGCTCGTCGGACGGCGATCGACGCTCAAATCGCTGAGGGCGGTGGGAGCGCTCATGCGGCATTCCGAAACGATCGGCGATGCGTTGCGGAACATGAATTCCCATCTGCGCGTGCAGAACCGCACCGCGGTGACACAGCTGGATGTCGACGGTGACGTGGCTCTCCTCAGCTACTTGCTTTACCATCCCACTTGCACCGGCGCGATCCAGATCCTCGACGGAGCGCTTGCGACGGCTTGTCAGATCTTGCGGGAGCTTGGCGGACCCCGACTCGAGATCACCGAAGTGCTGCTTCCGCGCAGACCGCCGATCGATCCGGAACCGTATCGCCAGCTTTTTCGCGCGCCTGTTCGGTTCAACCAGGAGGTCGCAGCGCTCGTCTTTCCTGCCGAATATTTGAAGCATTCCGTCGAAGGCGCCGACCCGGTGATCCGTCGTGCATTGGAGTTCCAGATTGCAGAATGGGAGCATAGCTGTCCGGCGGATTTGAAGGACGAAATGCGACGGCTCCTGCGAGCTGAGTTCCTCAATGCCAGAAGCTCCTCCTCCGAGATGGCAGAACTCCTGTCGGTGCATCGGCGGACCCTCAATCGTCGCCTGAAAGCCGAAGGGACCACCTTCAAGAGCGTCGCAGATGAAATCCGCTTCGGAATCGCGTGTCAGCTATTGGAAGATACCGACCTGCGGCTGGTCGAAATCGCGGCGGCACTCCACTTCTCGGAGCCGGCGGCATTTACGCGCGCATTCCGCCGCTGGTCGGGTACGACGCCCAGCAACTGGCGTGCTCATGTCGCGGCCCAGGTATCGGAGGGTTGACAGCCGAGTTCCTGGAGCTTTTGACCAAGCTCGGCAAGACGGCGCGAGACGCCGAGCAGCTTCTGCGCGGATGGACCAGCGGTCAGGTCGGGCGGATGAGCCGGACCATCGAGGAAGCCACCGTCAAGCGCTTCCACTACGACACCCACCATCAATTCGAAACCCACTTCGCGAGCTTCGTCAGCGCGTACAGATACGGGCGCAGACTGAACACGCTCAGAAGTCTCACGCCCCACGGGTTCATCGTAAGCGGAGCCTTGACCACACCTTTCGCGGATGGAGTTGAACGTTGATGTTCC
>NZ_DAOLAJ010000001.1:0-113143 GCF_035325185.1 Enterovirga sp. | reverse complement strand
GCAAGCTCGCCCGTGCCGGGCACGAAGCGGATCTGGAGATAGTTGGCGAAGATGGCGTTGCCGGCGAGATAGGCCACGAAGCCGAAGGTGCCGGCGGCGATCATGACCGGCACGATGGCGAGCCCGTCGAGCCCGTCGGTGAAGTTCACCGCGTTCCCCGCGCCGATGATCACGATGGCGCCGAAGATCAGGTAGAACCAGCCGAAATCGATCATCAGCTCCTTGGCGAAGGGAAGCGACAGCTTGTTGGAGAGGCCGGGCGGCGCGATCAGCGCGATCGCCGCGCAGGCGAGGAGCGCGACCGCAAGCTCGAGCAGGAGGCGGCCCCGGCTGGAGAAGCCCGCATGGGTCTGCTTGCTGACCTTCAGATAGTCGTCATAGAAGCCGATCCCGCCGAAGCTCAGCGTCACGAAGAGCACGACCCAGACATAGAGGTTGCGCGGATCGGCCCAGAGCAGCGTCGAGGCGAGGAAGCCGGCGAGGATCATCAGCCCGCCCATGGTGGGCGTGCCGCGCTTGGTCAGGATATGCGATTGCGGCCCGTCGGTGCGGATCGGCTGGCCCTTGCCCTGGCGGATGCGCAGCGAGGAAATCGCCGCCGGCCCGAGCCAGAAGACGAAGAACAGCGAGGTCGCGACCGCTCCCGCCGTCCGGTACGTGATGTAGCGGAAGACGTTGAGCGGGCTGAAATATTCGGCGAATTCCGCCAGGAAGGCCAGCATGTCAGCTCCGGGCGCCTGCGGCCTGCGGGGCCGCGCCCTCGCCGGCGCCGAAGCGCGATTTGAGATGGGCGGCGACCTTCGAGACGAGGGTCGCTTTCGAGCCCTTGACCATGACGACGTCGCCGGGGCCGACCGCCTCGGCCACGACGTCGTGAAGCTCGGAGGCATGGGCGGCGTGCCGCCCGCGCAGGCGCTCGGGCAATTCGTCCCAGAGCCCCTGCATGAGCGGGCCGGCCGCGAAGACGAGGTCGGCGCCCGAGGTCGCGACCGCATGGGCGAGCCCGCGATGGGCGGCGGGGCCCGTCTCGCCGAGTTCCCCCATGTCGGCGAGGACGGCGATGCGCCGCCCGCCCGCCGGAACCTCGATCAGGGCGAGCGTCGCCAAGGCCGCGCGCATCGAGGCGGGATTGGCGTTGAAGCTCTCGTCGACGAGGAGGAAGGGCGCGCCGTCCTTGGCGAGAGCGATGCGCTCGCCCCGGCCCTCGGGTGGGGCGAGGGTGGCATAGGCCGAGGCCGCCTCCTCGACGTCGAGGCCGAAGGCGGCGGCGCAGGCGAGGACGGCCAGCGAGTTGAGCGCGACGTGCCGGCCGGCCGTGCCGATCCGGTAGGAGAGGGGGCGGCCGAGCACGCTCGCCTCGACCTCGGAGGCGTCGGGGCCGGCGGCGATGCGCAAGGCCCGCACATCCGCCCCCTCGCTCTCGCCGAAGGAGAGGATGCGGCCGGCCCGCGAAGCCATGGCATGGGCTGCGAGGCGCTCGAAATGCGGATTGTCGCGCGGCAGGATCGCGACGCCGCCGGCCTCGAGGCCGGAGAAGATCTCGCCCTTGGCGTCGGCGATGCCCTGGATCGCCTTGAAATGGGCGATATGGACCGGCTCGACCGTCGTCACGATGGCGGCGTGCGGGCGCACCATGGCGGTGAGCGGCACGATCTCGTCCGGATGGTTCATGCCGATCTCGAAGACGCCGAAGGCGGTCGAGCGCGGCATGCGGGCGAGGGTCAGCGGCACGCCCCAATGGTTGTTGAAGGAGGCGGCGGCGGCATGCGTCTCGCCGAAGCGCGACAGGACCAGGCGAAGTGCCTCCTTGGTGCCCGTCTTGCCGACCGAGCCGGTGACGGCGACGATCCGGCCCGTGCTGCGGGCCCGGGCCGCGCGGCCCAGATCCTCCATCGCGCGGAGCACGTCCGGCACCGCGACGAGCGGCCCGGCCTCGGCGAATTCCCCCTCGCGCCCCGACTGGACCACGGCCGCCGCGGCGCCCTTGGCGAGGGCGGCCGGGACATGCCGGTGGCCGTCATGGGAGACGCCCTGGAGGGCGAAGAAGAGATCGCCCGGAAGAAGTGAGCGCGTGTCGATCGAGGCGCCGGTCACGGGGCGCGGCTCGCCGAGGAGCCGGACATCCGGCAGCTTCGCGAGTTCCTCGCGGGTCCAGAGCGGGGTCGTCATGCGCGGGCCTCCATCGCGGCGCGCAATTCGTCGTGGTCGCTGAAGGGCAGCGTCGTGCCGCCGACGATCTGGCCGGTCTCGTGCCCCTTGCCGGCGACGACGAGCACGTCGCCCGGCCCGAGTTCGGCGACCGCCCTGCGGATCGCCTCGCGCCGGTCGCCGATCTCGCGCGCGCCGGGCGCGGCGGCGAGGATCGCGGCCCGGATCGCGGCCGGGTCCTCGGAGCGAGGGTTGTCGTCGGTGACGATGATCTCGTCCGCTTTTTCGGCGGCGATGGCGCCCATGATCGGGCGCTTGCCGCGGTCGCGGTCGCCGCCGCAGCCGAAGACGCAGACGAGCCGGCCGGTCGCGAAAGGCCGCAAGGTATCGAGCACGGCGGCCAAAGCCTCCGGCTTGTGGGCATAATCGACGACGCAGAGCGCGCCGTTCGCCTCGCCCACACGGTCGAGGCGGCCGGGAACCCCTTCGAGCGCGCCGAGCGCCCCAACCAGCGCCGCCGGGTCGGTGGCAGGCTCCGCGGCGAGGACAAGCCCGGCCGCGACGAGCGCGTTCTCGACCTGGAAGCCTCCCACCAGCGGAAGATCGACGCTTCGGTCCTGCGAGCCGATCCGGAGGGTCAGGCGCTGGGCGAAGCCGCGCCGCTCGACGGCGAGGAGGCGGATGAACTCGCCCCCGCGGCCGACCGTCAGCACCTTGTGCCCCCTCTCGGCCGCGGCAGCGGCGACGCGCCCGCCCTCCGTCCCGTCCAGGTTGACGACGGCCGGGCGCCCCGCCGGCAGCAGCTCGCGGAAGAGGCGCAGCTTCGCCTGGAGGTAATCCTCGACGGTCGGATGATAGTCGAGATGGTCGCGGCCGAGATTGGTGAAGGCGGCCGCGGCCAGCCTCACCCCGTCGAGGCGGCGCTGGTCGATCCCGTGCGAGGAGGCTTCCATCGCCAGATGCGTGATTCCGTCCTGCGCCAGATGCCCGAGCGTCTCGTGCAGGGCGATGGGGCCGGGCGTCGTCAGCGAGCCGTAATCGGCGCCCTTTGCCGTCACGACGCCGATCGTGCCGAGGCTCGCGCTCGCATGGCCGGTGGCCTGGAAGAGCTGGCGTGTGAACTCGGCGACCGAGCTTTTCCCGCTGGTTCCGGTCACAGCGACGACGGTGCCGGGCTGGCCCGGATGGAGGCGCGCGGCGGCGAGGGCGAGGGACCGCCGGGCATCGCGCACCCTCAGATAGGGGATTTCCGGGAACAGGGTTGGCGGGCGCTCGACCTCGCCGATGACGGCGCCCGCGCCGCGCGCGAGGGCGTCGGCGATGAAGGCGGCGCCGTTGGCCTTGACGCCGGGAACGGCCACGAAGGCGAAGCCCTCCTCGACCTTGCGGCTGTCATCGGCGAGGCCGGCGACGGGACGCTGCCCGTCGGCCCCCGCCTCGGGGAACAGCGCCCCGAGCGTCGTCACGAAATGGGTCATGTCGGGCGCCCCGGTAACGGCTTCGGCCGGCAATGCCAAATCGGCACCCGTGCCCTCCCCCCGCGAAGCGGCGGGGAGGCCTGAGTCGTTCCGAAGGCGCGAGCCGGGGTGGGGGGTAGCTTCGCCTGGCTCCCGGCCGGGTGCTCGCGTCGAGCCCCCCCATCCCGGACCTCCCCACCGCAAGCGGGGGGAGGGCGGGTGCGGCGTTGCGTCCATCAGCGGATCCCCCAGGCGCCGAGCTTGGCCATCAGCGGGAAGGGGTTCTGCGGCGGCTCGAAGCGCGGAGGAACCGAGAGCATCGGCGCGATGCGCTCGAGGATGCGGCCCGTCGTCTCGCCGGCATTGTAGGCCGAAGTCGCGTAGCCGCCCGTCTCCGGGGCCGGCTGCGGCTCGTCATAGACGGTGACGAAGAGATAGCGCGGCTTGTCGGAAGGCGTGATGGCCATGAAGGTCGTGAAGAGGCGGTTCTTCGAGTAGCGCCCGTGGATCACCTTCTCGGCCGTTCCGGTCTTGCCGCCGACGAAATAGCCCGGCAGCGCCGCCTTCGAGGCGGAGCCCTTCACCGCGTTGAGGCGCATGACGTAGCGCAGGGCCTCGGAGGTCGAGGGCTTGATGACCTGGGGCGCATCCCTGAGCGCCTCCTCCTGCGTGCGCTTCAGGAAGGTCGGCCGGATGAGGTGGCCGCCATTGACGAGCGCGCCCACCGCCGCCGCCGCCTGCATCGGCGCGACCGCGACGCCGTGCCCGAAGGCGATGGTGATCGTGTTCAGCTCGCCCCATTTGGAGGGCACGATCGGCATCGCGCTCTCGGGCATCTCGGTGCGCATGCGGTCGAGCTGGCCCATCTTGCGCAGGAACGCCTTGTGGCCCTCGACGCCGACCGCCAGCGCCATCTTGGCGGTGCCGATATTGGAGGAGTGGATGAAGATCTCCGGCACCGTCAGGATGCGATGCGTGGCGTGGTAGTCGCCGATCGAGAAGCGGCCGTAATGGAGCTTCGAGCGGGCGTCGAAGCTCGAATTGATCGTCGCCTTGCCCGAGTCGATGGCCATGGCGACCGTCAGCGCCTTGAAGGTCGAGCCCATCTCGTAGACGCCGACGATCATGCGGTTGATGCGGTCCTTGTCGAGCGCGTCGACCGGGTTGTTGGGGTCGAAATCCGGCAGGGAGACGAGCGAGACGATCTCGCCCGTCGTCACGTCCAGCAGCATGGAGGCGGCGGCCTTGGCCCGGAAATGGGCCATGCCCTTCACCAGCTCGTCGCGCATCGCGTGCTGGATGCGCAGGTCGATCGAGAGCTGGACGGGTTTCAGGTCGTTGGCCTGCCGCGCGAAGCCGAGGCCGTTCAGCTCCTGGAGGCCGCTGGAATCGATGTATTTCTCGATCCCCGCGATGCCGACATTGTCGATATTGGCGAAGCCGAGCACATGCGCGGCCGCGACGCCGTTCGGATAGACGCGCTTCGATTCGGGCACGAAACCGACGCCAGGAATGCCCAGGCGGTGCACCTCCGCCTGCTCCTTGGGGGTCGCCTCGCGCTTCACCCAGACGAAGCCGCGCTTCTTGTTGAGCTTCGCGCGCAACTCGTTCGCGTTCACGTCGGGCAGGACCGCGGTGATCAGCTCGACCGCCTCGTCCTTGTCGATGATGTTGCGCGGCTCGGCGAAGATCGAGACCATGCGCACGTCGGTCGCCAGCACCTCGCCGTTGCGGTCGATGATGTCGGGGCGCGAGGCGACCGAGGCGGCAGAGGCGAAGCGGCGGATGCTCTCCGGCTCGCCCGGCGCCACCGCGAGATAAGCGAGGCGCCCGCCGATCGTGCCGAAGAGGCCCAGGAACGCCAGCCCGACGATCCCGACCCGCGCGCTGCTCTGGTCGTAGCGCAGGCGGAAGAGCGCCCGGCCCGTCGCCAGGGCACGCTCGCCCAGCGACAGGCGGGGCGCGGGCTGGTCCCATTCCTCTTCCTGCCCGGCCGTGTCCGCGGGCGCTTCGCCGGCGGCCTCGAAGGAGGCGTCATGCTCCCCCATGGCGTGCGGCTCGCCCCCGGCCTGCATCCCGGCGCGGGGATCGTAAAGGTCCTGGATTTCGGCTTCCGCCTCTTGGCGGCGCCCGTCGCGATCGAACTGCGCGGTCATGGTCTATCTCGCGGCAGGCTTGGGCTGGGAAGCGGCGGGTGCGGGCTTCGGCGCGGGCTTGGAGGTGGCCTTCGGCGCGGGCTTCGCCGTCGGCGGGGCGACCTGCACAGTGCGCTTCGGCGGCGCGGGCTTTGCCGCGGGCTTCGCGCCGAGGCCGAGGCTGTCGAGCTTGGCCGAGAGTCCGTCCCGCTTCGCCGCGGGCTTCGGATGGCCCTGGACGGGAGAGGTGCTGCTGGTCGCCTCCGGCTCGAGCCCCAGGGATTCGAGCTTCTGGCCGATGCCGTCCTTGTTGGGACGGTTCGGGATGTCCGAGAGCCTGGCGAGCTGGGAAATCGCCATCGGCTGAAGGTCGAGATGCTGGTCGGCGATCTTCTGCAGCCGGTCGGGGCGCGTCAGCATCGCCCATTCGGCCTTCGCGATGGCGATGCTCTCGCGCTCCTTCTGAAGCTTGGTCTTCAGCTTCGCGAGCGTCTCCGAATAATAGAGCGTCTCGTATTTCGTCGAATAGGCGAAGGCCGCCGATCCGATCAGCACCGTGATCGCGAGGAGATGGAGGAGGCGGATCATCGGGGCGATCCCTTGCGGGACGAGGCCGGGGCGCCCGGGCCGGCCGCCGCATCGGTCCGCTCGGCGGCGCGCAGCTTGGCCGAGCGCGCTCGCGGATTGCGGGCGGTCTCCTCTTCGCCCGCCGCGACCGGGCCGCGCGTGAGCGGCGTGAAGGTCGGCGCGACAGGCTCGGGGGAGGGCAGGTGGCGCGAGGCGCGGGGCGTGCGGCTCGCGCGCTCCTGCATGAACTGTTTCACGATCCGGTCTTCCAGCGAATGGAAGGTGACGACGGCGAGCCGCCCGCCGGGCTTCAGGGCGCGCTCGGCCGCCTCCAGCGCACGGGAGAGCTGGCCCAGCTCGTCGTTCACGGCGATGCGGAGCGCCTGGAAGCTGCGGGTGGCCGGGTGCAGGCCCGGCTCCGCCCGCACGTAGCGGGCGACGAGATCGGCGAGGTCCGCCGTTCCGGCGAAAGGCTGCCGCCGCCGCCGCTCGACAATGGCGCGGGCGATGGCGCGCGAGCGCCGCTCCTCGCCGTAGCGGAAGAGGATGTCCGCGATCTCGGCCTCGCCCGCCTCGTTGAGGAGATCGGCCGCGCTGCGCCCCTCCCGCTCCATGCGCATGTCGAGCGGCGCGTCGTGCCGGAAGGAGAAGCCGCGCTCGGCCTGGTCGAGTTGCATCGAGGAGACGCCGATATCGAGGACGACGCCGTCCAGCGCCGCGGCTCCCGCCTGCGCCGCGATGCGGTCGAGATCCTCGAAGCGGCCGTGAACGAGGGTCAGGCGTCCGGCGAAGGCGCGCGCGAGCGCCTCGCCGCCCGCGATCGCATCCGGGTCGCGGTCGATGGCGACGACGCGGTTGGCGGGATGCGCCTCGAGGATCGCGCGCGTATAGCCGCCCGCCCCGAAGGTCCCGTCCAGGAACACCCCGCCGCGCGCGGGCCCCAGGGCCTCGACGACCTCCGCCAGGAGCACGGGAATGTGAAGGGCCGGTCCGCCAGCGGCGTCCGCCTCACGGTGTCCGCCGCGACCCGTCATCGCTCCCGTGCTCCCGGCGGCGGAAGATCTGCCGCTCCGGCGCCTCCGAGACTCCGCTTCAGGTCCCGCAGGCGCCCCCGGGCCTCCTCGAGATGCGCGCGGAAGCGTTCGGGTTCCCACATCTGGAACTTGTGGCCGAGGCCCACGAACGTCACCGCGTCTCCGATCCCCGCATGGGCCTTCGCCGATTCGGTCAGCCCGACGCGTCCCTCGCCGTCGAGCTTCAGAATCTCGCTCGTTCCGAGGAGCGCGATCGCGAAGCTCTCCCGCTCCTCCGAATAGGCCGGCCTCGTCGCGAGGAACGCCTCGATCTCGCCGAGCAGCGCGTGGCCCCCCGCATCCAGCGCCGGCGAATCCAGCGCCGGATGGACATAGAGGCCCTCGTGCCCGTCCCGGGCCAGCACCGCGCGGAACGTTGCCGGGACCGATACGCGCCCCTTCGCGTCCACGCGATTGGTGAAATTCGACACGAAGCGGTCCATGCGACGCCGGCCCGCCCCATGACATCGGCCGCGCGGCGAAGGCGCCGGACGGAGGCTCGCCGCGTCCCGGCCGGTCGGGGTGCGCCGCAAGGCATGCGGGCACGCCGGCTGCGACACGGCGTCCCGCAAGGTCTCGGCAATCGCTCCGGGCTGGGATGGTGTGGGATAACATGGGCCTATATGGGCGTCAACGACCGGGCCTCGCGGGACGCGGGGCTGGAATCCGCTTCGTATTGAGGCCCGATCAACGTTAACGAAGCCTTTCGGAGGTGGCTTTCGGGCGAATCGGCCGCAGGCTGGAACGTCGCCCGGCTTTGGGGATTGAGACCCCACCTTCGAGTGAAGCGGAGCAGGAGATGCAGATTCGAACCCTGGCCCTCGCGGCCATGATGGCGATCGCGATTCCTCTCGCCGCCCAGGCGCAGGGTATCCCGCGCGGCGCTCAGTCCGGCGCCGCAGTCGGCTCGCGCGCGGCGGGGCCGGTGGGCGGCGTGGTCGGCGGCGTCGTGGGCGGCGCGGTGGGCGGCGTGGCCGGCGGCGTGAAGGGTGTACTCGGCGTCCCCCAGAAGACCGCCGTGCGCCGCTACCCCAGGCACAGCCATCATCATAAGAAGCATAAGCGCCACTACCGGCACTGAGGACGCGCGGATCGAGGCGGTGCCTGGGATGCCGCCTCGCATGGAAAAGAGGGTGTCAGCCGGCCTGTAAGCCGGGTTCTGTAGGGCCTGGGCGGATGCCCGGACGTGGCGGCCATTCCTCTGGGACGGCCGTTGCCGGCCGCCTCGAGCAATCAACCCGGGCGGCGGGCCTGGAGACGTGGCCTGGCACCTTCCGGCGCCGTGCCGCCCCTATTCGATCTTGCTCCCGGTGGGGTTTGCCTAGCCGTCCGCGTCGCCGCGTCCGCGGTGCGCTCTTACCGCACCTTTTCACCCTGACCCGCCGGCAAGGGAGGCCCCTTCGCCTGCGGGCGGTATGTCTCTGTGGCACTGTCCCTGGGGTCGCCCCCGCCGGACGTTATCCGGCACCGTGTCTCCATGGAGCCCGGACTTTCCTCCCCCGCCGTGAGGCGGGAGCGGCCGCCCGGCCGGCTGACCTTGCCGATCTGGGACGGGCGGCGGCGCAGGTCAAGATCCCGCCCGCGCGGCGAGGGATACGGGCAACAGGGTCCCCAAATCGACCCGGCCGGGCGCCCTGCGGGGTTCACAGGCCCGGATGGGCATGTACCTGTGGGGCGTTGTTCAACGATAAAGAGGCGACGACGATGAAGAAGATCATGGCTGCGAGCCTCGCGGGGGCGATCGCTCTTTCCCTGGGCGGATGCTATTCTCCCGGTGATCGCGCGGCGGGTGGCGCGTTGCTGGGCGGCGCGACCGGCGCGGCGATCGGGGCGGCGGCGTCCGGCGGCCGCGCGGGCGGCACGCTCGCGGGCGCTGCGATCGGCGCGGCCGGCGGCGCGATCCTCGGGGCGGCCACGGCTCCCTGCCCGAACGGCACCTATCGCGATTATTACGGCAACGTGTATTGCCGCTGATCTCATGATCCTGCGTTCCGGCCGCCGCGGCCGGAACGCCCTTGCGGAGCTTGCTCGGAAGCATGTCGGTCTGGGGCAAGCTCGGCGGAGGCGGCATCGGCCTCACCATCGGCGGCCCGATCGGGGCGCTCGCGGGGGCCTTCGCCGGCCATTACCTCGTCGACCGGCCGGGGGCGCCCTTCGGCCCTCAGCCGCGCGACCTGATCCTCACCACGGGCCTCATCGCGCTGCTCGCCAAGATGGCGCGGGCGGACGGCGTCGTCCTGCGCTCGGAGGTCGACGCCTTCGAGGCGGTGGTCGTCGTCCCGCCGGAGGAGGATGAGAACGTTCGGCGCCTGTTCCGGCTCGCGCAGGAGACGACGGCCGGGTTCGAAGCCTATGCCCGCCAGCTTGCCGCCGCTTTCGCCGACGAGCCGGCGCTGCTCGACGACATCGTCGAGGGCCTGTTCCTGGTCGCGCGGGCGGATGGGGCGATCCACGAGGCCGAGCTGGATTTCATCGGCGCGGTGGCCGCCATCTTCGGCCGCGACGAGGCCTGGTTCGACGCCGTGGTCGAGCGCCATGTCCACCGCCGGGACGATCCCTATCTGGAACTCGGCGCGCGGCGTTGCTGGAGCGACGCGGAACTCAAGGCCCATCATCGCCGTCTCGTCGCGAGGCATCATCCCGATCGCGAGATCGCGCGGGGCCTGCCGCCCGAGGCGATCAGGATCGCCACGAGCCGCCTCGCCACGATCAACGTCGCCTGGGAGCGGATCGCGCGGGAGCGGGGGATGCGGCCATGAGCACCCGCCATGCCCTCGCGCCCGACAGCGTCCTCGCGGCCGAAGTGCGCCCCTCTCCGAACCACGGCGAGCGCCGCGAGGGGCGCCGGCCGGACATGCTGGTCCTCCATTACACGGGCATGAAGAGCAGCGCCGATGCGCTGGCCCGGCTGTGCGATCCGACCTCCGAGGTCTCGGCCCATTACCTCGTGCGGGAGGACGGCCATATCCTCCAGCTCGTGCCCGAGGCGCGGCGCGCCTGGCATGCCGGGGCGGGCGCCTGGGCGGGGGATAGGGACATCAATTCCTGCTCCATCGGCATCGAGATCGTCCACCCTGGCCACGAGGGCGGCCTGCCGCCCTATCCGCCGCGCCAGATCGAGGCGGTCGCGGCCTTGTCCGGAGACATCGTCGGCCGCTGGAAGATCCGGCCCGAGCGCGTGCTCGGCCATTCTGACATCGCGCCCGACCGCAAGGAGGATCCGGGCGAGATCTTCCCCTGGTCGGTCCTGCATGAGGCGGGAATCGGCCATTGGGTGGCGCCGGTTCCGGTCTCGGCGGGGCGCGTCTTCAGGGAAGGGGACCAGGGTCCCTCGGTCGAGGCGCTCCAGGCGATGCTCGCGTTCTACGGCTATCCGATCCGGCTCGGCGGCGTGTTCGATGCGGCGACGGCCGCGGTCGTGACCGCCTTCCAGCGCCATTTCCGCCAGGAGCGGGTGGACGGCTGCGCCGACCTCTCCACCATCGCGACCCTCAAGGCGCTGATCGATTCGCTGCCCAGCCGCTCGTGACCGGCGGACCCGTGCGCCCCACCTCTCCCCGCGAGCGGAGAGAAGCGGGAGTGTTTGCGCGCCGTCAGTTCGCCTGCGGCCGCGCGAGATCGGGCAGGACGCGGGCGAGGCGGGCGACCGCTTCCTCGAGCTGTCCCGGATCGCGCAGGAAACACAGGCGCAGATGGGCCGTCCCCCCCTCGCCGAAGGCCGAGCCGGGCGCGAGGCCCACGCCCGCCCGGTCGACCAGCTCCAGCGCCAGCCGCCGCGAATCGGGGCGGCCGAGGACGCGGAAGAAGGCGTAGAAGGCGGCCGGCGGCGGCGGCAGGTCGACGACGTTCGTCGCCGCGAGGCCCTCGCAGACGATGGCGCGTCCGCGACGGGCCCGCGCGATCTGGTCGGCGACGAGCTCCTCGCCCTCGTCGAGGGCGCAGATGGCCGCGCGTTGCAGGAAGGCCGGCACCCCCGAGGTCGAATATTGCACGAGGTTCTCGATGATCGGCCCGAGATCCGGCGGCGTCTCGAGCCAGCCGAGGCGCCAGCCGGTCATGGCCCAGTTCTTCGAGAAGGTCTGCACGAACATGACGCGGTCGCCCTCCTCCATCACGTCCCGGAAGGAGGGGCTGCGCCCGGCCGCGACGAGAACGGGATCGTGCACGAAGCGCGCATAGATCTCGTCGGCGACGATCCAGAGCCCGTGCCGCCGCGCGAGGGCGAGGATGCCGGCGAGATCCTCGCGGGTGGCGGTCCATCCGGTCGGATTGGCGGGGCTGTTGATCAGCATCGCGCGGGTGCGGGGCGTCACGGCGGCGGCGAGCCGGCCGAGATCGAGCCGCCAGCCGGCCGGCCCGGCCGAGAGCGGCA
This sequence comes from Enterovirga sp., assembly GCF_035325185.1. Lineage (GTDB taxonomy): Bacteria > Pseudomonadota > Alphaproteobacteria > Rhizobiales > Beijerinckiaceae > Enterovirga. Next base: position 101,391 of record NZ_DAOLAJ010000001.1, on the reverse strand, counting down.
CGGCGACGGGCGCCGCCCCGGCGACGCGGACGGCGCCGTCGAAATTGGGCCAGGCGGGGGAGGGAATCAGGACCTCGTCGCCCGGCCCGGCCACGATGCGCATCGCCATCTGGGTCGCATGCATGCCGCCGATGGTGACGGTGAAGCGGTCGGGAGAGACCTGCGCCCCCCAGACGCGCGCATGGTAGCGGGCGATGGCCTCGCGCAGCTCGGGCAGGCCACGCTGCCAGGTGTAGAAGGTCTCCCCCGCGGCGAGGGCGCTTTGCGCCGCCTCGACGAGGAAGCCGGGCGTCGGCAGGTCGCCTTCGCCCACATAGAGCGGGATGAGGTCCTCGCGGCCCCGCGCATAGCTGAAGACCTCGACGATTCCGCTCGGGGGCGCCTCGGCGGCCTCGGGACGGATGGAAAAAGCCGGCGCGGCGGGCCCGGTCATGACATGCTCCTGAAAAGGGGATGGCCGCTCATAGCACGCCCTTCCGGTCCCGTCCGGCTTGTCCGGCGGGGGGTGTTCCGCTCGTTCCCCATGGGTGGGGAATTCCCGCCGCGGAGCGTGGAATTTCGCGCGCGGGGAGATAGAAAAAGGGGGTGTCGACAGCGAGCCGCCCGTGACCGAGCGCTGGACCGTCATCCTGACGGCCCTCGTCTATCTGTGCTTCCTGTTCGCCATCGCCCATTGGGGCGATCTGGCGGGCCGGCGGATCATGCGGCGCGGCGTGCGCGCGACGATCTACGCCCTCGCCCTCGCGGTCTATTGCACGTCCTGGACCTTCTACGGCTCGGTCGGCCTTGCGAGCCATGACGGGCTCGACTTCCTGGCGATCTATATCGGGCCCGTCCTGGTCATCGGCTTCTGCATGCCCTTCGTCCAGCGCGTCCTGCGGATCGCCAAGGCCCAGAACATCACCTCGGTCGCCGATTTCGTGGCAGCCCGGTACGGCAAGAGCGAGGGCGTCGCGGCGCTGGTCTGCCTGATCGCCCTGGTCGGGACGATTCCCTATATCGCGCTGCAACTGAAGGCCGTGGCGTCCTCGCTGTCCGTCTTCCTGGGGGAGCCGGAGGTCGATCTGTCCGCGGGCATGCCGGGCTTCGCCGATCTGGCGCTCGTCATCGCGCTGGTCCTGGCGGGGTTCGCCGTGGCCTTCGGCACCCGCCATGCCGATGCGACCGAGCACCAGGACGGCCTCGTCGTCGCCATCGCGGTCGAGTCGATCGTCAAGCTCGCCGCCTTCCTGACCGTCGGCTTCTTCGTCGTCTACGGCCTGTTCGAAGGGTTCCAGGACATCGCCGACCGCTTTCCCCGCGACACGCCCGTCTTTCTCCTCCTCGGGCCCACCTCCTCGCTGCCGAATTTCCTGACGCTGGTCCTGCTCTCTTCCTGTGCGGCACTCCTCCTGCCGCGGCAGTTTCACATGACCGTGGTCGAGAACCGCGCCGCCTCCGACGTCCGAAAGGCGGCCTGGCTGTTTCCGCTCTATCTCGTCCTCATCAACGTCTTCGTCGTGCCGATCGCGCTCGCGGGGCTCTACCTCCTGCCCGCGGAAGCGGATCGGGACATGACGGTCCTCGCCCTGCCGCTCCAGGTGAACGAGAACGGCATCGCGCTCCTCACCTTCGTCGGCGGCCTGTCGGCGGCGACCGCCATGGTCATCGTCGACACGGTCGCAGTCTCGATCATGGTTTCGAACCACCTCGTTCTGCCGCTGATGCTGCGCCGGCGCGATTTCGCCGCCGGAGAGCAGGAGGGCGGGGAGCCGCGCAACCTCGGCAGCTTCGTCCTCGCGACGCGCCGCATCGCCATCGTGGCGATCACGCTCCTCGGCTATCTCTATTACCGGGTGGCGGGCGACAACGCGCTCGCCTCGATCGGGCTCCTGTCCTTCGCGGCCGTCGCCCAGATCGCGCCGGCCTTTTTCGGCGGCCTCTTCTGGCGCGGCGGCACCGCGAGGGGGGCCAATGCGGGGCTGCTGATCGGGATCGCCCTGTGGGCCTATACCCTGCTCCTCCCGGTCCTCATCGTCGGGACGGGGCTCGAGGGATTGCTGCGCGACGGCCCCTTCGGGATCGGGGCGCTGAACCCGACGGGTCTGCTCGGCACCGACCTGCCCCGGCTGACTCACGGCACGCTCTGGAGCCTCGGCCTCAACCTCGCGACCTATGTGGGGGTCTCCCTGCTCGGCAGCGCCGGGGCGCTGGAGCGGATCCAGGCGGCGGCCTTCGTGGGCGACCGCTCGATCCCGATCTCGCCGGCCCTGCGCATCTTCCGCTCCCACGTCACCGTGGACGAGCTGCGCACCACGGTCGGGCGTTTCCTCGGCCATGACCGGACGAGCCGCTCCTTCGCCGGTTATGCGCGCTCGCGCGGGCTTGCGCTGGAGGGGCGGGGGGAGGCGGATATCCATCTCCTGCGCTATGCGGAGCATCTTCTCGCCTCGGCGATCGGCGCGGGCTCTTCCCGGCTCGCGCTCTCGCTCGCGCTCCGCGGGAGCAACGTCTCCGGGAGCGACGCCCTCAAGCTCCTCGACGACGCTTCGGCCGCGCTGAAGCATAACCGCGACCTGCTCCAGCATGCGCTCGACCATTCCCAGCAGGGCATCACCGTCCTCGATGCCGATCTGCGGCTCCTGGCCTGGAACCAGGCCTTCATCGATCTCTACGGCTTCCCGCCGGACCTGATCCGCATCGGGGTCGGGCTCGAGGAGATCATCCGCACGAATGCCGAGCGGGGCGTCTACGGCTCGGGCTCCGCCGACGAGGTGATCGCGCAGCGCCTGCATTCGATGCTGCACGAGGAGGGGCCGGTGCGCGTCCGCCTCATCTCGGGGCGCGTCATCTCGATCCGCTCGAACAAGCTTCCGGGCGGGGGCCTCATCGCCATCTACACGGACGTCTCCGAGGCCGCGGCGGAGGAGGAGAGGCGCGAGCGCGAGCACGAGACGCTGGAAGCGCGCGTGCGCGAGCGGACGGAGGAACTGACGCGGCTGAACGAGGAGCTGCGGCGCGCCACCCTCGAGGCCGACGAGGCGAATGCCTCGAAGACCCGCTTCCTCGCCGCCGCGAGCCACGACATCCTCCAGCCGCTGAACGCGGCCCGCCTCTACGCCACCGCCTTCCTGGAGCGGGCGCGCCATACCACCGATGCGCAGCTCGCCGAGAACATCGACGCCTCGCTCGACGCCGTCGAGGAGATCCTGACGACGCTCCTCGACATCTCGCGCCTCGATTCGGGGGCGCTCGTGCCGCAATATTCCGCCATCGCCCTCGACGAGCTGTTTCGCCAGCTCGAGCGCGAATTCGGGCCGGTGGCGGCGGAGAAGGGCCTGCGGCTGCGCTTCGTGCACACCTCCCTCGCCGTGCGCTCGGATCGCCGCCTGCTGCGGCGCCTGCTCCAGAACCTCGTCTCGAACGGCATCAAGTACACGCCCTCGGGCAAGGTCCTGGTGGGAATCCGCCGCCGCGGCGACAAGCTGCGGCTCGAAGTGTGGGATACCGGGCTCGGCATCCGCCCGGAGCAGCGCAAGGCCATCTTCCGGGAATTCGAGCGCCTGCCCGAGGGGGCGAGGGAGGCGCGCGGACTCGGACTCGGGCTCTCCATCGTCGACCGCATCGCCAAGGCGCTCAATGTCGGGGTCGGATTGCGCTCCGCCCCGGAGCGCGGCTCCGCCTTCTCGGTCGAGCTTCCGCGCACGGAGATTGCCGAGAGGGAGGAACGCCTGCAGGCGTCGCGGCGGCCGGCGACGCCCCTCGTCGATCTGTCGGTCCTGGCCATCGACAACGAACCCGCCGTGCGCGACGGCATGCTCAGCCTGCTCTGCGGCTGGGGCTGCGAGGTGGTGACGGCCGGCTCGCTCGACGAAGCCATGGTGGCCCTCGAGCGCGGCGCGCGGCCCAATGTCCTCATCGCCGATTATCACCTCGACGAGGGCGACGGCCTTGCCGCCGTCGCGGCGATCCGCGCGCATCTCGGCCGCGACCTGCCCGCGATCCTGATCACGGCCGACCGCTCGCCCGAACTCGCCGAGGCGGCCGAGGCGGCGCGCGTCTCCGTCCTGAACAAGCCGCTGAAGCCCGCCGCCCTGCGCGCGCTGCTCGGCCGCGTCCAGGCAACAGGAATCGCTGCCGAATAAGGCTTGCCGGCTCGCACGGAATCCTTTCCCCGCTGGCGGGGAGAGGTCGGTCGGCGCTAGCCGGCCGGGTGAGGAGCGGGCACCCGGCGGCGGCGCGTTTCGAGGGCCCCTCATCCGGTCACGCTGACGCGTGACTCGACTTCTCCCCGCTCGCGGGGAGAAGCGGGGGCGGTAGTTGTGCATCCTGCAGGCTTGCCGCCCGGCCGCTCTCGCTGTAGCCACCTTCGGCGCGGTCGGGACGAGGCCGTCCGCCACGGCCGCCATGCTTTTCAACTCCTTCCCGTTCCTTTTCGTCTTCCTGCCTGCCTCGCTGCTGCTGCATTGGCTGGTCGAGCGCTTCCGGCCGGATTGGCGGCTGCCGCTGCTGGTGCTCCTGTCCTTCGCCTTCTACGGCTACTGGGACTGGCGGCTCCTGCCGCTCCTCGTTTTGTCGGTCGGGCTGAACTGGAGCGTCGCCGAGCTGTTCCAGCGGGCGCGGCGCGGCTGGCTCGTCATCGGGGCGATCTGCCTCAACCTGCTGGTCCTGGCGATCTTCAAATACGCCGCCTTCCTCATCGAGGTGCTCGATCTCCTGCCGGGCGTCGATCTCGCCAAGCCCTCGATCGTGCTGCCGCTCGGCATCTCCTTCTTCACCTTCCATCACGTCATGTACATGACGGACCTGAAGGCGGGCCGGGCGCCGCGCTACGGGCTTCTGCAATACGCCTTCTACATCGCCTTCTTCCCGCAGGTGCTGGCCGGGCCGCTCGTGCGCTGGTCGGAGGTGATGCACCAGCTCGACGAGCGGCCCTATCTGCGCCACGACGCGGCCGAGCGCATCGCGCGCGGCCTGATGCTGCTGGTCGTCGGCCTCGCGAAGAAGGTCTTCCTAGGCGATCCGCTCTCCGAATACGTCAACCCGGTTTATGCCGCTGCCGCGGCGGGCAAGGCGATCAGCGTCGTCGAAGCCTGGCAGGCGGTGCTCGGCTTCACCTTCCAGATCTATTTCGACTTCTCCGGCTATACCGACATGGCGCTCGGCCTCGCGCTGCTGTTCGGGATCGTGCTGCCGCAGAATTTCGACGTGCCCTATCGCGCCGTCTCGCTCCAGGATTTCTGGCGGCGCTGGCACATGACGCTGTCGCGCTTCCTGCGCGACTATCTCTACGTCGCGATGGGCGGGAACCGGCACGGGCTCGCGGTCCAGCTTCTCGCGCTCTTCGCCACCATGGCGCTCGGCGGCCTCTGGCACGGCGCGGGCTGGACCTTCATCGCCTGGGGCGTTGCGCACGGGGTGGGGCTCGGCGCGGGCGTCCTGTGGCGCCGCGCGGGGCTGAAGATGCCGAATGTCGCGGGCTGGATCCTCACCTTCGTCTTCGTGATGCTGACCTGGATCCTGTTCCGAGCCGGCACCTTCGACGTCGCCCTGAAGATGTTCAAGGCTTTGTTCGGCTTCGCCGAGATGGGACGCGGCTTCAAGTGGCGCTCGATCGCGATCGCGGCCCTGGTCGCCATGATCGGCCCGACCGCCTGGGCCTTCGTGCACCGCCTGCCGCCCTGGCGCTCGATCGCGGTCGCCTTCGCGGTCGTCCTCGTCATCGTCCTGTTCAAGATCGGCGACGATGCCAATTACGAGTTCATCTATTTCCAGTTCTGAGGCGCGCGACGTCGCGGCCGCTTCCTGGCGCCGCTTCGTCCTCGCCTTCGCGGCGGGAACGGTCCTGGTCTTCCTGGGGCTGCTCGGCTTCGTCGTGGCCGTCGATCCCTACGATACCGGCCGCCTCGCGCTGCTGAAGGCGCCGGGCCTGCCCGCGCAGATCCCCCGCACGGCCCATGCGAGCCGCGGGCGCGATCCGGCCTACGACGCCGCCGTGTTCGGAAACTCGCATGTCCAGATCCTCGCGCCGGAGGAGCTGACGCGCGAGACGGGCATCCCCTTCCTCTCGCTCGCCGTACCGGGAATCGGGCCGCGCGAGATGTTTCTCCTGCTCGATTATTTCCTGCGCCACCGGGTGCGGCCGGCGCGGGCCATCGTGCTGGGCATCGATCCCTACTGGTGCCGCGACGATCCCGGCATGCCGAACTGGCTGCCCTTCCCGTTCTGGCTCTACGAGCGCAGCCTGTGGGGCTATCTCGTCGGCATCGTCCGCGACCAGAGCCTCGACGATTCCTTCAAGCGCCTGTTCTACGCCCTCCACCTCTCGAAGCGCGTGCGGGCCCGGCCGGACGGCCTCTGGGACTACGACGAGACCTTCGTCTGGTCTCCCGAGCGGCACGGGCCGATGTTCCGTGCGCCGGCGCCCTCGGGCATTCTGAACGAGACCGGCCGCTTCCCGGCTATCGAGGCGCTCGGGAAGACGCTCGACGCCCTGCCGAAGGATCTCGCCGTGGTGCTGCTGATGCCTCCGGTCCATGCCGTCGCGCTGCCGCTTCCCGGCACGGCGCTCGCCCGGTCCGAGGCGGCCTGCCGGGCGGCTCTCGTCGGGATGGCGAAGGGCCGTCCCTCGGTCGCGATCGTCGATTGGCGCGTGGACCGGCCCGAGATTCACGTGCCGGAGAACTTCATCGATCCGACTCATTACCGCCGCCCCATCGCGCGCGAGATCGAGCGCGACGTCGCGGCGGCGATCGGAGGCATCGAGGCGCGCCTCAAGGCCCCGTCCGGCGGAGCGCGCTGAGGAAGGTCAGGGCGCCGTAGATCGGCAGGGCGGGCAGGAAAAGCCCGGCCGTGTCGATATAGCGGGCGGCGGGGAAGGTGGTCACGACGGTCAGCGCGCCCGCCGCGACGACGGTGATCGCCGAGAGGCAGACGAGCGCCGGCACGTCGTCGGGCCTCGCCGCCACGGCGGCGGGAAGGCGCCGGCGCCAGAGCGCGGCGGCATAGGCGGCGAGGAAGGCGGCCATGCCGAGCACGAAGGCGAGGTTCGAGGCGAGGAGCCGCCCCGTGAAGCGCATCGTGCCGCCCGCGAGCCAGGCCGCATAGCTCGCGGGCGCGGCGCGGATCGTCGCAAGCGAGAGCCTCATCAGCCGGGCGTTGAAGGCGACCCAGCTCTCGTTGCCCTGGAGATGGCCGATCTTGCGCTGGAGCAGGTCGTCATAGGTCCGCGCATAGAGGTCGTAATAGCCGAAGGCCGTCGAGACGAAGGAGCGCTCGCCCTGCGAGTTGACGGGCGTCGGGATCACCTCTCCTGCCTTCTCCGAGGCCGTGCGGACATCCAGGATCGCCTGTCCGAGCGGGCGCAGATCCTCGGGCAGCGAGGCGACGACCTGTGGCGTCAGCATCAGCCCGGCCATGCCGGACATCTGGTAGCCGCCGAAGGAGACGATGTTGAAATCCCCGACCGCCCGCCAGCGCAGGGCCGAATTGGCGAGGAAGGGAAGGGCAGCCGCGAGGACCAGCACGGCCGTCCGGCGCCCGATTCCCTCCGCCCCCCGAAGCCGCGCGAGAAGGGCGTAGAGGAGCGGAAACAGGAGGACGGCGGGAAGCAGGCTCGGGCGCAGGATATAGCCGAGGCCGAGCGACAGGCCGAATCCGAGGGCGTGGATCAGGAACGGGCGCCCCGCCGCGAGGCGGACCACGCAGGCGAGGGCGGCGAGCGCGAGCACGGCGGCGGGGAATTCGGGATGGACCGCCCGGTGCCACAGGAGCAGCAGGTTGGAGCCGAGAAGCGCCGCCGTCACGCTGCCCGCCGCGCGCCGCGAGGCCCCGTAGGCGCGCAGCGCATGGTGGAGCGCGAGACTCGCCGCGAGGAAAAGCCCCGTCTGCAAGGCGGGAAAGGCGGCGTGGTCCCGGCCGGGAACGGCCCGCAGGATCCAGCCGAAAAGGGGATGGCGCGGATCGCCCCAGCCCTCGGGCAGCGGGGCCACGGCGAGATAGCCCGGCGTGTCGGGCGAGATCCAGGGCGCATAGCCGCCGAGGGCGCCGAGGCAGGCCGCGACGGCGATCACGGCGAGGATGAGGGAGCGCCACTCGCCGCGGCTCATGGGGTCGGGCACTGGAAGGTCTCCTCGTCGCCGCGCCGCCTCGACGGGGCGGCGCGGCGCGCTTATGGCATCTTCGGTGGCGCTTCGCCCGGACGGAAACAGCCTCGAAGGAATCGAGCGTGACGGATATGCCGGGAGCGGCTCCGGCGGCGGCAGCCGCGAGGTCGTGGGAAGGGGGCGTCGCGACGGAGCCGTCCGTCGCCGTGCTGGTGCCCTGCTACAACGAGGCGGTCTCGATCGCGGGCGTGGTGCGGGAGTTCCGCGCCGCCTTGCCGCGGGCGACGATCTACGTCTACGACAACAACTCCACGGACGGGACCGCCGAGCGCGCGCGGGAAGCGGGCGCCGAGGTGCGGGCCGAGCGCCTCCAGGGCAAGGGCCACGTCGTGCGCCGGATGTTCGCGGATGTCGAGGCGGACGTCTACGTGCTGGTCGACGGCGACGGTACCTATCGGGGGGAAGATGCCGCCCGGCTCGTCCGCCTGCTCCTCGCCGGCCGGCTCGATCTCGTGAACGGGCGGCGCGTCACCGACCTGGCGGCCGCCTACCGGCCGGGGCACAGGCTCGGCAACCGCATGCTGACGGGGCTCGTGCGGCGCATCTTCGGCAACCGCTTCGCGGACATGCTGTCCGGGCTCAAGGTATTCTCGCGCCGCTACGCGAAGAGCTTTCCCGGCCTGTCGCAGGGCTTCGAGATCGAGACCGAATTGACCATTCACGCGCTCGAGCTGGACATGGCGGTGGACGAGGCCGACATCGCCTATGGCGAGCGCCCCTCCGATTCCCCCTCGAAGCTCAACACCTTCCAGGACGGCATCCGCATCCTGCGCATGATCGGCCGGCTCGTGCGCATCGAGCGCCCGCTCGCCTTCTTCTCCTGCGGCTTCTTCCTGATGGCGGTTCTCGCCCTGCTGCTCGCGGCGCCGCTCGCGGTGACCTATCTCGAGACGGGGCTCGTGCCCCGGCTGCCGACCGCGGTCCTGGCGACGGGGCTCATGCTGCTCGCCTTCCTCTCCCTCGTCTGCGGACTGATCCTGGAGACCGTCACGCGGGGCCGCCAGGAGGCGAAGCGGATGGTCTACCTGTCGATTCCCGCCCCGCCCGGCCCCTGATCCGCGCCGCCTGCCGCCCTTTTGCCCCGTCCCGCATGCGCAAGACAGTTGTCCGCCCGCGCCGCTTCGCTGTATAGGCGCCCCCCACAAATCGCCTCGAAACGGAGGGTTGAATGAAGCTGACCGAAAGCGTGGACGGCTATCGACCCGCCGAGGACGAGCCCTTCATGAGCGAGCGCCAGCGCGAATATTTCAAGCGCAAGCTCGCGGCCTGGAAATCGGACATCCTGCGCGAGGCCCAGGGCACGCTGAACGCCCTCGCCAACGAGAATCCGAACCATCCCGACCTCGCCGACCGGGCCTCGTCCGAATCGGACCGCGCCATCGAGCTTCGGGCGCGCGACCGCCAGCGCAAGCTGATCGCGAAGATCGACGCGGCCATCGCGCGAATCGAGGAGGGGACCTACGGCTATTGCGAGGAGACCGGCGAGCCGATCTCCCTCAAGCGGCTCGAGGCGCGCCCCATTGCGACGCTCTCGCTCGAGGCGCAGGAGCGGCACGAGCGCAAGGAGCGTGTCCACAGGGACGATTGAGGCGGATGCCGGTTCGACCCGGCCTCCTTCCCCATCTTGTCGTTCCACGGTAATTTTACGCTCGGAGAGGCGTCCCCCTCGCGCATAGGCGCGTCCGGCGCCGAAACCCGTCGGTGTGCGAGGATCGAAAAAGAGACTTTCGTTGGCCGGAGCGAGCGGCTAATTCTCCCTCACAACAGGGAGGAACATATCCATGAGTGCCATAGCAACTGCGGCTGCTCCGCCGCTTGACGCGGCCGCGGACAAGCGGCGCCGGATCAAGGCTATCGTAGGGGCGTCCTCGGGTAACCTCGTCGAGTGGTACGACTTCTATACCTACGCCTTCACCTCCATCTATTTCGCGCACGCCTTCTTTCCGAAGGGCAGCCAGACCAGCCAGCTCATGGCGACGGCCGGCATCTTCGCGGTGGGCTTCTTCATGCGCCCGCTCGGCGGCTGGCTGTTCGGCTGGCTCGCCGACGCTCACGGCCGCAAGACCTCGATGGTCCTCTCCGTGCTGCTGATGTGCGCGGGCTCGCTGATGATCGCCTGCCTTCCGACCTACGACACGATCGGGGCGGCGGCGCCGTTCCTTCTCCTGATCGCCCGCCTCGCCCAGGGCCTCTCGGTCGGCGGCGAATACGGCACGGCCGCGACCTATATGAGCGAGGTGGCCGGCAAGGGGCAGCGCGGCTTCTATTCGTCCTTCCAGTACGTGACGCTGGTCGGCGGCCAGTTGCTCGCGCTCCTGGTCCTGATCACGCTCCAGTTCACGATCGGCACCGAAGGGCTCAAAGCCTGGGCCTGGCGCGTTCCCTTCGTCATCGGCGCGCTCGCGGCGGTCGTCGCCATGTATCTGCGCCGCTCGCTCGAGGAAACCGCCTCCAGCGAGACGATGCACCACAAGGAAGCCGGCTCGCTGAAGGGCCTCCTGCCGTACAAGAAGTCGCTGCTGATCACCATCGGTCTGACGATGGGCGGCTCGCTCTTCTTCTACACCTTCACGACCTACATGCAGAAATACCTGGTCAATACGGCCAAGATGGAGACCGGCTCCGTCAGCCTGGTCATGACCTGCGCCCTCGTCGTGTTCATGGCGCTCCAGCCGATATTCGGCGCGCTGTCCGACCGGATCGGCCGGAGGAACAACCTGCTGCTGTTCTCGGGCCTCGGTGTGATCGGCTCGGTGCCGCTGCTGAGCGCGCTGGGCAGCGTGACGAGCCCCTTCATGGCTTTCGGGCTGATCCTGATCTCCCTCATCATCGGGGCCTTCTACACCTCGATCGGGGGCGTCGTGAAAGCGGAGCTGTTCCCGGCGGAGGTCCGGGCGCTCGGCGTCGGCCTGCCCTACGCTATCGCCAACGCGCTCTTCGGCGGCACGGCGGAATATGTGGCGCTGTCAATGAAGTCGTCCGGCCACGAGAACCTGTTCCCCTGGTACGTGACGGCGATCGTGGCCGTCGCCTTGGTCGCTGCGTTCCTGATGCCCGATACCCGCAAGCACGGCTATCTCGACGGCGACGGGAAAATCTGAGGGGCCGCTCGCCCTTCGCGGCGAGGCGGGGCGGGGCCGACGGCTCCCGCCCCGCAAGGCCGCCGCCGGAGCCCGATGTGGCGTTGTTGCCGCATCGGGCTTTTGCGTCTCTGGACCGGCTTTCCAAGCCGGATGAAAAGTGATGAAAGGCTGACCGCGCCCGTAGCCCGCGATCAGAATCGGGCCGTCGAGCTTCTGTCCCACGCCGAGAGCTGGAGGCGTCGATGGCTGCCGAAGAGAAGCAGCGCTCGCTTCCACGGGCCTTGCCGGCTGGCGTCCAGGTGGGGATCGTCCTCGCATGCGCCGGGGCGCTGGCCGTGCTGGTCCTGGGCGGCTATGCCCGCTCCGCGAGCCGGGCGCCCGAGCCGGCGGCGGCGCCGGGCGGCGACAAGCCCTTCACGCTGAGCGATGCGGAACTCGCCACCTTCACCATCCAGCCCGCCGCCCGGCACGTCTTCCAGGTCGAGCACGCGACCGAGGGCAAGATCGGCGTCAACGAGGATCTCGCGACGCCCGTCTTCTCGCCCTATTCGGGGCGGGTGATCCGCCTTCTCGCGAAGCCCGGCGACATGGTCCGCAAGGGCCAGGTCCTGTTCACCATCGAGGCGACCGACATGGTGCAGGCGCAGAACGACCTGATCGCCGCGGTCGGTGCGGTGTCCAAGGGCCGCTCCCAGCTCCAGCTCGCCGAAATCGCCGAGAAGCGCCAGCGCGGCCTCTACGAGGCGAAGGCGGCCTCCCTCAAGGACTGGGAGAACGCCCGGAACGATCTGGTCGGCGCCCAGAACGACCTCAAGGCCGCGACCGCCGCGCTGGAGGCGGTGCGCAGCCGGCTCCTCATTCTCGGCAAGACTCAGGCCGAGATCCAGGATTTCGTCGCGAGCGGTCGGATGAATCCCGAGACCCCGATCGCGGCGCCGATCGACGGCACGGTCACGCAGCGCCGGGTCGGGCCGGGACAATACCTGAGCAACTCGGCCTCCGACCCGGCCTTCACCGTGGGCGACCTCTCCAGCGTCTGGCTCCTCGCCCAGGCGCGCGAGAGCGAGGCGGCGAGCCTCGCCGTGGGGCAGACGGTCCGCTTCACCATCCTCGCCCTTCCCGACCGGATTTTCGCGGCGAAGGTCGGCTATGTCGCCTCCGCCGTCGATCCGTCCACGCGCCGCATCCAGGTGCGCGCCACGGTCGAGAACCGCGGGGGCCTGCTGAAGCCGGAGATGTTCGCGAGCGTACGCATCGCCACTGGCGCCCGCGAGGAGGGCGTCGCCGTGCCGCGCGAGGCCGTGATCTACGAGGCCGACAAGGCGCGGCTCTGGGTGATCGGCGAGGGCAACGCCGTCTCGCTGCGCCAGGTGAAGACGGGCCTCGTGGACGGGCCGCTCATCCAGATCCTCGACGGCGTCAAGGCGGGCGAGAAGGTCGTGACCCGCGGCAGCCTGTTCATCGACCGCCTCGCCTCGGGCGAGGCCCCGTGACCCTCGGGCAGGACCGTCCGGCATGAGCGTCATCGTCGCGGCAGCCCTGCGCAGGCGGGCCCTGGTCGTCCTCTTCTTCATCCTCCTGATGGTGGGCGGGGTCGCGGCCTTCCGGGTCCTGAACATCGAAGCCTATCCCGACCCGACGCCGCCCATGGTCGACGTCGTCACCCAGAGCCAGGGGCTCTCGGCGGAGGAGGTCGAGCGCTACATCACGATCCCGATCGAGGTGGCGACGGCGGGCCTGCCGAATTTCAAGGTCGTGCGCTCGATCTCGCTCTTCGGCCTGTCGGACGTGAAGCTGCAATTCGACTTCCGCTTCACCTACGAGGAGGCCAAGCAGCAGGTCCTCAACCAGCTCGCCCAGCTCAGCGGCCTGCCGGACGGCGCGCAGCCGCAGATCTCGCCGACCAGCCCCATCGGGGAGATCTTCCGCTACCGCCTCATCGGCCCCGCCCACTACAGCGTCATGGACATGAAGACGCTCCAGGACTGGGTCCTCCAGCGCCGCTTCAAGGCGGTGCCGGGCGTGGTGGACGTCACCGGCTGGGGGGGCAAGACCAAGACCTTCGAGATCTCGGTCGATCTCGACCGCCTCGTCGCCTACGGCCTCACCCTGCCGCAGCTCCTCCAGACGTTGAACAACTCGAACGTCAATGTCGGCGGCAACACGGTCAATATCGGCGCCCAGTCGGCGGTGATCCGCGGCGTCGGCCTCATCCGCAAGGTGGAGGACATCCAGGACACGATGCTGACCCAGGCCGACGGCGCGCCGGTCCTCGTGCGCGACGTCGCGGCCGTCACGATCGGAAACCAGCCGCGCCTCGGCATCGCGGGCCAGGACAAGGACGACGACATCGTCCAGGGCATCGTGCTGATGCGGCGCGGCGAGCGCTCGCGCCCGACCATCGAGCGGGTCCTCGCGGAGGTGGACCGCATCAATGCGGGCGGGGTTCTTCCGCCCGGCGTCACCATCGAGCGCATCTACGACCGCAAGGACCTGATCGACATCACGACCGCGACCGTGCTGCACAACATGATCGTCGGCATCCTGCTGATCCTGATCGTGCAGTGGCTGTTCCTGGGCAATCTGCGCTCGGCGATCATTGTCGCGGCGACGATTCCCTTCGCGCTCTTCTTCGCCATCGGGCTGATGGTGGTGCGGGGGGAATCGGCGAACCTGCTCTCGGTCGGCGCGATCGATTTCGGCCTGATCGTGGATGCGACCGTCATCATGGTGGAGGCGATCTTCCCCCGCCTCCCCGGCCACGCCGCCGATCCCGCCGGCCCCAACAACACGGTGCCGGAGGATCTCAAGGGGCGCCTCGGCGAGATCTACCTCGCGGCGCGCAGCGTCGGGCGGCCGATTTTGTTCTCGGCCGCCATCATCATCGCGGCTTTCCTGCCGCTCTTCACGATGACGGGCGTCGAGGGCCACATCTTCGGCCCCATGGCGAAGACCTATGCCTATGCCCTTGCCGGCGGGCTCATCGCCACCTTCACCGTGACGCCCGCGCTCTGCGCCTATCTCCTGCCCGAGCAGGTCGAGGAGACGGAGACCTTCCTGGTGCGCGGGCTCGCGCACGCCTATCGGCCGGCGGTCCGCTTCGCGCTCGCCAACCGCATCCTCACGCTCGGCGCGACGGGGGTGATCCTCGTCGGCGTCGGCTTCGCCGTCCACTCGCTCGGCCTCGAGTTCCTGCCGAAGCTCGAGGAGGGCAACATGTGGATCCGCGCCACGATGCCCTCCACGATCTCGCTGGAGGAGGGGAATGCCTATGCCAACGGCATGCGCCGGCTGGTGAGTTCCTTCCCGGAGGTCGAGACGGTCGTCTCCCAGCACGGCCGCCCGGATGACGGCACGGATGCCGCCGGCTTCTTCAACGTCGAGCTTTTCGCGCCCCTGAAGCCGCCGAGCCGGTGGCGCAAGGGGGTCGACAAGGACGCGCTCGTCGACGAGGTGCTCTCGAAGCTGCGCGCCCGGTATCCGGGGGTCGAGTTCAACTTCTCGCAATATCTCCAGGACAACGTCGCCGAGGCGGTGTCGGGCGTGAAGGGCGAGAACTCGATCAAGCTCTTCGGCAACGACCTCCAGGAGCTGTCCGACTACGCCAATAAGATCAAGAGCATCCTGGCGACGATTCCGGGCGTCGCCGACCTCGCCGTGCTCACCTCGCTCGGGCAGCCGACCATCCAGATCGACATCGACCGCGCTCGGGCGGCCCGCTACGGCCTCTCCCCGGGCGACATCAACGCCACCATCCGCACCGCCATCGGCGGCCAGGCGGCGGGCGATCTCTACGAGCCGGGCTCGGACCGCCATTTCCCGATCATCGTGCGCCTCGCCCCCAAATACCGCCAGAGCGCCGAGGCGATCAGGAACATCACCATCGGCGTCCAGGGCGCGAACGGCGCGACGACCCAGATCCCGCTCTCGCAGGTCGCGAGCGTGAGGCTCGTCTCGGGCGCCTCCTACATCTATCGCGAGCAGCAGCAGCGCTACCTGCCGATCAAGTTCAGCGTGCGCGACCGCGACCTCGGCTCGGTCATCCTGGAGGCGCAGCAGAAGATCGCGAGCGACGTCAAGCTGCCCCTCGGCTACCGGACCGAATTCGTCGGCGAGTTCGAGAACCTGCGCGGAGCGATCGAGCGCCTGTCGATCATGGTGCCGCTCTCGCTCCTCCTGATCGCGCTCCTCCTCTATCTCAACTTCTCCTCGCTGACGGACACGCTGCTGGCCCTGTCGGTCATCCCGCTTGCGCTGACGGGCGGCATCCTCGCCCTGTTCGTGCTCGGCATCCCGTTCAGCGTCTCGGCCGCGATCGGCTTCATCGCGCTGTTCGGCATCGCGGTGATGGACGGCATCATCATCATCTCCCATTTCAACGAGCTGGTGCATCACGGCTGGGAGCGCGGCCGGGCCATCCTCGAGACGGCCGAGACGCAGATGCGGCCCGTGGTGATGACCTGCGTCGTCGCCGGCGTCGGCCTCGTGCCGGCGGCCTTCTCCACGGGGATCGGCTCGCAGGTGCAGAAGCCCCTCGCCGTGGTGGTGGTGGGCGGCATGATGCTCGCCCCCGTCCTGATCCTCCTGAACCTCCCGGTCCTGATCTCGCTCCTGTCGCGCCACGGCCGGGTCCGGCGGGGGCCCGCGCGGCCCGAGCCGGTCATGCCCGCGCCGCTGGAGGCTTGAGTCTCCACGGGGTCATCCTCTCCCCGCACGCGGGGAGAAGCGGGAGTGGAGGGGCACCTGCGCCTCAGAACACCGTGCCGTCGCTGATCACCGTGAGCGGGGGCGCGCCGTCCCGGCTGCGGGCGAGTCGGCGGCCGGCGGCCCAGGTGCCGCCTTCGAGGAGCTTCGCCAGGGGAAGGTCGCGGGCGCTGCGGCCGAGGCGGGCGCGGACACGATCCGCCACGAGATCGAGCAAAGCCACCGTGAGCGCGCGCCATTCGACGACGAGCGGCGAGGAGACCTCGTGCGTGCGCCCCGCCTCGGCCGGATCGCGCAGCCGCAGGACGCCCGTGTCGAGGAAGAGCCCGCCGTTGCGGTATTCCGGCAGGCCCGTCAGGCGGTCGATCTCCGTCACGCCGATGTCGGCCGCCTCCAGCGGCTCGATCAGTGAATAGGCGAGCCACTGCGAGAGCTTGTGGAACGGCACGAGCCCCGCCGTCCCGTCCGCGAATCCGGTGATCGCCGGATGGCGCCAAGTGTCGCCGAGATCGATGCCGCCGAGGGAAAGCCGGCCCGGCCAGACCGGGCCCAGATGCAGGAGGAGTGCCTCGAGGATCGCGGGCGCCGGCAGGGTGCCGCCCGAAGCCTGCGCCGCGAGATGGTCGAAGAGGCCGCCCGGCCGCGGATCGTCCGCAAGCGCGAAAATGTCGGGGGCCATCGCGACCGTGCGGCCGAGCCGCGCCAGCAGCTCCGCCCGGCCCGCGAGGCCGACCAGGGGATTGTCCAGCCGGACCTGGAAGCCGCGGGCGAGTTCCGCAGCGTCGATCAGCGTCAGCGTGCCGGCATCGGCGCGCAGGGGCTCGCCCGGCCGTCCCGAGAAGGCTCCCGAGAGGAACATGTCGAAGCTCGCGACCGCAAGCCCCTCCGAGCGCGCATAAATCTCCCCCGTGCGCCCTTCGATATAGCTCCAGTCCGGCCCCGCTCCGGCATCGAGCAGGACGCTGAGGATCGCGAGGTCAAAGGCGGCGCGGGCGCGCTCGCGTCCATCGGCCCAGCGGATGGTCTCGTCCAGGGTCGCCCAGCGGTCGAGCCCGCCGGCGGCGAAGTGGCGCCACCGGGCATGGAAGGGAATTTCCAGCGTCGGATAGGCTTCGAGCGTCGCCTCGATCACGGCCTCGGCGGCATGGTCCAGACGAGCGGGATCGACCATGAAATGCGGCAACTGATCCCTGAGGCCCGCCTCCAGCATCAAATGGGCGCGCTCGCGCACGGCCTCCGCCGTGAGGAGATGGCGCGCGGCTGAGGCGGTCGGCTGGTCCATCGTCTCACCTGCGTCCGAAAAGCTTCTCGATCTCGGCGAGCTTCAGCTCGACATAGGTCGGTCGGCCGTGATTGCACTGGCCCGACAGGGGCGTCGCCTCCATCTCCCGCAGGAGCGCGTTCATCTCGGCCGGGCTCAGCCGGCGGCCGGCCCTGATCGAGCCGTGGCAGGAAATGCGCGAGAGCACGGCGTCGAGCCGCCGCTCGAGGTTCAGGGGGCTCGCCGCCTCGCCGTCCTCGGCCAGGGCATCGGCGGCGTCGCGCACGATGCGGCGCAGATCGCCCGAGGCCAGGGCGGCCGGGACCTCGCGCAGGATCACCGCCGCCGGGCCGAAGGGCTCGAGGACGAGGCCGAGCGCGGCGAGCGCCCCCGCCGCCTCGGCGAGGCGCCCGACATCGGCGGGATCCAGCTCGACGACCTCGGGGATCAGCAGGACCTGCCGGGCGATGCCGCTCTCGGCCCGCTGGCGCTTCAGCCGCTCGTAGACGAGCCGCTCATGGGCCGCATGCTGGTCCACGACGACGATGCCGTCGCGGGTCTGCGCGACGATATAGGTCTCGTGGAGCTGCGCCCGCGCCGCCCCGAGCGGATGCGCCTCGGCATCCGGTTCGGGCGCGGCGGCGGCCGGGGCGCTGGGGGGCGCGAGCGCGTCCAGGGCCGCCTGTCCCGTTTCCGCGAAGCCGGGGCGGGGAGGGGCTCCGAGGGGTGCCTGCCAGCCCCGGAAGGCCGCCGGGATGGGACGCGGCGCCGAGAACCCGGGGCGCAACAGACCGAGCGCGGCGGTGCCTCCGGTCGTCGCGGCGCGGTGACCGGTGCGGCCGAGCGCGTCGCGGATGGCCGAGACGACGAGGGCCCGCACGAGGCCCGGATCGCGGAAGCGGACCTCGCTCTTGGCCGGATGGACGTTCACGTCGACGAGGGCGGGGGCGCAGTCGAGCCGGAGGGCCAAGGCCGGATGGCGGTCGGAAGCCATGACGTCGGCATAGGCCCCGCGCACCGCCGAGAGCAGCAGCTTGTCGCGCACCGGCCGGCCGTTGACCACGAAATGGATATGGCTCCCCGTTCCGCGATGGAAGGTCGGCAGGCCGACATGGCCGTGCAGCGAAAAACCCTCGCGCTGCGCCGAAACGGGGGCGGCGTTGGGCAGGAAATCGGGGCCGAAGAGCCGGGCCGCGCGGCGCAGGAAGCCGTCCTCGCCGTCGCTCTCGGGGGGCAGGGAGAGGGTGGTCAGGTGATCGCCGGCCAGCGTGAAGCGGATCGCGGGATGGGCGAGGGCGAGGCGCCGCACCGCCTCGGCGGCGGCCTGGGCCTCCGCGCGGTCGGATTTCAGGAATTTCAGCCGGGCCGGGGTGGCGCAGAAGAGATCGCGGATCTCGACGCGCGTGCCGGCGGGAGCGGCGGCGGGGCGCACCTCGCCGACCCGGCCGCATTCGACGACGATGGCATGGGCATGGGGCGCCTGGCGCGCGCGCGTCGTGACGGTGAGGTGCGAGACCGCCCCGATCGAGGGCAAAGCCTCGCCGCGGAAGCCGAGGGTGCGGATGTCGGAGAGATCGCCGTCGGGCAGTTTCGAGGTCGCGTGGCGCTGGACGGCGAGCGCGAGATCTTCCGGGCTCATGCCGTGGCCGTCATCGACGACCCGCACGAGGCTGCGCCCGCCCGCCTCCAGGGTGATCTCGATCGTCCGGGCGCGGGCGTCGATCGCGTTCTCGACCAGCTCCTTGAGGGCGGAAGCCGGCCGCTCGACCACCTCGCCGGCCGCGATCCGGTCGATCAGGACGGGATCGAGCCGGCGCACCGCCGGCCGAAGGGGCGGATCGGAAGGCGTCGTCTGGGCTGGCGCCGCAGCCATGGTCAGCGCTCGTGCGAGATCCTGGTGAAGAGCCGAGCGGTAGGCCGCCCGTCCGGCCGAGGCAAGGCCGGGACAGCGCCGCTCACAGGAAAGGATCGCATGCGACCGGCCTTCCTTCCGCTGTCGTGTCCCCCTGTCATCCCCGGCGCGCTGAAGGCGCGGGAAGGGGATCCAGAGCCGCCTGCGAGCCCTCCTGGATCCCCTTCCCCTCCGCTTCGCTCCGGCCGGGGAGACTCCTCCCGTCGCATGAGTGGACAGGAATGGCGAACCGCTCCGCCCTACATCACCGTGACGCGGGTCCCGACGCGGACGCGGCGATAGAGGTCGATCACGTCGTCGTTGGTCATGCGGATGCAGCCTGAGGAGACGGCCTGGCCGATCGTCTCCGGCTCGTTCGAGCCGTGGATGCGATAGAGCGAGGAGCCGAGATAGAGGGCGCGCGCGCCGAGCGGATTGGCGATCCCGCCGGACATGTAGCGGGGCAGGTCGGGGCGGCGCTTGATCATCTGGGCTGGAGGCGTCCAGCTCGGCCATTCGGCCTTGCGGGTGATCGTCTTGGTGCCCGACCATTCGAAGCCGGGCCGGCCGACGCCGACCGGATATTCGATCGCCTGCCCGCGGGCGGTCACGTAATAGAGGCGGCGCGCGCGGGTCGAGATCACGATCATGCCCGGCGCATATTGCGGCGAGAAGGAGACGAGCTGACGCGAGGACGGGGCCGCCTGCGGGCGGGTGTCGCCGAGATACGGCATCGTCTCCGGCGTCATCGGATCGTACCAATATTGGGCCGAGGCAGGCTGGGAACAGGCAAAGGACAGGGCGAGGCCGGCAAGGCCGAGAGACAGGACGCGCATCTTCGATGACCCCCGTTTTCGAGGCCGGACGGCCTCGCTTATAGAGGCAGAACGCAATGGCCACGCTTGGGTTTCAGGAAAAGCGGCAATTCTTCGGCCGCGCGCCGCCCGGCACGCGCGAAGGTTAATGCGTGAGGGCGATCACCGAGAGCTGGCGGCCGTAATCGGGCTCGCCGCGATGGGTGGTGCGCCGGTAGCTGAAGAAGCGCTCTTCGTCGGAATAGGTGCAGAGCCCGATATTCTCCACCTCGCCGATCCCCGTCCCCTCGAGCCGCGCGACGATATAGGAGGGCAGGTCGAACATGGCGTGCCCCTCGCGCGCGGCCGGGGCGAAGAAGCCCTCGTTGGCGGGATCGGCGCCGAGGAAGCGCGCCTTGAATTCCGGCCCGACCTCGTAGGCGTCCGGCCCGATCGTCGGGCCGAGCACGGCGACGATCGCCTCGCGCTCGGCGCCGAGCGCCACCATCGCATCGACCGTCGCCTCGAGCACGCCGCCGAGCGCCCCGCCCCAGCCGGCATGGCAGGCCCCGACGACGCCCGAGGCATGGTCGGCGAAGAGAACCGGGCCGCAATCGGCCGTGAGGATCGCGAGGGCGAGATGGGGCGTCCGGGTCACCATGCCGTCGGCGCGCGGGCGCGCCTCGCGGGTCCAGGGTGCGGTCGCGGTGACGATCGTGGCCGAGTGGATCTGGTGGAGGCTGACGAGGTTCTCGGGCTCGACGCCGATCTGCTCCGCCATGAGGGCGCGGTTCCTCGCGACATGCGCGGGATCGTCGCCCGACCCGAAGCCGCCGTTCAGCGAGGCATAGATGCCTTCCGACACGCCGCCCCGGCGGGTGAAGAAGGCGTGGCGGACATTCGGGAAGGAGGAGAGCTCGGGCGCTTCGATCAGCATCCGCCTTCTCTAGCCCGCCCGGAGGGACGCGTCACCCGGCGGGAAGCCGGGCAGGGGGCCGAGGCGCGGATCGGAGATGGCGAGAACCTTGAACAATTCGCCCATCTCCTTCGGGCCGGTGAGGCGGGCGAGGGCGGCGGCGACGGCGCGGGAGGTGGTCTCGTCCCGTCCGCGGGCGAGGGCGACGGCGCGCTCGCGGATGCCGAGCGCGGCGAGGAACTCGCCTTGCCCGACCGGCCCCTGCGCGGCGGCGCCCGCACGCCGGGCGATCCGGGCGAGAGCGCCGAAGCGGACATGGGCGGTGAGGTCGGCCTCGCCCGGATCGGCGAGCGGATCGGCGAAGCCGTGGCGGCGGACGGCCTGGAAGCTGTCGCCCAACTCGCCCTCCCGCGGGCCGTAATCGACGAAAAGCGCCGCCCCGCCCGAGGCGGCGAGGCGCCGGGCGAGACTGTCCGCGAGGGATCGCGCGGCAGGGCAGATTTCCAGGAGGTCGCCGGGACGCCCGGCCGTCCCGTCGAGATCGGAGGTCGTGTGCGGAGCGAGGCCGAAGGCGAGGCCGGTCTCAGACAGGCCGACGAGCCGCTCGTGCCATCCGCCCTCGCCGCGCACGAACTGGCGGATCGGCAGGGCGTCCAGGAACTCGTTGGCGAGGAGGAGAAGAGGGCCGCCGGGCAGGTCCCCGGCGCTCTCGTGCCAGGCGACCGCGTGGCGGGCGAGCACCGCGCGCTGGTGGGCCCGCAGGGCGGGGCTCGTCTCGACGAGATGGACGGCGCAGGAATCGAGGAAGCCGGGCAGGCGCCCGGCCGCGCGCAGGGCATCCGCCATCAGCGTGCCTCGCCCCGGACCCAGCTCGGCGAGGATGAAGGGGGCCGGGCGGCCCATCATGTCCCAGATTGCCGCGGCCCACAGGCCGAGCAATTCGCCGAACATCTGGCTGATCTCGGGCGCGGTGATGAAATCCCCGGCGGCCCCGAGAGGATCGCGCGTCACGTAATAGCCGTGGACCGGATGGCCGAGGGCGAGCGCCATGTAGCGGTCGATGCCGATCGGGCCCTCGCTCGCGATCAGGTTCTCGATCTCGCGCCGGAGCGCGCTCACGCGGGCGTCGCCGGCCCGGCGCGGTCCAGGCGGCGGGTCCAGCCGCGCCGCGCCGCGAGGACGAGGAGCAGGCCGGCCAGCACCATCGGCAGGGAGAGAACCTGCCCCATGGTGATGCCGCCGAGGCCGGACAGGGCGCCCCCGAACAGGAAGCCGAGTTGCTCGTCCGGCTCGCGGAAATATTCGCAGCAGATGCGGGCGATGCCGTAGCCGATGGCGAAGAGCCCGGCGAGCAGCCCGGGCCGGCGGAAGCCGAGCCAGCGCGCGGCGATTCCCATGAGCGTCAGCAGCACGAGCCCTTCGGCGAAAGCCTCGTAAATCTGGCTCGGATGGCGCGGCTCGGGCCCGGCGGCGGGGAAGACGACGGCCCAGGGGACGTCCGGCGCGGGCCGTCCCCAAAGCTCTCCGTTGACGAAATTGGCGAGGCGGCCGGTGAAGAGGCCGAGCGGCGCGACGACCGCCCCGAGATCGAACAGGGAGAGCAGGTTGAGCCCGCGCGAGCGCGCGAAAAACGTCATCGCGAGGATCACGCCGAGAAAGCCGCCGTGGAACGACATGCCGCCGCGCCAGATGGTCAGGATCTCCAGGGGGTCGGCGAGATAGCTCTCCAGGTTGTAGAAGAGCACGTAGCCGATGCGCCCGCCGAGCACGATGCCGAGCGCCGCCCAGATGATGAGGTCGTCCATGTCGAGGAGGGTCGGGCGCCTGACGTCGCCCCAGAGCGCCTCCCGCGCGACCAGCCGGCGCGAATACCACCAGCCGCCGACGATGCCGGCCACATAGGCCAGCGCATACCAGCGGATGGCGAAGGGCCCGACCTCGATCGCGATCGGGTCGATATAGGGGAAGGGGATGGCGAGAAGAGGCATGGGGGGTCTGGAGGCTGCGGCGCGGCGCCCGTGTCGGCCCATGGCCGGGATGCGTCAACCCTGGCGGTCGCGGCCATTGCGCCGCAGGCCCACCTCCCGCATGGAGGAAAAACCAACCGGAGCCGACATCATGCCCGCCAAACGCCTTCTCGACGACGTCGCGCGTCTCGTCACCGATGCCGCCGGCGCGGCGCAGGGTGTCCGGCGCGAGGTCGAAACCGCCGCCCGCAGCCAGGTCGAGCGCCTGCTGCGCGACATGGATGTCGCCACGCGCGAGGAGGTCGAGATCCTGCGCGAGATGGTGCTCGCGCTGCGCGAGGAAAATAAACGGCTCGCTAACCGTGTTTCCGCGCTCGAGCAGGGGGAGCGGCCGCCGAATCCAGGTGAAGGAGCGTAGAATAGAGGCCGAAAGGATCGACGCCCCGATCTCTGGCAATCGTGTTGCAATTCTACACTAGGCGGCTTTGTCCGCCTCGGGCATTTTCCGTCGCGTTGGGGCTGGCGGTGGACGAAACAAAAGATGCTTCATTTCAGGCGCAGGCTCGAAGAGCCGCGCCGTTTGGGAAGCACGGTCGACACGAATAACAACAGGGCAAGGCGAAAGGGCGGGTCGAAAGGTCCGCCCTTTTTCCGTCCCGGCCCGCTGTCAGGCGACCCCGGCGCGCAGCAGGTCGAGCACGTGCACGATGCCGACCGGGCGCCCGCCCTCGACTACGACGAGGGTGGAGATCTTGCGGCTCTCGACGATTTCGAGCGCCTCGCCGAGGAGCGTGTCCGGCTCGATGGTGGTCGGGCGCCGCGTCATCACCGCATCGACGGACTTGCCCACGAGCCCCGGCCCCATGTGGCGGCGCAGGTCGCCGTCGGTGACGATGCCGGCGAGCTCGCCGCTCCCGTCCGTCACCACGACGCAGCCGAATCCCTTCTCGGACTGCACGACGAGAGCCTCGGCCATTTGCGTGCCGAGAGGAACCACGGGCAGGCGCTCGCCCCGATGCATGATGCTGGAGACCTGCTTCAGCTCGGCGCCCAGCTTGCCGCCGGGGTGATAGGCGTGGAAATCGAGCGCCGAGAAACCCTTGTCCTCGAGCAGCGCCACGGCGAGGGCGTCGCCGAGGGCCAGCGTCATGGTGGTGGAGGTGGTCGGCGCCTGGTTGTTGGGACAGGCTTCGCGCGCACGCGGCAGGACGAGGCGGATATCGGCCTCGCGGGCGAGCGTCGATTCGCCGTTGGACGTCATCGCGATCAGGGCGACGCGATAGCGCTTGGCGTAGGAGACGATGTCGGCCAGCTCGCGCGTCTCGCCCGACCATGACAGCGCGATGACGACATCCTCGCGCTGGATCATGCCGAGATCGCCGTGGCTGGCCTCGCCCGGATGGACGTAATGGGCCGGCGTGCCCGTGGAGGCGAAGGTCGCGGCCATCTTGCGCCCGATATGGCCGGATTTCCCCATCCCGGTGACGACGACCCGCCCCTGCGCATCGGCAAGGAGCCGGACGGCGGCGGTGAAGCTGCGCCCGAGGTCGCCTTCGAGGGCCTCACGTAGGATGTCGAGGCCGTTGCGTTCCGTCTCGATGGTCCGCAGCGCGGATTCCACGGCGACGCGCCCGCCCCCGGTCTGGGGTCGTGGTCTGACGAGGCTGGTCATCGGCGGCGCTTAGCATGCCTGCCCCGGAACCGCGAGGCAACCTCGCTTACGGGCGGTTAACCAAGTCGGTTGTACCTCCGTTAACCATGCCGGGCCCCGTGCACGGCCAGGGGTGCGTGCCTGGTGCCTGTGAGACGCCATATCGGGTTCCTGCTGGCAGGAGCCGCCTTCGCGAGCCTCGCGCTCGCCGCGGCGGCCGCGCAGGCCCAGGACGGGAGCGCTGCGAGCGACCCCGCGGCGGACTCCGCTCCGGCTCCCTGGGGCCGGGCGGCGAGGAGCCCGAGGGCGGCGTTGCCCGGGCCTCCGGGCGAGGCCGGTGGCCTCCGCCAGGCGGGCGGCCTCCGCCCGGCTTTGGCGCCGGCGGGCCTCGCCGGGGCTTCTCCCGCTGCTCCGAACTATTCCGAGACGGGGTCGGCCCCGCGGCCGGGATTGCGGCCGCCGAAGACCCGGCGCGCCCGGCCTCCCGTCCAGACATTGGTGAAGGGGGATTTCCGCGCAACCATTGCCCCCTCGGGTATCGCCGCGGACGTCCAACCGGTGCAGGTCGGCGTGCCTGATCCCGCCCAGCCGCCATCCCCGCCGCCGCGGCGCAGGCGGGCCGAGGCCGAGGATCCCTATGCGCCTTTGGGGCTGCGGGTCGGGAACGTCGTCCTCACGCCCACTCTCGGCCAGTCCATCGGCTACGATACCAATCCGAACCGCCTCCAGACCAACCTGAAGCCTTCGGCTCTCTCCCTGACCGAGGCGGAACTCGGCATCCAGAGCGACTGGTCGCGCCACGAGCTGTCGGGCCAGCTCCGCGGCGCCTATAGCGAGTATTTCGACAATCCCGCGGCGCGGCGCCCGGAAGGAGCGGGCAATCTGCGGCTCCGGCTCGACGTGACGCGCGACACCGATGTCGAGATCGAGGGTCATTATATCATCGATACCCAGCGTCCCTCCTCGCCCGACCTCAATGCCCCCGTCGTCTCGCGCCCCGTGATCTATACGGAAGGGGGCTCGGTCGGCGTCACGCAGCGCTTCAATCGCCTGATCGCGACGATGCGCGGCACGATCGACCGCTACGACTACGAGAATGCGAAGCTGGCGGACGGCGGCGTGATCAACCAGGGCGACCGCAACATGACCCAGTACGGGTTGCGCGGCCGCCTCGGCTACGAAGTCCATCCCGGACTGGTCCCCTTCGTCGAGACCATCGTCGATACGCGCCAATACGACCAGAAGATCGACAATTCCGGCTATGCGCGCTCGTCGGACGGGGTCTCGGTCAGGGCCGGGACCCTCGTCGAGCTGTCCCGCCTCCTGACGGCCGAGATCGCGGCGGGCGCGGTCGTGCGGCACTACGAGGATCCGCGCCTGCGCACGCTCAACGCCCCGGTCGCGGATGCGACGCTGACCTATGCGATGACGCCCCTGACCACGATCCGGGGGACGCTGGTCTCGACGATCGACGAGACCACGGTGGCTGGCTCGTCGGGGGTCCGCAGCCTGCGGGGAGTGCTCGAAATCCGCCACGAACTGCGCCGGAACCTGACCCTCACGGCCGGGCTGCGGGCTTCCGACGCGGTCTATCAGGGCGTCGCCATCGACGAGAAGGGCTGGGGGGCGTTCCTGCGGGCCGACTACAAGCTCAACCGCCAGTTCGCCATCCGGGCGAGCTACGCATATGACGATCTGCACAGCACCTCGCCGGGATCGAGCTACCGTGCGAGCACCTTCCTGCTGGGCCTGCGCTTCACGCCCTGACCGGGCCGAGCCGCCGGGGGGCGGAATTCCCCACCCCCGGAGGGGTTTATGCCTTCAGATGGGCGAGGATCTCCTCCCTGAAGGCCGGGCCGAGATCTTCACGCTCCAGCGCGTAGGCGACATTCGCCATCAGGAAGCCGAGCTTGTTGCCGGTATCGTAGGTCCTGCCGCGATAGCGCATGCCGAAGAAGGACTGTGTCTCGGCGAGCCGCTTCATGGCGTCGGTGAGCTGGATCTCCCCGCCCGCCCCCTTCTCCTGCGCCGACAGGACGGAGAAGATCTCCGGCTGGAGGATGTAGCGCCCCGAGATGATGAGATTGGAGGGAGCGGTTCCCTTCGGGGGCTTCTCCACCATGCCCGTGATGTCGAAGGTCCGGCCGTAATCCCGGCCCACCGCGACGATGCCGTATTGATGGGTCTGGTCCTCCGGCACCTCCTCGACGGCGATGATGTTGCCGCCGTGCTCGGCATAGGCGTCGAGCATCTGCTTCATGCAGCCGCGGCTCAGCATGTCGGGAAGAAGGACGGCGAAGGGCTCGTCGCCGACGATCTCGCGGGCGCACCAGACGGCATGGCCGAGGCCGAGCGGGGCCTGCTGGCGGGTGAAGCTCGTCTGCCCCGCGCCGGGCAGATCGGCCGTAAGGCTCTCCAGCTCCCGGCTCTTGTTCCTGTCGGAGAGGGTTTTCTCGAGTTCGTAGGCGATATCGAAATGATCTTCGATCACGCCCTTGTTGCGGCCGGTCACGAAGACGAAATGCTCGATGCCGGCCTCGCGCGCCTCGTCCACGACATGCTGGATGACCGGCCGGTCGACGACTGTCAGCATCTCCTTCGGGATCGATTTCGTCGCCGGCAGGAACCGTGTGCCGAGCCCCGCGACGGGCAGGACCGCCTTGCGGATGCGCTTCATGGGCTGTCCGCTCCCTCATCTCTCAGTATGGGATTGCCGCGCCGGAAGGCGCCGGACGTCTGTCGGCTGCCGAATCGGAAAAGTCAAAGGACCTTCACTCTCCGTGAAGCCCCCTCCGGCATGAGGGGACGGCAGGATTCGAAAGCGAGGCGGCGATGACGGTTCTGGTGACGGGCGGGGCGGGCTATATCGGCAGCCATATGGTGCTGGCCCTGCACGACCGGGGCGAGCGGCCGGTCGTTCTCGACAATCTCTCGACCGGCTTCGCCTGGGCGGTCCCGGAAGGCGTCGAGCTGGTCGTCGGCGACATGGGCGATGCCGGCCTCGTCGGCGCGGTGATCGAGCGGCACGGAATCCGCGAGATCGCGCATTTCGCAGCCAAGATCGTCGTGCCCGATTCCGTCGCCGATCCGCTCGGCTACTACGAGAACAACACCTCGAAATCGCGCACGCTCCTCGAGACCGCGGTCCGGCACGGCGTCGAGCGGATGATCTTCTCCTCGACTGCGGCGGTCTATGGCGACGTCTCCGGGGAGCCGGTCGGCGAGACGACCTTGCCGGCGCCCGTCTCGCCCTACGGGCGCTCCAAGCTGATGACCGAGTGGATGCTCGCCGACACCTCGGTCGCCCATGGCCTGCGCTACGTCGCGCTGCGCTATTTCAACGTGGCCGGCGCCGATCCTGGCGGCCGGGTCGGCCAGTCGACGCCCGCCGCGACCCATCTCATCAAGGTCGCCGCGCAGGCGGCGCTCGGCCAGCGGCCGAGGCTCGACGTATACGGCACCGATTATCCGACGCGCGACGGCTCGTGCCTGCGCGACTACATCCATGTCTCGGACCTTGCCGACGCGCATCTCGTCGCGCTCGACCATCTGCGCGGCGGGGGAGAGAGCCTGACGCTGAATTGCGGCTACGGGCGCGGCTATTCGGTGCTGGAGGTCATCGAGGTGATGAAGCGCGTCTCCGGCGTCGATTTCCCCGTCGCGCTCTCGCCGCGGCGTGCGGGCGATCCGGCAGCCATCGTGGCCCGCGCGGAGCGCATCCGCACAGAACTCGGCTGGACGCCGAAGCGCGACGATCTCGAAGGGATCGTGAGGTCTGCGCTCGACTGGGAAAAGCACTTGGCCATCAAGGGCGGGGTCTGAAGGCCGGCGGCCCGCGGTCAGCTCTCCTGGGACGCATCGTCCTCCGCTTGCAAGTCGCGGTCGAGTCGTTCGACGAGAAGTTGCAGACCTTCCGGGAGCGGCGATTGCAGCGTGTCGTGAAGAACCACGGCCAACTCGCTCCCGATCCGACCCAGCAGGATCGTCTCGCAGGGGGAGCCGAGCATCGTGCCCCCATAATCCAGCATTTTGTTCAGGGTCCGCATTCAGACACAACTTGCGAGGCGAATTGAAGTTTCGAGTCGTCCGGCACCTTTTTTCAAATAAAAGGTAGGCCGGCCGGAAAGGCGCCGCCGAAGAGAAAAAGGGCCCCGGAGGGCCCTTTTCGCGGAGTGGCTCACTGGCAGGGATAGCGATAGCCGTTCGGGCCGACATAGGTGCCCGAGACCGGATCGAATCCCGGATAGCGGCTGGCGCAATAGCTCACCCAATGCGGGTCCCGTCCGTAGACGTTGCCGACCGGAACGGGGCCGGGAGGCGGGCCGTAGGCCGGGTAGACGGGCGGCGGCGGCGGGGCTGGCTGCGCCGCGAGGCCGCCGATGAGCGCCCCGGCTGCGAGGCCGCCGATCACGCCGGCCGCGACGGCGCCGCCGTTATTATACCTGTAGCCGGGCCGATAGTACCGGGGGCCGTAGACGGGGCGGTAGCCTGGACGGTAGCCCGGCCAGTACTGCGCATAAGCCTCGCCGGGATAGGCGCCGGCCTGGGCCGCGGCGAGCGCCGGGCCGGTCGCGGAGACGGGGGCCGCCATGGCGGGCAGCGTCAGCGCCGCGAGGCCGAGGGCGGTGGCACCGACCAGGGCGCGGAAGGTCGAGTCCATGATGTCCTTTCCAGTTTCGTCGCCGGCCCGAAGGCCGATTCCCCGCATCTTCGCCGAAGGCGGCTGAAACAAGGCTGAACGCTATTCAGCCGGGGCGGGGCTCGCGGCCGCGGGGCCTGCCGTCCCGCTCGGCTCCCCTCCCGTGCGCAGCCTCTCGAAGGTCAGGTAGACGACGGGCGTGATGAAGAGCGTCAGGAGTTGCGACATCAGGAGGCCGCCCACCACGGCATAGCCGAGCGGCTGGCGCAGCTCGGCCCCCGCCCCGACCCCGAGCGCGATCGGGAGCGCGCCCAGCACCGCTGCGGCCGTCGTCATCATGATCGGCCGGAAGCGCAGGATCGCGGCCTGGACGATCGCCTCCTTGGGCTCCATGCCCTCGCGCCGCTTCTCGATGGCGAAATCGACCATCATGATCGCGTTCTTCTTCACGATGCCGATCAGCATCACGATGCCGATCAGCGCGATCACCGACAGGTCCATTCCGGCGAGCTTCAGCGTGAGGAGGGCGCCGATCCCGGCCGAGGGCAGGCCCGACAGGATCGTCAGCGGATGGATGAAGCTCTCGTAGAGGATGCCCAGCACGATGTAGATCACCAGCACCGCCGCGAAGAGCAGGAGCCCCTGGTTCGCCAGCGCCTGCTGGAAGAGCTGGGCCGTGCCCTGGAAGCTCGTCTGGAAGCTCGGCGGCAGGCCGATGTCGCGGGCCGCCTGCTCGATCCCCGCCACCGCCTGGGAGAGCGAGGTGCCGGGGACGAGGTTGAAGGAGATCGTCACCGAGGGAAGCTGGGCGAGATGGTTGACCATCAGCGCCGTCGGCTGCTCCTTGAGGGTCGCGACGGTGTCGAGCGGGATGACCGCGCCCGAGGGCGTGCGGACGGCGAGCTTGCGCAGGACCTCGCGGGTGTCGAAATATTTCTCGTCGGCTTCGAGGATCACCTGGTAGGTGTCCTCCGGCGCGTAGATGGTCGAGACCTGCCGCACCCCGAAGGCCGAATAGAACTGGTCGCGCACCTGGTCGACCGTGATCCCGAGCCGGGCGGCGAAGTCGCGGTTGATGTCGATATAGGCCGCGCGGGCCCGCATCTGGAGGTCGGAATTGACGTCGACGATGCCGGGGACCTTCGTCATCCGCTCCTCGAGGAGCGGGGCGAAGCGGCGCAGCCCGTCGAGATCGATCGATTGCAGGGTGTATTGGTACTGCGCGCGGGTCAGCAGCGCGCCCACGTTGATCGAGACCACCGGCTGCATGAAGATCTGGATGCCGGGCACCTGCACGGCGGCCCGGCGCAGGCGCGCGATGACGGCCGTGATGTCGTCGCGGCGCGCGGGCTTCTCGCGCAGCGTCATGAACATGCGCCCGGAATTCTGCGTCGCGGTCGGCCCGCCGCCCCCGACCGTCGACATGACGGTGACGACGTCGGGATCGCGCTTCATGACCTCGGCCAGCGCCTTCTGGCGCTCCACCATGGATTCGAAGGAGGAATCGTCCGGGCCGACCGTCGCCGAGGTGATCATCCCGATATCCTCGGTCGGGAAGAAGCCCTTCGGGATGTCGCGGTAGAGGACATAGGTGACCGCGAAGGTCGCGAGCGTGATCGCGAGCATCAGCGAGGGCACCGCGACCGCCTTGCGCAAGGCCCAGCCGTAGCTGCGCGTCAGCCAGGAGAAGAACGCCTCGAAGCCGCGCAGGACGAAATTGTGCCGGTGCTCGCGGTCGTGGGGCTTCAGCATCCGCGCGCAGAGCATGGGCGTCAGCGTCAGGGAGACGATGCCGGAGATCAGGATCGCCATCGAGATGACGAGGCCGAATTCGGTGAACATGCGCCCGACCACCCCGCCCATGAACAGGACGGGGATGAACACCGCGACCAGCGACAGCGTCATCGAGATGATGGTGAACCCGACCTCGCGCGAGCCGACGAGAGCAGCCGGATAGGGCAGCTCCCCGTTCTCGATATGCCGCATGATGTTCTCGAGCATCACGATGGCGTCGTCGACGACGAAGCCGACCGAGAGCGTCAGCGCGAGGAGCGAGATGTTGTCGATGGAATGGCCGAAGAGATACATCCCCGCGAAGGTGCCGAGGATGGAGATCGGGAGCGCGATGGCGGGGATGATCGTGGCCCGCACCGAGCGGAGGAACAGGTAGATCACCCCGATCACGAGCAGCATCGACAGGAAGAGGGTGAACTCGACATCCGCGATGGCGTGGCGGATCGGGACCGAGCGGTCGTTGAGCACGTGGATGGTGACGCCCGCCGGCAGATCGTCGCGGATCGGATCGAGCAGGGCGCGGGCGCGGTCGACCACCTCGACCGTGTTGGCGTCGGGCTGGCGCTGCACGGCGAGGATGATGGCCCGCTTGCCGTTGAGCCAGCTCGCCACCTTCTCGTTCTCGACCCCGTCGACCGCGGTCGCGACGTCCGCGACGCGGACCGGCGCGCCGTTCTGCCAGGCGACGACCACGGGCATGTATTGCGCCGCCCGCCGGATCGGCCCGGTCGCCTCGATGATCGAGCTCTGGGCGCCCTGGTCCACCGCGCCCACGGGCTTGGAGGAATTGGCGCTGGCGAGCGCCTGCTGCATGTCGGCGAGGCTGAGGCCGCGCGCCTGGAGCTGGTTCAGGTCCGCCTTGACGCGGACGGCGTATTTCTGCGTCCCGTAGATCAGCACCTGCGCGACGCCGGGAAGCGTCGAGAGGCGCGGCACGATCGCGGTCTGGGCGAAGCGGTCCACATCCGACAGGCGCACATGGTCGGAGGAGAGGGCGAGGAACAGGATCGGCTGGTCGGCCGGGTTGACCTTGCGGAAGCTCGGCGGGGTCAGCATCTCGACCGGCAGGCGGCGCTGGGCGGTCGAGATCGCCGATTGCACGTCGAGGGCGGCCCCGTCGATCGAGCGGTTGAGGTCGAATTGCAGGACGATCGAGCTTTGGCCCAGCACCGAGGTCGAGGTCATCGAGGAGACCCCGGCGATGGTCGAGAACTGGCGCTCGAGGATCGAGGCGACCGAGGCCGCCATCGTCTCGGGGCTCGCGCCCGGAAGCTGGGCCGAGACCTGGATCGTCGGGAAATCGACGCGCGGCACCGCCGCGACCGGCAATTGCCGGTAGCCGAACAGCCCGGCCGCCACGAAGGCCGCCATCACGAGGATCGTCATGACGGGGCGGCGGATGCAGGTTTCGGAGAGCATCCGGGCCTCCCTCAGCCGCGGCGCGGGGAGGCGGAGGCGTCCTCCTCCTTGGCCGCGCCCGCGCGAGGCTGCACGCGCACCGCGGCCCCGTCGACGAGGCGAAGCTGCCCGTCGACGACCACGTGCTCGCCGCCGGTGAGGCCCGCGCCGATCACAGCCGTGGTCCCGGTCGTGCGCGAGACGGTGACGGGAGTGAGGACGGCGCGGCTCTCGTCCTTCACCACGAAGACATAGGCGCCGCGCTGGCCGATCTGGACCGCCGCGGCGGGGATCGAGACCGCGTTCGGCTCGATGCCGAGCGTCGCCTGCACGGCGACGAAGGCGCCGGGCCAGAGGCGCTCGTCGGCATTGGTCATCTCGGCCTTGGCGAGCACGGTTCCGGTCGCGAGGTCCACCGTGTTCTCGACGAAGGAGACGATGCCCGGCACCGTGAAGGAGCCGACGCGCGCGGCGATGGCGACCTTGCCTGCCGCGAGGGCGCCGCGCAGATCGGCGAAGAGCGATTGCGGCACCGCGAAGGAGACATAGATCGGATCGACCTGGTTGACGGTCGTGATCGCCTGGGCGTCCGCCATCCGCACCTGCGTGCCGACCTTGAGGGGGATCGAGCCGATCCGGCCCGAGATCGGGGCGCGGATCTCGGTATAGGAGAGGAGCGTCGCGAGGTTGTCGCGATTGGCGCGGTCGGCCGCGAGCTGGGCCGCCTGCACCTTCACCAGCGTCGCGGCGGTGTCGCGAGCGACTTCCGTGCCGATCCTGCGCCCGAGCAGTTCCTCGGCCCTGCCGAAGTCGCGCTTGGCCTGTTCGAGCTGGGCGCGGTCCTTCTCGACGACGGCATCGGCCTGGGCGAGCTGGGCGCGCAGGGCCCGGTCGTCGAGGCGCACCATCAGGTCGCCCTCCTTGACGCGGGCACCTTCCCGCACCTCGATCGAGGCGATCTGGCTGTCGAGGCGCGGCTTGATCTGGATCGACGCGATCGGCTGGACCGTGCCGATCGCATCGACCGTCACCGGGACGGGGCCGCGGGCCGCGACCGCGGTCACGACCGGCAGGATCGGCGCCAGGGCGGGCCGGACGGGCGCCCCGGACGCCTCGCCCGCGAGGAAGGGGCCGACCACCGGCACGGTCCGAGCGAGATGGCGGGCCTCCTCGGCCTTCCACCAGAGAAGCGCGGCCGCTGCGGCCGGCAGGGCGAGAAGGAGAATGCGCCTCATGCCGTGCCCGCCGCCTTGCGGAGGCCGGCTTCGGCAGCGATCTCGTCCATCGTGGCCTGTGTGCAGCCGATACAGGCAAATACGCGCGATGCCGCCTCCAGGAGGCGCTGGCGCCGCTCGCCCCGCCGGCCGGTCGCGATGTCGTTCATGCAGGGAAACCGGAATTCGGCTTCAAGGCATAGAGCTTCGCAGTTTCGTTGTCGATTGGCGAAGAGGCCGCATCGACTATTGGCGGATGAGGCCCGGGCAGGTGTCAGGATGCAGGGACGGGCACGAGGACGGGTTTCCTGAGGCGCCGGGTTTTCGCGCGGATGGCGATCGGGCGGTGCAGGCGCTTCGTCGCCTCCACCAGGTGCAGACCGGGGAAGGGCAGGGCGAGGCGGCGGCCGATCCCCTCCCAGGTCGCTGCGCTGCGCAGGACGAGCCGGTTGGCGAGGGGGGGGATGTAGAGCGCCTCGCGCCAGGCGCTGGCCTCGAGCTGCGTGCCGTGCAGCAGCCCGCGGATCTGCTTGCGGCTGAAGGGTTGGCCGTGGCCGAAGGGCGTCGAATCCATGCGCGCCCACAGCCCCCGCCGATTCGGGCAGACGAGAATGACGCGGCCGGTCGGGGTGAGGACGCGCGCGATCTCGTCCAGAAGCTCGGCGGGATCGCGCGCGGTCTCCATCGCATGGACCACGAGCACGCGGTCGATCGAGGCGTCGGGGAGCGGCATGACGAGGGGGTCGGCCATGGCGGAGGCCGAAAGGCGCGGATCGGGCCAGTGACGGACGCCCTGGCCCGGGGGCATGAAGGCCAGCCTGCGCTCGCAAGCCTCCCCGACCTGCGCGAGATAGGGCACCGCATAGCCGATCCCCAGGAGCCTCTGGCCGCGCAGGTCGTCCGCCCAGGTCTCGCCGATCACGCGGCCGACGAGGCGGCCGGCCGCCATCCCGAGGGGGCTGTCATAGAACCGCATCAGCTCGACGATATCGACGCTCATTCCCCTGACGCCACTTCCCGCATGTCTCGCCCGCCCGGGGCGAGGTTTCCATGACGGCCGCCGGCATGATAGCCAGCCGCTGCACACGAAGAAGTTAGGTCATGCCGGCTGAAATTCACGTCTTCCGCTGCCTCGATGACAATATCGGCGCCCTGATCCACGATCCGCAGAGCGGCGCCTGCGCCGCGATCGACGCGCCCGAGGAGCGGGCCGTGCTCGAAGCGTTGGGGAAGACGGGCTGGACCCTCACCGATATCCTCGTGACGCATCGTCACGCCGACCATGTCCAGGGCATTCCCGGATTGAAGGCGCGCCTCGGCTGCCGGGTCGTCGCGCCCGCGAAGGCGCAGGCCGAGCTTCCCTTCGCCGATGTCTACGTGCGCGAGGGCGACAGCGTGCTCGTCGGCGAGCTGAACGGCCATGTCTGGGAGACGCCGGGCCATTGCCGGGACCATCTCGCCTATTGGTTCGCGGCCGATCGGGCGCTTTTTGCGGGAGACACGCTGTTCACGCTCGGCTGCGGGCGGGTGATGGAATCGAGCTATGCCGAGATGTGGCATTCGCTCCAGCGCCTCGCGGCCCTCCCGGACGAGGCGCGGGTCTATTCCGGCCACGACTACGTCCTGTCCAATGCCCGCTTCGCCCTCGCCGCGGACCCGGACAACGAGGCGCTGAAGGCGCGCGCCGCCGAGGCGCAGCGCGCGAAGGAGGAAGGGCGCTTCCTCGTGCCCTCGACCATCGGGGAGGAGAAGGCGACGAATCCCTTCCTGCGCGCCGGCGAGCCCGCCCTCGCCAGGGCCGTGAAGAAGCCCGGCGGCAATGCCGAGGCCGTGTTCCAGGCGCTCCGCGAATGGAAGAACGATTTCCGCTGATCCCCGGCCCCCTCCCGGGACGCGTGGCCGCATGACGGTCGAGCAGATCCTGGCCCTCGAGCGGCGCCTCGTGAATGCGTGGCCCGCCTTCGAGATCGAGCTGGCGGAAGGGTGGCTGCTGCGCTTCGCGGAGGGCTATTCCAAGCGCGCCAATGCCGCGACGCCGATCGTGCCCGGCGCGCGGCTCGATGCGGATCTCGTCGAGGCGATCGCCGCGAGCTATGCAGCGCGCGACATGCCCGTCTGCTTCCGGCTGACGGGCGTCGAGGCCGAGGGGGCGGCCAAGCTGCTCGCGGCCTGCGGCCTCGTCGAGCACGAGGCGTCGCTCGGGCTCCTCGCGCCCCTCGACATCGCCCTGGCCGTCGATCCCTCCATCACGCTCGCCCCCGCGCCGACCGCCCGCTGGACGGCCGCGGCGGCCGCCGCCTATGGCGGGGAGAAGGCGAATGCCGACAGGCTGTCCCGCATTCTCGCGCGCATCCGTCAGCCAGCCGCCTATGCGACGCTCAACCTCGACGGCGAGGAGGCGGCCTGGGGCTTCGCGGTGGCCGAGCGCGGCTATGCGGGCCTCTACGACATCGTGGTCGCGCCGGAGCTGCGCGGCCTCGGCCTCGGCCGCCGGCTCGTCGCGGGCCTGCTGGGCTGGGGCCACGCGGCGGGGGCGCGCCGAGCCTATCTCCAGATGCGCGAGGAGAACGAGGTGGCTTTCGCGCTCTACCGCTCGCTCGGCTTCGACCTCGCCTATCGCTACACGCATTTCGTCGTGGGCGGGGGACGGCGAAGCGAGGGGAGCGCGGCGGCGAGCGCCCCGGCCACGGTCAGCACGCAGGCGAGCGCCAGCGACCAGGACGGCTCGGCATAGCCGGCCGCGACCAGCACCAGGGTCGAGGCGACCGGAATGCCGTAGGAGCCGACCCCGAGCAGCCGGATGTCGCCGCGCTTCATGCCGATATCCCAGAGGAAGAAGGCGGCCCCGACCGGTCCCGCCCCGCCCGCGACGAGCGCCAGCCATTGGCCGGCGCTGGGCGAGACCGTGGTCTCGAAGGCGAGGTGGCAGAGGAGCCCGAGCAGCGCCGTTGCGAAGCAGAAGCCCGTGACCGCGTCGGTCGGCACGGCGGCTTCCCGCCGCGACAGGACGGAATAGCCCGCCCAGACGAAGGCCGCGGCGAAGGCGCAGGCATAGCCCGCGATGTCCTGCGGCCGCGCCTGGAGGGCGCCGCGCCCCGCCACCAGCACCGCGACGCCGCAGAAGCCGAGGAGGCAGCCCAGGAGATGGGCCGGCCGGAGCCGCTCGCCGGGGAGCGCGGCCGAGAACAGCACGATGAGGAGCGGCCACAGATAGTTGATCAGCCCCGCCTCGGCGGGCGGGGCGAGCTTGAGCGCGGCGAAATAGAGCGCATGATAGCCGAACAGCCCCCCGGTCCCGATCAGCCAGACCCGCAGGGGCTGGCGCAGGGCGCGCGCGGCTCCCGGCCGCCAGGTCCAGGTGAGGAGGCCGGAGAGGGCCCCGATCGCGAAGGTGGTCGCGAGGACCTGGAAGGGGGGCACGGGGCCCGTCGCGACGGTCAGCAGCGCCAGCAGCGACCACAGGGCCGCGGCCCCGAAGCCGAGGAGCGTCGCGGCGCTGGAGGACATCGTGCCGGACGATTGGGCGCCGGAAGACATGGTGCTGGAGGACATGGGCGGCGCTTCTGGCCCCCTCCGGGCTCGGAGTCGAGCCCCGGCTCACGTCGTCGCAGGAGGCGCTTAGACGTTGCTTTCACCGATGCCGTGAATAAGGGTCTGGCCTCTTCCCATGGCGTCCATGCTTTTCCTTTCTTCCCGCCCGGCGCCCCGCAGCGCCCGAATCCCCGCCGGAGCGGTCCGGTGACCCGCCGCGGCCGGCGGGCGGTCGTCATCGCGACCTCGGGGGCCGTGCTCGCCCTGGCGCTCGGGCTCGTGCTCTATGCCATGCGGGGCACGATCGTGTTCTTCCGCTCGCCCTCCGAGATCGTGGCGGCGCCGAAGCCCGGTGCGCGGGTGCGCCTCGGCGGCCTCGTCGAGGCCGGCTCCCTCGCGCGCGGGCCGGACCAGCAGGTCGATTTCGCCGTGACCGACGGGGCCGCGAGCGTGAAGGTGCGTTACCGGGGGCTCCTGCCCGACCTCTTCCGGGAAGGGCAGGGCGTGGTGGCGGAGGGCGCGCTTGATTCCGCCGGTCTCTTCGTCGCGACGACCGTCCTCGCCCGCCATGACGAGACCTACATGCCGCGCGAGGTGGTGGATGCCCTGAAGGCGCAGGGGCACTGGCAGGAGGGCTCGGGCAAGCCCGGCTCCGGCCGGCCGGGCGCCGCGGCGGCCTCGCCGCGCCAGACGAGCCAGCGGTAGGCGCCGATGCTGATCGAGACCGGCCATTTCGCCCTCGCCCTCGGGCTCGGGGTGTCGCTCCTCCAGATGGCGCTGCCGCTCTGGGGCAATGCCACGCGCGACCGCGTGCTGATGGGGATCGCCGGACCGACGGCCTTGATGAGCTTCGCCCTGGTCGCTTTCTCCTTCGCGACCCTGACCATCGCGCATGTGACGAGCGATTTCTCGGTGCTCAACGTCGTCGAGCATTCGCACACCGCCAAGCCCCTGATCTACAAGATCTCCGGCGTCTGGGGGAACCACGAGGGCTCGATGCTCCTGTGGGTGACCATCCTCACCCTCTTCGGCGCCCTCGTCGCGCTGAACCGCCAGGGGGTGCCCTTCGCGCTCCGCTGCACCTCGCTCGCCGTGCAGGGGGCGATCACGGCCGCCTTCCAGATCTTCATCCTGACGACCTCGAATCCCTTCCGGCGCATCGACCCGCATCCGCTGCAGGGGCAGGATCTCAACCCGCTGCTCCAGGATATCGGCCTCGCGATCCACCCGCCGCTGCTCTATCTCGGCTATGTCGGCTTCTCGATGACCTTCGCCTTCGCGATGGCGGCGCTGATCGACGGGCGGCTCGACGCCGTCTGGGCGCGGGCCGTGCGGCCCTGGGCGCTGCTCGCCTGGTCCTTCCTGACCCTCGGCATCGCGATGGGCGCCTATTGGGCCTATTACGAACTGGGCTGGGGCGGGTTCTGGTTCTGGGACCCGGTCGAGAACGCCTCGCTCATGCCCTGGCTCGCCGGCACGGCCCTCATCCATTCCATCGTCGTCATGGAGAAGCGCGAGGCGCTGAAGGTCTGGACGGTGCTGCTCGCCATCCTCACCTTCTCGCTCTCGCTGCTCGGCACCTTCCTCGTGCGCTCGGGCGTCCTGACCTCGGTGCACAGCTTCGCGGTCGATCCCGGCCGCGGGGTCGCGATCCTGCTCATCCTGACCCTGTTCATCGGCGGCTCGCTCGCGGTCTTCGCCTGGCGTGCGCCGCTCCTGCGCCAGGGCGGGCTCTTCGCGCCGATCTCGCGCGAGGGGGCGCTCGTCCTGAACAACCTCATCCTGGCCTCGGCCTGCGCGACGGTCTTCATCGGCACGCTCTATCCGCTCGGCCTCGAGGCGCTGACGGGGGAGAAGATCTCGGTCGGCGCGCCCTATTACGACACCACCTTCATCCCGCTCGCGCTGCCCTTGCTCTTCCTGATTCCGGTCGGCCAGCGCCTCGCCTGGAAGCGCGGCGATCTCCTTGGTGCGGCGCAACGTCTCTTTCTGGCCTTCGCCCTGTCGCTCGCGGTCGCCCTGGCGCTCTTCGCCTTCAGTCGCGGCGGGCCGGTCCTCGCCCCCGTCGCGGTCCGCATCGGCCTCTTCGTGATCCTCGGCTCGGCAACGGAGATCTGGGTGCGGGCCGGCGGCGGCAGCCGCCCGGCGGCCATCGTCCTGCGCCGCGCGGCGGGGCTGCCGCGCTCGACCTGGGGAAGCGTGATCGCCCATGCCGGCATGGGCGTGACGTTGATCGGCCTCGCCGCGCAGGCCTGGAGCGGTGAGACGATTGCCGCCGTCCGGGTCGGCGACACGCTGACGGTCGGCCGCTACGAGGCGCGCCTCCTGGATTTGCGCGAGCGGGTGGGGCCGAACTATGTTGCGAAGGTCGCCCGGATCGAGGTGCGCCGGGGTGGCGCGGTGCTCGGCACCGTCGACAGCGAGAAGCGCAGCTTCCGGACGCGCGAGATGACGACGACCGAGGCGGGCCTCCTGACCGACTGGACGAGCCAGTTCTATGCCAGCTTCGGCGAGATCTACGAGGACGGCTCGATCGGCCTGCGCCTCTACGACAAGCCGCTTATCCTGCTCATCTTCATCGGCGCGCTGCTCGCGGCGGCCGGGGGGGCGCTCTGCCTGAGCGACCGGCGGCTGCGCATCGGCGCGCCCGCCCGCATGCGGCGGTCCGGCCTCGTCCCGGCGGAGTGATCGCGTCCGGCTGAGACGTGTCGCCGTCCCTGTCATCCCCGGCCGGGGATGACAGGGACGGCGCTTCGCCCGATCGCCTGTGCCCGTTGCATTGGCGACTGCGACGCGCGACGACATGGCGGGGGCAGGAGGACATCCGTGCCGATCAGCGCAGATCTTCGCGGCAGGACCGCGCTCGTGACGGGTGCCGCGACCGGCATCGGCTTCGCCACGGCGAGGCTTCTGGGCAGTTGCGGAGCGAGGGTTGCCCTCAACTACCTGCCCGGCGATCCCCGCGGCCCCGAGGCCGTGGTGACGCTCGCGGCGGAGGGCCTCGATATCGTCGCCGCCGAAGGCAATGCCTCGGCCGCCGGCTCATGCCAGGCCATGGTGCGGGCGGCCCTCGATCGGCTCGGCCGGCTCGACATCCTGGTCAACAATGCCGGCACGACCGGGACGGTCGAGCCGATTCCCTTCCCCGATCTCGACGCCATGACGGACGCGTTCTGGCTGGCGATCGTCGATACCAACCTCGTCGGCCCCTTCCGGTGCAGCCGGGAGGCCGCGCCGGCCCTGAGACAGGCCGGGGGCGCGATCGTGAATACCTGCTCCGTCGCGGGGCTCGGACGGCGCGGGTCGAGCATCGCCTATGCCGCCTCGAAGGCCGGCCTGATCAACCTCACCAAGAGCCTCGCGCGGGCGCTCGCGCCGCAGGTGCGCGTCAACGGCGTCGCGCCCGGCCTGATCGAGACGCCGCTCAACGCTGCCTGGCCTGAAAGCCGCTTCGCCATGACGCGGGAGCGCACGATCCTTGCCCGCACCGGCCGGCCGGAAGAGGTGGCCGAGGCCATCCTGTTCCTCGCCGCCGGCGCGAGCTACGTCACGGGCGAGGTCCTCGTGGTGGACGGGGGCTCGCAATAGCCGTGACGCCATCGTCGGGAAACATTGGCGATCCAGGGTCGAGGGCAAACTGGAGAATGCCCATGTCTCGCGCATGGCCCCGACTCGCTCTCTTCGCCTTCCTGGCCCTGCTCGTCTCCGGGCCGGCCCACGCCTATCGCTTCGGCACGGACGAGACGATCCACAAGATCGAGGACGTGAAGCTGAAAGGGGCCAAGGACGAGGATCTGTTCCTGGGCTACATGACGCGCATCCGCTATTTCCTGGCCGGCCTCTATGTCGAGGATGTCGGCTACGTGCTGGGCGTCGAGGGGGATTCCAAGCGATTCTACCACATGCCCGAGGGCGAGGAACTGAAGAGCTTCCAGCGCAGCGGATACCTGCCGGACCCGCTGCCGCCCTACAAGCTCTCGATCTTCGACTACATCATCGGCTATTCTCTCTGGTGGGCGCTCGCGATCGGGGCGTTTTTCGTCTGGTTCGGCAACCGCCGCAAGCGCGCCGCAGCTGCGGCCGCCGCGCCGGAGCCCCCTCCCGCCCCGGAAGCGGCCCCCGCGCCGGAGAAGCCCGGCGCGCCGCCTCCGTCCTCCTGAAAGTTGCCGAAGGCATCCCCGCCTTCGCGGCTGCTGGACGCCGCCACGGGCAAATGAGCCTCTGCCCGGCCGTGCAGGGTAGGCGCCATCTTGACGCGGAGGCCGCGTCATGGCCACGCGATTGAGGAAACCGGGGAAAGCCAGCGCCTTCGGAGACATGCGGAATGTCCGCCTCAAGCGAAAGCCAACTCGCCCAGAGCCAGCTCGTCCCTGGACCGGATCTCGCGCCGGTCCTGGCCGGCCTCCTGCGGCGCGACGGGATCGGCCTGCTTCGCCAGCGGGCACGCCTCGCCGGCCTCTTGCGCGACTATGCGCCGGCCGCGATCCGCGACATCCGCCTTCTCCTAACCGCCTATGATGCCGGCGCGCCGGCGCGGCTGGAGAGCCTCGCCAACCCGGTGGAAGCTCGCACGCTCGCGGTGGAGGCCGACCGCCTGGTCGCCGAGTTCGGCTGCGCGCGCCTTCTCGCCCTGAACGCGGTCGAGACCTGGGGGAGGGCGCTGGCCGGCCTGCGGGCTCCCGGACTGCCGCCCCCTCTCCTCGTTCCGCGCTCCCCTGCGCCCGTGGTTCCGCCGGCTTCGGCGGCGCTCCCGGACGAGGAGCGGCCGGGCTGGGTCGGGCGGTGGGGCGGCATCGGCGTCGGCGTGCTCCTCGTGCTCACCGCACTTGCGCGCTGGCTCGGCCTGGTGTGACGGCAGGGCCCATGGCGACAGGAGATGTCCTTGGCAAATTCCGCTGAACTCGCTGCGATCCTCCGCGACCTCCTTGCGGATGACCGGCTCCTCGACGACCGCGCCCGGCTCGGGGCGGCCTTGCGCGAGAAGTCGCCGGACGGTGCCCGCGCCATCCACCTCCTTCTCGTGGCTCTCGATGCCGGCACGCCCGCGCGGCTGAAGACCCAGGACGGCGTGGCCTCCGAGGGAGAGCTGGGCCAGGAGACGATGCAGGTCGTCGACCAGTTCGGCACCGCGCAGGAATTCGCGCGGCAGGCGGTCGAGACCTGGGCCATGGCGCTCGGACGCCTGCCCGGAATCGCGGCGCCGGAAGCGCCCGGATCCGAGCCGGATTCGAGCCCGCCTCCCGCTCCTCCCGCGCCGGCCCCTGCTCCGCCGCCGGACCTTCCCGGTCTGCCGCCGCTTCCTTCAACTCCCTCGGCCGCCGAAGCTTCGGTCCTCGCGGCGGACGGCCTGCCCACCGGCCCGGCGGTGCAGGTCAATCCGGGGCCTGAACCGCTGCCGCTTCCGCCCGAATTGCCGGTGCCGTCGCCGGCCTCGACCGGTCCGGTCCGGGCCAAGGGCGGCGATTCCGCCTCCCCGGAGGTCGAGCTTCCGCCGGTCCGGCCTCTCCCCTCGGTCCAGCCGCTTCCCGGCGTTCAGGCTCTTCCGGGTGTCCAACCTCTTCCAGGCGCGCAGCCGCTTCCGGGTGTGAAGCCCCTTCCGGGTGTCCAGCCTCTTCCCGGCGTGCAGCCTCTTCCGGGCCCACAGGCCGCCAAGGCGGCCAAGAAGACGATGCCGGCCTGGGCACGCTGGGCGTTCGGTCTGGCCGGTGCCGTCATGATCGTCTCCGGGGTGCTTCAGATCGCAGGCCATTTCGGAGGGGAGGAGCCGGCGCCGAAGCCGAAGCCGCCCGGCCCGACCCGGCCCGAGGGGGGAGGGACGACCGGCGGCAAGACCGCGGAAGGATTCCCGATCGTCGATGCCAAGACCCAGCCGGATGTCCAGGGCAAGCGCATCGACGGCGATCCGAATACGCTGCTCTTCACCTTCGGGCTGCGCTTCGGCGAGAAGACCTATACCTACCAGGCCGCGGTTGATTTCACGGGGGGCGACGCCAATGGCTCCGGCCTGATCAAGGCGTTTGAGGGCGGGCGGGAATCCTCCACGGGCCTGATCAGGACGTCCCGTTCCATCCAGAGCAACGGCTATCTCGGCTTCACCATGTCCGGCCTGCTCAAGGGCGCCGTGGCCGCGCCCGCGGTCTGTGTCTCCGCCCTCGCCGGCAAGACGCCGGGACGGTTCGACCTCGGCAATGGCGGCGGCCTCTTCTGCGCCTTCGCCACCACGGGTGACGGCGCCTGCAACGGCGACGTCAAGATCGGCTGCGGGAACCTCGTGCCGTAAAAGCGGGCGAGCGCCCCCTCCCTTGGAAGCAGGGGAGGGGGCGCTCGCCCGCGCCCGCGGATGTCAGGCCGCGCGCTTCTTCTGTGCGAGAAGCCCGCGCTCGACGAGAACCTCGGCGATCTGGACCGCGTTCAGGGCCGCGCCCTTGCGCAGGTTGTCGGAGACGCACCAGAAGGCGATGCCGTTGTCGACCGTCGGATCGTCGCGCAGGCGCGAGATGTAGACGGCGTCCTCGCCTGCGCTCTCGTGCGGGGTCATGTAGCCGCCGGGCTCGCGCTTGTCGTCGATCAGGATGCCCGGCGCCCGGCGCAGGATCTCCCGCGCCTCGTCGGCCGCGAGGGGCTTGGCGAACTCGACATTCACCGCCTCCGAATGGCCGATGAAGACCGGCACGCGCACGCAGGTCGCGGTGAGCTTGATCTTCGGATCGAGCATCTTCTTGGTCTCGACCACCATCTTCCACTCTTCCTTGGTGAAGCCGTCCTCCATGAAGACGTCG
This sequence comes from Enterovirga sp., assembly GCF_035325185.1. Taxonomy (GTDB): domain Bacteria; phylum Pseudomonadota; class Alphaproteobacteria; order Rhizobiales; family Beijerinckiaceae; genus Enterovirga. The sequence continues at coordinate 57,625 of NZ_DAOLAJ010000001.1, read as the reverse complement.
ATCTGCGGGATGAGGTTGAAGGCGATGCGCTTGGGGAACTTCTTCCGTTCCATCTGCGAGAGCGAATAGACGCTCTTCGTCTGGTTGTAGAGCTCGTCCATGCCCTCCTTGCCGGCGCCGGAGACCGACTGGTAGGTCGAGACGACGACGCGGGTGATGGTCGCGGCCTCGTGCAGCGGCTTCAGCGCCACGACGAGCTGCGCCGTCGAGCAGTTCGGATTCGCGATGATGTTCTTCTTCGAGAAGCCCGCGACCGCATCGGCATTCACCTCGGGCACGATCAGCGGCACGTCGGGATCGGTGCGCCAGGCCGAGGAATTGTCGATGACGACGCAGCCCTGCGCGCCGATCTTCGGCGACCACACCTTCGACACGTCGCCGCCCGCCGACATCAGGCAGATATCGGTGTCGGAGAAGTCGTGATCCTCGAGCGCGCGGCACTTCAGCACCTTGTCGCCGAAGGAAATCTCCGTGCCGACGCTGCGGCGCGAGGCGAGGGCGATCACCTCGTCGGCCGGAAAAGCCCGGTCGGCGAGGATGTTCAGCATCTCGCGCCCGACATTGCCGGTCGCGCCGACCACGGCAACCTTGTAGCCCATCTCACTCTCCTGATTGTCGAGACTTCATCTGCGCCCCATGGCGGGCGGATCTTCAAAGGCGCCCGGGACGGACGCATGCGCGCAGGCGGCGCGGCGGCTCAGCCGATGCGTTTCAGCCGCCGCGTCGGGCGAATCTGCGTCGTGATGGCGGGGATCGCGCTCATACCATGTCTGCCTGACGCGGCTGTCCATCACGGACGGGGCGATCTGTCAAGGTTTTCGAAGGTGAGCCCGGCGGAACGGAGCCGCCGGGCCTGTCACGCCTCGTGCCGGAGGGCCGGTCGGGGCTCAATGGCCTTCCGGCTTGTATTCGATCGCCTGCTTGAACCAGGTGATCCAGTTCTCGGCCATGCCGCGGATATACTCTTCCGAGACGCCGCGGGCGAGATTCACGCCCATGGTGACCTGTAGCTCGTCATCCTTGTTCTTGGCCATTTTCGTGAACATCGTGTTCCTGTTGTAATCGTTCATGAACTCGGCATCGACGGAATCTTGCTTTCCTAGATAGGCAATGAAATATAAAGCGCTGCAACGGCCATTGTCGCCGCAATTGTTGAGCATGATATAGGTCGGCTGATCGCCGATATCGGCTCTGACGAAAGTAAACTTGTCTTGTTTCTGGGCGCTGACGGATGTGTAGTTCAAGCCCTTTATGATCCGCGCCACATCCTCGGCGGTGACGTCCGCGACGAGCCCGGAAGAGGGCGCTGCCGCGCCGCCCCCTCCTCCGCTGCCACCGCCCGCCGGCCGGTCGAGCCGGATCTGGAGGGCGGCGTCCTGCGGGTCTCGAAGGGTCGCCTGCTGGGCGGCGACGACGCCGCCGGCCAGGAGAAAGAGGGCTGCCGCCTGGGTGATCTTCATCTGGAACCTCCGCACGCCGGATTGCTGCACTCGTCTTCGGGGCTTGCGGCCACGACCGTCCGTTCCGCGGAGCCCGGCATGTCCGGGCGTCCTGTCGGGTGGATCGATCCGCCGAATGTCCAGAAGAATGCCTATCGCGCGGAAGTTTCAAGCCGAATGCGTCGCCACGCGCCGGAGAGGCCCGCGCGGAATCGGAGGGCCCTGCGGGCTTGACGGAAAGGCGCCGGACCTGAAAATCCGCGGCCGGGCCTATCGGCAGGGCCGCCTCCCCGGACGGCGCGCCGATCCCTCGGCGGCTCCCGGCCGCCGAATGTCCGGCGCCGGGCGCCCCGGAGCTTTCCCAGAGGTTCACATGACGCTTCCAGATGTCGTGGCGACGGTGCCGGCCTTGCGCGAGCGTGTCGCGTCCTGGCGGGGGAGGGGGGAGAGGATCGCGCTCGTTCCCACCATGGGCGCCCTCCACGAGGGTCATCTCGCGCTCGTGCGGCGCGGGCGCCGGGAGGCCGATCGCGTCGTCGTCTCGATCTTCGTCAATCCGAAGCAATTCGCACCGAGCGAGGACTTCGCCAAATATCCGCGCGCGGCCGAGCGCGACCGCGCGCTCCTCGAAGGGCTTGCCGATCTCGTCTTCTCGCCGGCGCCCGAGGTCATGTATCCGGCGGGCTTCTGCGCCACCGTGAGCATCGCCGGGCCGAGCGCCGGCTTCGAGGGCGCCCTGCGCCCCGGCCATTTCGACGGTGTCGCGACCGTCGTCTCGAAGCTCTTCATCCAGGTCGCGCCCGATGTCGCGATCTTCGGTGAGAAGGACTGGCAGCAGCTCCAGGTCGTGCGCCGGATGGTCCGCGACCTCGACCTTCCCCTCGCCGTGATCGGCCATCCGATCGTGCGCGACGAGCAGGGCCTCGCCCTCTCGTCGCGCAATGCCTATTTCTCGGAGGAGCAGCTCGCGGTCGCCCGCCGCCTCAACGGCATCCTGCGGGAGACCGTGGCGGGGCTCGGCGCCGGGGACTGGCCCGCGAAGCTCGCCGCGGCGCGGCAGGCCGTCGCGGCGGCCGGGCTCGGGCCGGTCGACTATCTGGCCGTGGTCGACGGCGAGACCATGGAGCCCCGCGACGAGCCCTCCGGCCGCCCGGCGCGGCTGGTCGCCGCCATCCGCCTCGGACCCGTCCGGCTGCTCGACAACATGCCCGTGCCCGGGTGAGGGGTTTCGCGACCAGTCGCAAAACCTGCTTGAACTCGGCTCCCCAGGCGCTATAAGCGCGCGATTGCAAGCCCGCGAGCAACAGCCGCGGGCTCGCTTCCTTCCGAACGTTCCCGACCGGTCGACGGCGTCAATGCCCGGCGGTCGCCCATGATGAGGACAGCCGTGGCCAACACCACGTCGGCCAAGAAGATGGCCCGCAAGATCGCCCGCCGGACCGAGGTCAACCGGGCGCGCCGCTCCCGGGTCCGCACCTTCATCCGCAAGGTGGAGGAGGCGATTTCGGGGGGCGATCACGCCGTCGCCCTCGCCGCGCTCCGCTCGGCCGAGCCGGAGATGATGCGGGCGGCCCAGCACGGGATCGTTCACCGCAACAACGCCTCCCGCAAGGTCTCCCGGCTTGCCGCACGGGTGAACGCGCTCCGCAGCGCCTGAGCCCGGCGACATCGTCGCTGAAACGCCCGGCCGCCGGCCGGGCGTTTTTGATTCCAGGCTGGCCTTTCGAGTCCCGGCCGGCTTTTGCCGGCTGCGTGCCCGAAGCCACAGGACGGCCCGCAATTGCCGTTCTCCGAACGTTCCCGCTTGACGGGCCGATGCTGCGCGCGGATGCCGGGCCGTCTTCGGCCGCTCATGAAACTCAATTGAATCCCAACGGCTTGGCGGCTAAGCGCCAGCCGCGCCGTCCCGTCCGTCCTGCGAAGGGATTCGGCCGTCATGGGCGCGTTAAAAAAATTTCATCCGTAAGTCGGGTACGCACCGCCTCCTGAATCGAAGCGTGCACAGGGCTTTATGCGGATCGAGGACGTGGGAGGCGATTTCGCCGGCTTCCGAATCACGGCCCGGCGCCGCGAATCGGGTTGCCAGCCCAGCCCGCCCCCGTGTAAGTTCTTTTCGTCTGGAGGGAAGCTCTGGACCCTCTTCAAGTAATAAATGCTGTTGATGCTCACTTGTATGGAGTTTGAGCGATGAGTTTCGTTTGTCTGATAAAGAATTGTTATCGGGCGAACGATAGGCGCTCCAGCCAGTCCTTCGGCAATCCTTCCGCATAGGGACGGGTATTGCAGCGGCCCGGGCGGGCCGAGACGATTTGCCTATAATGTGTGGTTGCGCGGGTTGTCCGACAGGGGGGCGGGCAGGCCGCGCTGCGCTTGAGCCTGGCGGGGGTTTGGCGGTGGGAATGCGAGACGAGGCGGCGGCGGCGCGAGCCTATTGGAGCCAGAGCGACGTGTCCGACATGGAGGAGGCGGCCCGTGCCTGGGCGCGGGTCAAGAGACGGCTGCGCGCGGAGGTGGGGGAGGATGTCTTCACGAGCTGGCTCGCGCGGCTCGAACTCGCGGGCCTCGACGAGGGCCATGCCTCGCTCAGCGTCCCGACGCGCTTCCTGAAGAGCTGGATCGAGGCGCATTATCTCGACCGCATCCTCTCGACCTTCCAGAGCGAGCTTCCGGCCGTCGCGGCCGTATCCATCCTCGTGCGCAACGCCTTGCGCGACCCCTCCGCGGTTCTCCGCCGTCCGGCGCCGGCGCGGGCGCCCGAGGCCTCGCCCGCCGCGGGCGAGCCGTCGCGCCCATCCTCCCCGGTCCCGCAGCCCTCCGGCGAGGAGCGCGGCGAGATCACGGGAGCCCCGCTCGATGCCCGGCTGACCTTCGAGAGCTTCGTCGTCGGGCGCTCGAACGCCCTGGCCCAGGCCGCCGCCGAGCGCATCGCCCGCAACGACAGCGGCTGCGCGCTCTACAACCCGCTCTATCTCCAGGCCGGCGTCGGCCTCGGCAAGACGCATCTGCTGCATGCGGCGGGCAGCGCCGCGCGCCTCGGCGGGCGGCGGGTCATCTACCTGACCGCCGACCGCTTCATGTACAATTTCGTGGCGGCGCTGAAGGCGCAGACCTCGCATACCTTCAAGGAGCGGCTTCGGGGCATCGACCTCCTGATTCTCGACGACGTCCAGTTCATCCAGGGCAAGACGATGCAGCAGGAATTCGGCCATACGCTGAATGCGCTGATCGATGCCGGGCGGCAGGTCATCGTCGCGGCGGATCGGCCGCCGAACGAACTCGAAAGCCTCGAGGAGCGCGTCCGCTCGCGCCTCGCGGGGGGCTTGGTCGTCGAGATCTCGGCCCTCGACGAGGATCTGCGGGTGGGGATCCTGACGCAGCGCCTCGCGGCGGTGCGGGCGGCCCATCCCGGCTTCGAGGCGAGCGCGGCGGTCGTCTCCTATGTGGCGCGGGCGATCACGACCAACGGGCGCGATCTCGAAGGGGCCGTGAACCGGCTCCTCGCCCACGCGACCCTCACGGGCTCGGCGGTGACGCTGGAGACGGCCGAGGTCGCGATCCGCGACCTCGTGCGTAATCGCGAGCCGAAACGGGTGCGGATCGAGGACATCCAGAAGCTCGTGGCTTCCCGCTACAACGTCTCGCGCTCGGACATCCTGTCCGAGCGGCGCACGGCGGCGGTGGTCAAGCCGCGGCAGATCGCCATGTATCTGTCGAAGGTCCTGACGCCGCGCTCGCTCCCCGAGATCGGCCGGCGCTTCGGCGGGCGCGACCATACGACGGTGCTGCACGCGGTGCGCAAGATCGAGAAGGCGCTTTCGGGCGACGCGACCCTTTCCGAGGAGGTCGAGCTTCTCAAGCGCATGCTTCAGGACTGAGACGAAATCCGGCAGATCGGCCTAGCCTGCTCTCTCGCGCACGTCATGGCCGGCACAAGGCCGGCCATGACGTGCGCGAGAGAACGGGCCGATCTGAGCGAGGGAGCAGGGGGCCGGAGCCCGCACCGCAATGGCGGCTGGATCAGACGACCTTGACCTTGATCGTCCCGACGCCCTCGACGCCGCCTTCCATGACGTCGCCGCGCCGGACCGCCCCGACGCCGGCCGGAGTGCCGGTCATGATGATGTCGCCGCCCTTCAGCTCGAAGAGGCGCGAGACATAGGCGATCATCTCCGGGATCGACCAGATCAGGTCCGAGAGGTCGCCCTGCTGGCGCGTCTCGCCGTTGACGTTCAGCCAGACGCGGCCCTTCGTCGGATGGCCGATCCGGACGGCGGGAACGAGCGCGGTGCAGGGCGCGGAATGGTCGAAGCCCTTCGCCACGTCCCAGGGCCGGCCGAGCTTCTTGGCTTCGCCCTGAAGGTCGCGGCGCGTCATGTCGAGGCCGATCCCGTAGCCGTAGACATGGCTGAGCGCATCGGCCTCGGCAATGTCCCGGCCGCCCGATTTCAGGGCGACGACCATCTCGATCTCATGGTGGACGTCCGTCGTGCCGGGCGGATAGGGGAAGTCGCGTCCGGCTTCGAGAATGGTGTCGGCCGGCTTGAGGAAGAAGAAGGGCGGCTCGCGGTTCGGATCGTGGCCCATCTCGCGGGCGTGATCGGCATAGTTGCGCCCGATGCAATAGATGCGGCGGACGGGAAAGCGGCTGCTCTCCCCCTCGATCGGCAGCGAGGCGACGGGGGACGGGTCGATCACATAGGACATCGGGGTTTCTTCCCTCAAGGTGCGGCTCGGCCGCGTCGGCGGCTTAGCCGAAAGTCCAAGGGCCTGCCACCGCCTCCCGCTTCTCCCCGCCGGCGGGGAGAGGTTCAGGCGGCGCGTTTCTCCGCGGCGCGCCCGTAGAAGGTCTCGCCCTTCTCGGCCATGTCCAGCAGCAGCTTGCCCGGCTTGAAGCGGGGGCCGTGCTTCGCCTCCAGCGCTTTCGCCTTCTTGACGAAAGCCTTCGCGCCCATGCCGTCGATATAGGAGAGGGCGCCCCCCGTGAAAGGCGCGAAGCCGAAGCCGAGGATCGAGCCCACATCGGCCTCGCGCGGATCGGTCACGACGCCCTCCTCGACCGTGCGGGCCGCCTCCAGCGCCTGGGCGACGAGGAAGCGGTCCTCAATCTCCCGCTGGTCGATCGAATCCGGGTCGAGCGTCTTCGGCTGGAGCGCCGAGAGGCCGGGCCAGAGGCGCTTCGGCCCGCGGCCCTTTTCGGGATAGTCGTAGAAGCCCTTCGCGTTCTTGCGCCCGAGCCGGTCTTCCTTCTCGACCATGGCGAGAAGGATCTCGCGCTGGATCGGATTGATCGCCTCGGGGCCGATCTGGGCCTCGGTGGCGCGCAGCACCCTGAGCGCGAGATCGATGCCGACCTCGTCGTTCAGCGAGAGCGGGCCGACCGGCATCCCGGCCATCTTGGCGAGGTTCTCGATCATGGCCGGCGGCACGCCCTCGCCGAGCATGAGGTGGCCTTCGAGGATGTAGGCCGTCACGCAGCGATTGGCGAAAAAGCCGCGGCTGTCGTTGACCACGATCGGCGTCTTCCTGATCGCCCGTACATAGTCGAGCGCGGCGGCGAGGGCCGCATCGCCCGTCCGCTTGCCCAGGATGATCTCGACGAGGAGCATCTTGTCCACGGGCGAGAAGAAATGGATGCCGATGAACTCGTCCGGCCGCCCGGACGACTTGGCGAGGCCCGAGATCGGCAGCGTCGAGGTGTTCGAGGCGAGGATGCAGTCGGGCCGGATCGCCCCCTCGATCTTGCGGATCACCTCGTCCTTGACCTTCGGATCCTCGAACACCGCCTCGATGACGAGGTCGCAGGGGGCGAGGTCGGCATAATCGGCGCTCGGTGTGATGCGGCCGAGCACCTCCGCGCGCCGGGCGCTCGTCGTGCGGCCCTTGTTGACCTGGTCGGTGAGGAGCTTCTGCGAATGGGCCTTGCCCTTCTCGGCCGCCTCCATGTCGCGGTCGAGGAGGACGACTTCCATGCCGGCATTGGCGGTGACATAGGCGATGCCCGCGCCCATGAAGCCTGCGCCGACGATGCCCACGGTCCCGAGCTTCGTCGGCGGCACGGATTTCGGCCGGCGCGCGCCCTTCTCCAGTTCGCCCTTCGACAGGAACAGCGAGCGGATCATCATCGCCGCTTCCCGCGAGCGCAGGATCTTCGCGAAATAGCGGCTCTCGACGCGCAAGGCCGCGTCCATCGGAAGCTGGAGCCCCTCGTAGACCGATTGCAGGATCGCCTTGGCGGCAGGATAGTTGTCGTGCGTCTCGCGGCGGTAGATGGCGTTGGCCGGCGGCCAGATCATCATCCCGGCCGGCGAATAGACCTTGCCCGAGGGCGCCTTGAATTTCGGCTGGTCCCAGGGCGCGACGGGCGAGCCGCCCGCCTTGATCCAGGCTTTCGCCTTCTCGACGATCTCCTCGCGCGGGGCCGCCTCGTGGGCGAGGCCCATGGCCTTCGCCATCTGCGCCTTGGTCTGGCTGCCCTTGAAGAGGAGCTGAAGAGCGTCGCCCGTCTGCATGAGGCGGGGCATGCGCTGCGTGCCCCCGGCGCCGGGGAAGAGCCCGACCAGTATTTCCGGCAGGCCCACGCGGGTCGTCTCGTCCGAGGAGAGGACCCGGTAATGGCAGGCCAGCGCCAGCTCGAAGGCGCCGCCCAGACAGAGCCCGTGCACGGCCGCCGCGAAGGGTTTTCCGCAGGTTTCGAGCCGCCGGTAGATGAGCGAAAGCCGGCGCGATTCCTCGAAGAAGAAGCGCATGGCCTCGTCCTCGCCCTTCTCCCCGGCGAGTGTCCTGTATTCGTCGCCGAGGCGCTGGAGCATGGCGAGATCGGCGCCCCCCGAGAAAGCCTCCTTGCCGGAGGCGATCACGCAGCCCTTGACGGCGGGGTCCGAGGCGACCGTCTCGACGATCTGCGCCAGCTCCGCCATCACCTCGGGGGTGATGACGTTCATGGAGCGGCCGGGCATGTCCCAGGTCGCGGTCGCGATGCCGTCGGCATCTGTCTCGAAGCGGAACTGCGTCAGGTTCATGGGGCGTTCTCCTGGCGCGAATCTAGCCGGAGAGGGAGCCGCGTGAAAGCCGGGTCAGGTCGCCAGAAGGTCGAGGAGCATGGGATGGCGCTTCGCCGCGAACGGGTTCGCGACCGTCACGCCGGCCCAGACGAAGCCGTCCTGCATGTCTTCCGACAGGAGCAGGCGGCAGCCCGCCTCCGCGGAGGCCACGAGAACGATCGCATCGAAGATCTGCAATTGCCGCCCGGCGGCCAGGGACAGGGCGGAGGAGAAGGTGCTCTCCAGGGTCGGGGCGAGCCGCCCCAGGCCTGCCCAGCCCTCCGCCCGCATCCGAATGTCGGGCAGGGCGAGAGGCGTTTTCCGCGCCAGCACATGGGCAAGTTCGGCGAGCGCCTGGACCGGGATCACGACGTCCTTGCGGGAAATCGCCTCCAGCAGGTCCCGGGCAGCGGCGATCCGCGCCGGATCGCCGACCCCCTCGGCATAAACCAGGACATTGGTGTCGAGGGCGAGCATCAGAAGTGGTCGTCGTAGATGTCGCTCCGCGACCAGGTGACGGGGATGTTCAGGACGGGCTGCGAGCGCAGGCGGGCGATATGGTGCTTCCAGGCTCTCTGGCGCTCGGCCTCGATCTTCTCCGCCTCGGCCCGCTCGGCATCGCCCGCGGGCACGATCCGCGCGACGGCTTCGCCCCGCGACGTCACGACGACAGTCTCCCCGGCCCGCACGTCGCGGAGGATCCGGGAGAAATAGCGATTGGCGTCGGCCGCGGAGACGATCCTCATGCCGCAAGAATGTAGTGACGTCACTACCTTCGTCAATGGCGGTCCGGGTCTCCTCGTTTCACACCCGCTCGATCACCGTCGCCGTGCCCATGCCCGCGCCGATGCAGAGCGTGACGAGGGCGGTGGACTTGTCCCGGCGCTCCAGTTCGTCGAGCACGGTGCCGAGGATCATCGCGCCCGTCGCGCCGAGGGGATGGCCCATCGCGATCGCACCGCCGCAGACATTGATCTTCTCGGGATCGAGGTCGAAAGCCTGCTGGTAGCGCAGGACTACCGAGGCGAAGGCTTCGTTCACCTCGAAGAGGTCGATATCCTTTTTGTTCATGCCGGCGCGCTTGAAGAGCTTGCGCGTCACATCGACCGGTCCGGTCAGCATGAGGGCGGGATCGGAGCCGATATTGGCGAAGGCCCGGATGCGGGCGCGGGGCTTGAGCCCGGCCGCCTTGCCCGCATCCTTCGAGCCGATCAGAACGGCGGCGGCTCCGTCCACGATCCCCGACGAATTGCCGGCATGGTGGACGTGGTTCACGGCCTCGATCTCGGGATGGGAATCGATCGCGACCGCGTCGAAGCCACCCATCTCGCCCATCTGCACGAAGGAGGGCTTGAGGCTCGCCAGCGACTGCATGTCCGTCTGCGGGCGCATATGCTCGTCGTGGTCGAGGAGAGCGAGGCCGTTGACGTCCCGCACGGGCACGACGGACTTCGCGAAGCGCCCTTCCTTCCAGGCGCGCTCGGCCCGCTTCTGGCTCTCGACCGCATAGGCGTCGACATCGTCGCGAGAAGCCGTATTTGGTGGCGATCAGGTCGGCCGAGATGCCTTGCGGCATGAAATAGGATTTCACCGCGATCGAGGGATCGACCGGCCAGGCGCCGCCCGAGGCGCCGAGCCCGATGCGGCTCATCGACTCGACGCCGCCGCCGACCGCCATGTCCTGCTGGCCGCTCATCACCTGGGCGGCGGCGAAGTTCACGGCGTCGAGGCCGGAGGCGCAGAAGCGGTTGATCTGCACGCCCGGCACATGGTCACCGTAATCGGAGACGAGGGCCGCGGCGCGGGCGATGTCGCCCCCCGCCTCGCCGACCGGATCGACGCAGCCCAGCACGACGTCGTCGACGAGCTTCGTGTCGAGGCCGTTGCGGTCCCGGATCGCCCGGAGCGCCGTCTCGGCGAGCCGGAGCGCCGTGACCTCGTGCAGCGAGCCGTCGCTCTTGCCCCGGCCGCGCGGGGTGCGGACGTGATCGTAGATATAGGCTTTGGTCATGGCGCGGCCTCGCGGACTTCGACGGCGCGGCTGCCGCGAAGCTGGCGGTGGATGGGGCTTGCGCGAACCATAGCGCCTGCCGGGCCGCCTGGGGAGGGGCGGGGGATTGACGCCTTCGTCTCAGGGGAAGGCTATCGCGTTCGCACCGCTCACGAACCTCGCAATGCGGGATGCGATTGCCTTGCGGGAGCGAAAGGCGCGGGCCGGCCCGTCAGCCAGTTTCGGACGGGCCGCTCGAAATACCGATACGAGAGAAGCGAGAGTGCGATGGAAATCGCATAGGCCGCGGCTGCAAACGCGAATCTCCATGGCGTGTCGATCAGGTGCAGGGAGCGCATGACGGCCAGCAGCGGGATGCTGACGAGGACATGCAGCATATAGAGGGCGTAGGAAGCTTCCCCGAGGGCCAGCAGGATCGGATGCTTCATCATCGTCGGAGCGCCTCCCGCATCGGCGAGGGCCGTGCAGATGATGAGCGCGGCGAAAACCGGCAGGACCAGCTCGCGCGGGACGTCGAGGCCGAGCACGGCCAGCGCGCCGACCGCGAGGGCATGGGCCATCCACCAGGACGGCCGGCCGCGCAGATGGCCCCGGCGCATCGCCTCGGCGATCGCGGCTCCGGCAAGGAAGCTGGGCAGGGCGCGCAACATGCCGAAATGATAGGTCGAATCCAGCCAGTCCTGTGCGCCGAGCGCATGTCGGACCGCGATCATGACGGCCACCAGGACGGAAGCGAGAACCATGCTGGACAGGAAGCCGGCATGGCGGACGATCATGAAGACGAGAGGCGCCAGCAGATAGACGAACCATTCGGCGCTGATCGACCATGCCGGGACGTTGAAGCTCGGATGGTCGAGGAAGCCCCATGCCTGGACGAGGAGCAGGTTGGCCGGCAGTCCGGACGGGGCCAATATTTCGGGATGGTTCGGCCTCACGTTCAGCAGGTGCGCCGCGACGGCAAGCAGGACATAGGCGGCCAATATGACGAGATGCAGCGGATAGATGCGCGCCAGCCGCGCCCTCAGGAAGCTTCCATAGGCGCCCGGGGAGCCGAGGCGGTCCCGATAGCCCTGCATGATGACGAAGCCGCTCAGGACGAAGAAGAAATCGACCATGCAGGAGAGGTTCCCGACCGTCCGCAGCCGGGCCGAGAACCCCAACAGGAAATCCGCGTCGTAGTGATACAGGACCACGCCGCTCGCCGCGAGGAAGCGGTAGCTGTCCAGCGCAGGGTAGCGGCTCGAACCTGAAGCGGGCAAACCGGACCTCGCGCTGTCTTGCGGAAAGCGCATTCTGAGGTCCGGGCCTTTAAGATTCGTCTCCTCGCGAAAGGGGAGGGCTGGCCTCAGCCCGCCATCCGGTGCACGGCGCAGAGCTTGTTGCCGTCGGGATCGCGCAGATAGGCGAGGTAGATGGGGCCGGAACTGCCCTGGCGGATGCCCGGGGGATCCTCGACGGCGGTGCCCCCGTTCGCGGCCCCGGCCTTGTGCCACGCCTCGACCTGCTCGGGCCCGTCGAGGGCGAAGCCGATCGTCCCGCCATTGGCGTGGGTGGCCGCCTTGCCGTCGATCGGCTTCGACACCATGAAGGCGGCGCCGTTATGGGCGTAGACGAGGCGGCCTTTGGGGTCCCGCCGCCCCGGCTTGGCGCCGACGGCTTCGAACAGCGCGTCGTAGAAGATCTTGGAGCGGTCGATATCGTTGCTGCCGACCATGACGTGGCTGAACATGGCTTGTCTCCCGACCCGCCCGCGCGGGCGGGTGCCCGCATTCGTGCCCTGGCCCATGCCCCCGTGCAAGCGATGCGGCGCATCCGCGGGAGGCGCAGGGCGCAGGGCTCGCCCTCTATTCCCCAGAGCGCGATCGGGTGAGGCTATATCCCCGCCCACATCCGGCCGGGATTGAAGATTCCCTTCGGGTCGAAGGCGGCCTTCAGGCCGCGCGTCAGCTTGCGCAGCGGCTCGGATTCGGGCTCGAAGACGTCGATCGCGGCGCGGATTTCCTCCGGGGCCCGGATCAGCGTCGCATGTCCGCCATATTGGTGGACGGCAGCGCGGACTGCCGCTGCCCCTCCGTCGCTGCCGGCCGGGCAGGCGAGCCAGACGAGCCCCCCGCCCCAGTCGAAATACCAGCGCGAGCCGGGCATGAGCCGCCCGATCACGCCCGCGAGATCGCTCGCGCGCGACGGGGCGGTCGAGATGCGCCAGATGGCCGCCTCGCGGGGCTCGGCGAGAGGCTCGACGTCGCGGATGCTTCGCCAGAGCGCCGCCGCCGCCTCGCCCTCGATGAGGTCGGCCGGCCCCTCCCGCCGCAGGAGACGGCGAAGCTCGCCGATGCGGTGATGGACGGAGAAGCCCAGGCCCTCGAGCCGGATCAGCGTCTGAGAGCCGCCGCGGCCGAGCACGGCCGGCAGGTGCGCCGCGCCCGTGACGTCGAAGGGCGAGCCGAGCGCCGCCGAGAGGACCTTGATCCCTCGCCCGTCGTCGAGGCCGCGCAGCAGCAGCGTCGCCGTCCGCTCGGGGCTCGGCAGCACCTTGAAGGTCACCTCGGTCAGGAAGCCGAGCGTGCCCCAGGAGCCGCAGACGAATTTCACGAGGTCGAGCCCGGTGACGTTCTTCATCACGCGCCCGCCCGATTTCACGGCCTCGCCGCGGCCGTTGACCATGCGGATGCCGATCAGGCTGTCGCGGGCGGCCCCGGCCTGGATGCGGCGCGGGCCGGAAACGTTGCCAGCCGCGACGGCCCCGATCGTGGGTTCGCCCGAGGAGCCGAGCAGCGGACGATGGTCCATGGGCTCGAAGGTGAGCGCCTGGTTGCGCAGGCCGAGCGTCTTGCGGATCTCGGCGAGCGGCGTGCCGGCCCTGGCCGAGATCACCATTTCGGCCGGCTCGTAGAGCGTGATGCCGGAGAGCGCCCGCGAGGAGAGCGTCCGACCGGTCTGGATCGGCCGACCGATGGCGGCCTTGGTGCCGCCGCCCTCGATCAGGAGAGGAATGCCGGAGGCGGCGGCCTCCGCGACGGCGGCGCAGGCCTCCGCTTCGGTTGCGGGAGAGACGATCCCGGTCACGCCGCCACGCGCCCTTCGAGCGGGAAGACCTTGGCCGGGTTGAGCAGCCAGGCGGGATCGAAGACCGCGCGCACGCGCATCTGCTGGGCGAGGTCGGCCTCTCCGAACTGTACCGGCATGAGGTCGCGCTTCTCGATGCCGACGCCATGCTCGCCGGTCAGGCAGCCGCCGACCTCGACGCAGAGCTTGAGGATGTCCTCGCCCGCGCGCTCGGCCTTCTCCATCTCGCCGGGCTTGTTGATGTCGAACATGACGAGCGGATGCAGGTTGCCATCGCCGGCATGGAAGACGTTCGCGACGCGCAGCCCCTCGCGCTCGACGATCTCGCCGATCCGCGTCAGGACGAAGGAGAGCTGGCCGGTCGGGATGGTGCCGTCCATGCAGATATAGTCGGAGACGCGGCCGGTCGCGCCGAAGGCGGCCTTGCGCCCCTTCCAGATGGCGGCGGCCTCCGCCTCGGATTTCGCGGCCCGCACCTCGATCACCTTGTGGCGCTCCGCGATCGCGGCGATGCGGCGAAGCTGCTCGTCGATCTCGCTCTCCGAGCCCTCCACCTCGACGATCAGCATGGCGGACACGTCGGGATAGCCGGCTTTCGCGAAATCCTCGGTGATGCGGATCGCCTGCCGGTCCATGTATTCGAGCGCCACGGGCACCATGCCCGAGGCGATGATGGCTGCGACGCAGGCGCCGGCATCCTCAGGCGAGGGGAAGCCGAGGAGCGCCGGGCGCGCGCCTTCGGCGGCCCGCAGGATGCGCACGGTCGCCTCGGTGACGATGCCGAGTTGCCCCTCCGAGCCGACGATCAACCCGAGGAGGTCGAGCCCGCCCGAATCGAGATGATCGCCCCCGATCTCGACCACGGTGCCGTCGAGCAGGACCAGGGTGACGCCGAGCACGTTGTTGGTGGTGACGCCGTATTTCAGGCAATGGGCGCCGCCCGAATTCATGCCGATATTGCCGGCGATGGTGCAGGCGAGCTGGCTCGACGGGTCGGGGGCGTAGAAGAAGCCTTCGTGGGAGACGGCGGCCGAGATGGCGAGATTCGTGATCCCGGCCTCGACGCGCGCGGTCCGGTTCTCGAAATCGAGGTTCAGCACCCGCGACATCTTGGAGACGCCGAGGATGATGGCGTCCTCCTGCGGGATGGCGCCGCCCGCGAGGGAGGTTCCGGCGCCGCGCGCCACGACCTTGACGCCGTTCGCGTTGCAGAAGGCCAGGACGGCCGAGACCTCGGCCGTGGATGTCGGCAGCACCACCGCGAGCGGCATCCTGCGATAGGCGGTGAGGCCATCGGTCTCGAAGGGGCGCCGCTCGTCCTCGCTGACGATCAGAGCGCCGGGCGGGACGAGCCGCCCGAGGCCCGCGATGATCTCCTCGCGCCGGGCGAGAATGCCCGGGTCGGGCGTCGGGAACGCGATGGACATCGGAGCCTCCTGTCGGTCGGTGGAAGTCTACGTCGAACGTGGGAGGAGAGCGAGGGTGCTCGGATGTTTCAAACTCGCCTTTCGGCGACCCGGAATGACGGGGGTTGTCGCATAGGGCGTCGGCGGCTCGCGGCGGAACCCTCCCCGCCGCAAGCGGGGGGGGAGGGAGGTGCGAGCGCGGGAAGGCACTCAGAAGTTCGTCCGGTCGGCGCCCTTCAGCTCGAGGGTGGCGCGGGCGTCGTCCGGGGTGGCGATCTCGAGGCCGAGGCCTTCGATGATCTGGCGCGCGGCGCGCACCTGCTCGGCATTCGATTCGGCGAACTTGCCGGCCCGGATCCAGAGCGAATCCTCGAGGCCCACGCGCACGTTGCCGCCCATGGCGGCGGCTTGCGCCGCGATCGGGAGCTGGTTGCGGCCAGCCCCCAGGACCGACCAGCGATACTGGTCGCCGAAGAGGCGGTCGGCCGTGCGCTTCATATGCGCCACGTCCTCTGGGTGCGCCCCGATCCCGCCCAGGATGCCGAAGACGCTCTGCACGAAGAAGGGCGGCTTGATCACGCCCCGCTCCGCCATGTGGGCGAGGGTGTAGAGATGACCGATATCATAGCACTCGACCTCGAAGCGGGTGCCGTTCTCGGCGCAGGTCGTCAGGATGTATTCGATATCGGCGAAGGTGTTCTTGAAGATGCGGTCGCGCGAGCCCTCCAGGTACGGCTTCTCCCAGTCGTGCTTGAACTCCTTGAAGCGGTTCAGCATCGGATAGAGGCCGAAATTCATCGTGCCCATGTTGAGCGAGGCGACCTCGGGCTTGAAATGGGAGGCCGGGCGGAGCCGCTCCTCCAGCGGCATGGTGGGGGCGCCGCCCGTCGTGATGTTCAGGACGGCGTTGGTGCGCTGCTTGACGACGCCGAGGAAGCGGTCGAACATCTCGGTCGACTGGTCGGGCTGGCCGGTCTGCGGATTGCGGGCGTGGAGATGGACGATCGCGGCGCCGGCCTCGGCCGCCCCGATCGCGGCATCGGCGATCTCCTCGGGCGTGACGGGAAGATGGGGCGACATCGAGGGCGTATGGATCGCCCCCGTCACGGCGCAGGTGATGATGACTTTGCGGGCCATGGTGACTTTCCTTCCTTGGGCTCGGGGTCGGATATCCGGGATGGCTCTCTACGAGAAGAGCGCGATCAGGGTGGATCGGCTCTTCGCGTCGATGGGGAAGAAGAAGGTGTCGCCTTCCACCGTGATCTCGAAGCCGTCCCCGATGCGGTCGAGGACGGGGCGGAAGGGGGACAGGTCCTCGTCGGCGCGGCCCTGCCCGGTGGTGAAGCAGGCGCGGCCGTCCCGCGTCTCGGTGACGAAGCCGACACCTTCGATCGCGAGCGGCTCGGGCTCGCCCGCCCCGAGCGAGAAGCGGACGCGGCGGGGAATCTCGACGCCGCGCGAGGCGGCCCCGTCGAGATGGTGCAGCCGAAGCTGGATCTCGACCTTGCCGGCCTCCCGGTAGCGCACGAGGCTGAGAAGGGCCTCCGCCTGCGGAGCGGCGAAATCGCCGTATTGCAGCCAGACGACGTCGTCGTTGCGGCCCGATCTCCAGGTGAGATCGGTCACGGCTCGATCTGCTTCTGCCGCTTCTTGTGGGCGGCGAGGGCCGCGAGGCGGCGGTCGCGGCGCGCGGCCTTCGCTGCGAGTTCGGCGGGCGAAGGCGTGCCGCCCCAGGCCGCGACGATCTTCTCGACATTCGGGCCGTCATAGACCTCCCGCCCGGCGGCCTCGTCGGCGACGCGCTTGTAGAAGTCGGTATAGCGCGCGCAATAATCGGGGATGCCGCCCGGCGCGTTCAGCTCGATCGTCGCGAAGGGGCCGAGGAAGGACCAGCGCAGGCCGAGCCCGTCCGAGACGGTCTTGTCGAGATCCTGCGGGGAGACGATTCCCTCCCCGGCGAGCCGGAACGCCTCCGCCAGCAGCGCGCCCTGGAGGCGGTTCAGCACGAAGCCCTCGATCTCGCGATGGACGGTGATCGGCACCTGCTCGACGGATTCGTAGATGGCGCGGGCGCGGGCGATCGCCTCCGGCGAGGTCCAGGGGGCGCCGCACAGCTCCACGATCGGCACGAGATGGGGCGGGTTGACGGGATGGGCGACGAGGCAGCGCGCCCGCCCCGGCAGGTCCTCCGTGAAGAGCGAGGCAACGATGGCCGAGGTCGAGGAGGCGAGGATCGCGTCTTTCGGCGCGGCCCGGTCCAGCTCCGCGAAGATGGCGCGCTTCGCCTCGACGGTCTCCGGCCCGTTCTCCTGGACAAGATCGACGTCCTCGGCGGCCTCCGCGAGGCTCCTCGCGACGCAGACCCTGGCCGCCGCGGCCGCCGGATCGGCCACGAGGCCATGCGTGGCCTGGTCCTCCAGGCCCTCCCGGATCAGCCCCAGCGCCGCCTCGAGCGTCGGCCCATGCGGGTCGGCGATGCGGACGTTCCAGCCGGCCCGCGCGAAGACCTGCGCCCAGGCCCGGCCGATGAGGCCCGCTCCGACGATGGCGACCGTGCTCACGTGTCTCTCTCCCGCAGCTTTCAGGGGGTTGTCATAGCCACAGCACCTTGCGCCGCAATTCCAGATCCTCGCGCAGGTCGCGCGAGGGGCCGCGATGCATCACCCGGCCCCGCTCCAGCGCCACCGTATTGTCGGACAGAGCGAGGGCGAGGTCGAGATTGTGGTCGACGATGATGATCGAGACCTCGCGGCGCAGCTTGTCGAAGCTCTCGAAGAGGCTCTCGACCACGGCGGGCGCGAGCCCCTCGAAGGGCTCGTCGAGGAGCAGCACCCGTACGTCGCCCGAGAGGGCGCGGGCCACCGCCACCATCTGCTGCTCGCCGCCGGAGAGATAGTCGGCGGGGGATTTCAGCCGCTCGCCGATGCGCGGGAAATACTCGATGATCTTGTCGGTCTCCCAGTGGATGCCGTTGCCCGTGCGCCGGCGCAGCTTGCCGAGTTCCAGGTTCTCCGCGACCGTCATGCCCGCGAAGAGGCCGCGCCCCTGGGGCACGAAGCCGATGCCCTGGCGGGCGATCTGCGCGGAGGTGAGGCCCACCAGCTCCGTTCCGGCCAGCTTGATCGAGCCGGAGGCGGCCGGCGCGATGCCGACGATCGACTTCAGCAGCGTCGACTTGCCGGCGCCGTTGCGGCCGAGAAGCGCGAGGATCTCGTGCCGGCCGAGATCGAAGCTCACATCCGAGAGGATGTGGCTCTTGCCGTAGAAGGTGTTGACGTCCTTCACGGCGAGCACCGTCTCGCCGATCGCGATGGCCTCGCGGGGCTTCGAGGCGACGGCGGCGACGCCCGAGCCGATATAGACCGCCTGCACCTGCGGGCTCGAGCGCGCATCCTCCACCGTGCCGTCGATGAGCACGCGGCCCTCGTTCATGCAGGTGACGGCATCCGCGATCTGGAAGACGCGGTCGATGTCGTGCTCGACGAGGAGCACGGGAAGATCGGCCGACAGGCGCTTGATGAGGTCGCCGATGCGCTGGCGCTCGGCGACGGAAAGGCCCGCCAGCGGCTCGTCCAGGAGCAGGATGCGCGGCTTCGTCGCGACCGAGACGCCCATGTCGAGCAGCCTCTGGCCACCATAGGAGAGCGAGCCGGCCTCCGCCCTCTCGATCCCCGCGAGGCCGAGATAGCGCAGCAGGGCCGCCACCTCCCGGTTGATCTCCTCGATGGAGCGGGCATCTGCCCACAATCCGAAGCGCTCCGCATGGCTCGCCTGGACGGCGAGGCGCAGGTTCTCCTCCACCGTGAGGGCGGGGAAGAGGTTCGTGATCTGGAAGGATCGGCCGAGCCCCGCCTCCGTGATCCGCTCGGGCGAGAGGCCCTGGATCGGCTTGCCGGCGAGCGTCACGGTGCCCTCGTCCGGGCTGAACATGCCGGAGATGAGGTTGAAGGCGGTCGTCTTGCCGGCTCCGTTCGGGCCGATCAGCGCGTGGAGCGAGCGGTCGCGCACCGCGATGTCGACGCCCTGGACCGCCGCGATGCCGCCGAAGCTCTTCTTGATGCCCTTCGCGACGAGGAGCGGCCCCTCGATATGCGTCTTCGGGCGCAGGAAGTCCGGCAGGGGCTCGTCGGAGACCTTGCGCGCGGCCATGGCGGCGTCTTCCGTCGTCTTCTTGCGCAGGGGCGCGAGGACGCGCTGCGCGACGCCGACGAGCCCCGTCGGCGAGAACATGATGAAGACGACGAACAGGATGCCGAAATAGAACAGCCAGGCCGAGGTCCAGATCGACAGGAACTCCCGGAACAGGATGTAGAAGACGGCGCCGAGGGCCGGCCCGAGGAAGCTGCGCATGCCCCCGATGACCACCATCGCGATCAATTCGCCCGAGAAGGCGACCGAGAGCGGATCGGCCGAGGCGAAGCGGTGGTTGAAGACCGAGAGAGCGCCCGCGAGCCCGACGAGGGTCGCCGAGACGACGAAGCCGATCAGCTTGTAGCGGTTGGTCGGATAGCCGACGAAGCGCGCGCGCTGCTCGTTCTCGCGGATCGCGACGAGCACCGTCCCGACCGGCGACGCGTGGAAGCGCCAGAGCAGGAAGGTGACGACGAAGCCGATCGCCGCGACCAAGACGTAATAGGCTGCGTCGCGCTCGAGATCGACGCCGAGCACGGTGGCGCGCGTGATGCCGCCGAGTCCGCTTTCGCCGCCCGTGAGGTCGGTCCAGCGATAGCCGATGGCGAAGAGGAGCGCGGTGAGGGCCAGGGTCAGGAGCGAGAAATAGACGCCGCGCCGGCGCAGGATCAGCGCCCCGGCGAGGGCCGAGGCGACGATCGCGAAGAGGATCGCGAAGAGGAGCGGCAGGAGAACCTGGTTCGGGAACCAGTATTTCTGCGACAGGGCGGCCGCATAGGCGGCGAGCCCCCACCAGGCGCCGTGGCCGAAGGAGACGAGGCCGGTATTGCCGACCAGCACGTTCAGGCCGAGGCAGGCGATGGCGAAGACGACGACGTCGATCGAGGTCCGCAGCGGCAGCCCGACGAGATCGAGCGCGAAGGGAAGGACGACGAGCGCGGCGGCGGCGACGAGCAGCGGGACGGGGAAATGCGAGCGCATCACTCGAACCTCATGATGCGCTCGCCGAGAAGGCCGCGCGGCCGAACGAGAAGGACGATGGCCATCAGAAGATACATCGAGGCTTCGCCCCAGGAGGGGTTGAAGAAGATGGTGACGCCGCGCACGACGCCGACGAGGGCGGAGGCCATGATCACGCCCCAGAACGAGCCGAGCCCGCCGATCACGACGACCACGAAGGCGGCGGTCAGGATCTCGGCCCCCATGGCCGGATGCACGCCGGAGATCGGCGCCAGCAGCACGCCGGCGAGCCCGGCGAGCCCGATGCCGAGCGCGGCGATGGCGGTCATGTAGGGCTGGAGCGAGATGCCGAGGGCGCCGACCATGTCGGGGTTCTGCACGCCCGCCCGCACGACGCGTCCGAAGGTCGTGCGGTAGACGACGAACCAGGTCGCGAGCACGGCCGTGATCGCGACCGCGAAGATGATGAGGCGGTAGCGCGGATAGATGAAGTCGCCCATGAAGATCTGCCCGCGCAGCGCGGGCGGGATCGAGAAGGGCTGCGGCGCCGCTCCGAAGATCATGCGCAGCGACTGCTCGATTACCATGGCGAGGCCGAAGGTGAGGAGCAGGCTCAGGATCGGGTCGGAGCGGTAGAAGCGCCGGAAGAAGACGCGCTCGACGGCGACGCCGAGGAGCGCGACGAGGAGCGGGGAGGCGACGAAGGCGCCCCCGAAGCCGATCGTCGGCGCGAGCGCGACCGCGAGATAAGCGCCGATCGCGTAGAAGCCGCCATGGGCGAGGTTCACGATGCCGCCGAGCGAGAAGATCAGCGACAGGCCGAGCGCGATGAGAAGGTAGTAGGCGCCGGCGAGAAGCCCGTTCAGCACCTGCTCGAAGAGGAAGAGGAGTTGCATCGGCGACGCCTGTTATCCCGGACGAGGCGAGGCCGCGATCCGGGACCGTTTGGAGTTCGTTCGCGATATGCCGCGGGTTCACCCTTCCCCCGCGAAGCGGTGGGGAGGGTCGAGTCGCGCCAAAGGCGCGACCGGGTTGGAGGGCCTCGACGCGAGCACCCGGCCGGGTAGCAGGCGGAGCCGCCCCCCGCCCCGGTCCTCCGCTTCGCTTCGGCTCGACCCTCCCCGCCACTTCGTGGGGGGAGAGGGGGGCGTGGCGTCAGGCCGGCATCTTGCAGGTGCCGTCCTTCTCGGGCGCCAGGATCTCCAGATCCTCGCCCGGGCCGGGGACCGTGCCGAGCGGCACGTAGATGTCCCACTTGTCCTTCATCTTGGCGGGATCTTTCGCCTCGACGGCGTACATTTCCTGGATCATCTGGTTGTCGTAGGGGCGGAAATAGCCCTCGCGCCCCTTGAGGATGTCGAATTTCGCGCCCTTGCGCAGATGCTCCTGGAGCTTCACGGAATCGGTCGCCTTCAGCTCGGCGAAGGATTGCGCCACGAGCTTCAGCGCGTTGTAGTCGCCCCAGGATTGGTTCTCCGGCGGCTTGCCGTATTTCTTGGTGAAAGCCTCGACGTATTTCTTCGAGGAGGGCGCGTCCACGAGATGGTGCCAGATGATCGGCCAGGTTCCGGCGAAGTTGCCCTGGCCCGCGCCCCAGGCGAGGATGGTGTCGAAGGCGAAGCCGACGATCGGCATTTGCAGCCCGTATTCGGCATATTGCTTGATGAAATTGGTGATCTGGTTGCCGGCGAGGTTCGAGGCGACGATGTCGGGCTTGGCCTGCCGGATCTTCAGGAGATAGGGGCTGAAATCGGTCGAGTCGGTCGGGACGAGGTCGTCCCCGGCCATCACGCCGCCGTTGCCGGTGACGAATTTCTTGGCGACCTTGAGCAGATCGTGGCCGAAGGCGTAGTCCGCCGTCAGCATGTACCACTTCTTGCCCGACACCATGTTCTGCTTCTTGAGATAGGTGCCGACGGCAGTCACCATCATCGAATTCGTCGATTCGATGTGGAACATGAAGGGGTTGCAGTCCTTGCCGCGGATGGCGTCGGAATTCGCGCCCGTATTGATGAAGACGGACTTGTTGCGCTGGGCGACCTGGCCGATGGCGAGCGCCGTCGCCGACGAGATCTCGCCGATGATCATGGCGACCTTGTCGCGCTCGATCAGGCGTTCCGCCTTGGCCGAGCCGGTCTGCGGGTTGACGCTGTCCTCCATGACGAGCTCGATCTTGCGGCCGAGAACGCCGCCCGAGGCGTTGATCTCCTCGGCCGCGAGGCGCACGCCCATCTGGGCATATTCCCCGACCGGCCCGAGGAACCCCGTGATGGGGGTCAGGTGGCCGATGCGGATGACGTCGCTCTGGCCGTAGGAGATCGCGGGCATGCCGAGCGTCGCCGCCGCGCTCGCCGCCCCGAGGCCGGCCAGCGCCTGCCGGCGCGAGAAAACCTGTCCGTCACCCATGGATGTCCCTCCCTGCTGCGCCCGATTGCGGGCTTGAAGCGTCGCGGATTGCTTTCCGCTTGTCGCAGTCTGTGATCACAGTTAGGGTTGCAGATGTGGTTCCACCTGTCCAGCCCCTTCTCGCAGGATCGAGCCCGCGCCCTGGGCTGAAGCGCCGTCCCGCGCCGCGGCAGCGCGTCGTCCCCGGCGCGCCGTCCCGCGAGACCTTGCGCGAGCAGGTGGCAGGCACCTTGCGCGACCTCCTCATCGCCGGGCGGCTGGCGCCGGGAGACAAGCTTTCCCTGCGCAGCGTCGCCGAATCGCTGTCCGTCTCGATGATGCCGGTGCGGGAGGCCGTGGCGCGGCTCGCCGCGGACGGAGCGCTGGAGGTGCTGCCCGGGAGGGCGGTGCGCGTCCCCGTCCTGACGCTCTCGCAGTTCGACGAGCTGACGCGGGTTCGCCTCGCGGTGGAAGGCTACGCGGTGGAGGAGGCCGCCCGGAACCGGGACGAGGCCGATCTCGGCCTGATCGCGGGTTTCGAGCGCGCCTTCCAGGAGGCCACGGAGAGGGAGCCTCCGGCGGCGATCGAGGCGGTCTGCGCCAATCGCGACCTTCATTTCGCAGTCTACCACGCGGCGAAGCTGCCGATGCTGACCGAGATCATCGAGCGACTGTGGCTGAGGGTCGGCCCGGTCCTCAATCTCGACATGCGCGACGAGCCCCGCCGCCTGCGCGGGGGGAGGGCGGTCCACGCGCATGCGACGCTCGTCGCAGCCCTGCGGGGCCGAGACCCGGCCGCGGCGCGCGAGGCGCTCGAGACCGATATCCGCACCGCTGCGCAATATATCGTCGGCATCGGGCGGCTCGGGGCGTCCTGAGCCCTTCGGGGTCGCGTCATTTCAAGGCCGCGCAAGGCGGCGGCGAGGGAGGAACCATGGATCTGGACATCAAGGGCCTGCGGGTGCTCGTGACGGCGGGCGCGGGGGGGATCGGACTGGAGGTGGCGCGCGCCTTCACGGAAGAAGGAGCGCGGGTCCATGTCTGCGACGTGGACGAGGAGGCCCTCGCGGCCCTGCCGGGGATCCTTCCCTCCGTCACGCGCTCCAGGACGGACGTGGCGAACCGCGCGGCGGTCGCGGCCCTGTTCGAGGAGGCGAAGGCGGCGCTCGGCGGCCTCGACGTCCTCGTCAACAATGCCGGCATCGCAGGCCCGACCGGGCGGGTCGAGGAGATCAACGTCGAGGATTGGGACCGGACGATCGAGGTCTGCCTGACCAGCCAGTTCAATTGCGTGCGGCTCGCCGTGCCCCTGCTCCGGGAGAGCGCCAATCCCTCGATCGTCAATCTCTCCTCGGCCGCGGGCAAGTTCGGCTTCGCCATGCGCTCTCCCTACGCGGCGGCGAAATGGGGCGTGATCGGCTTCACGAAGTCGCTCTCGCGGGAACTCGGGCCCCTGGGCATCCGCGTCAACGCGATCCTGCCCGGCGCCGTGGCCGGCGACCGCCAGCGCCGCGTCATCGAGGCGAAGGCCCAGCAGCTCGGCCTCTCCTTCGGAGAGATGGAGGCGCGCGTGCTCGCCAACGGCTCGATCCGGGAATACGTGACCGCTCGCCAACTCGCCGATCAGATCGTGTTCCTGTGCTCGCCCAGGGGCCGGACGATCTCGGGCCAAGCCCTCTCGATCGATTCCGATCTCCAGACGCTGGCCTGACGGACACCGCGCAGGGCGCTTCAGCCGATCGCTCTGCGCTACCGGCGGCGCAGGGCCCTCGACATCCGGGCGAAACAATGCCGGATCATTGAGGAGGCGAACCGAACAGGACTCCGTGTCGCCTTTGCCGCATGTCTCCCTCGCATTAAACCGGCGTTTCCCGGCCTTCGAGACCGCCGCTTCGACCGATGCGTAAGACCCTTCGCATTTTCATCTCCTCGCCCGGCGACGTGCAGGAGGAGCGGCTGCGTGCCCATCTCGTGGTGCAGAAGCTGGCGCGGGACTATCAGCGCTTCTTCAAGATCGAGCCCTATCTCTGGGAATACGAGCCGATGCTCGCATCGGGCCATTTCCAGGATGCGATCGAGCCGCCGAGCCGGTCCGACATCATGGTGCTCGTCGTCTATTCGCGGCTCGGCACTCCGCTGCCCGAGCGCACGGCGGCGCGCGAGTATCGCGGCCTCGACGGGCGGGCGCCCGTCACCGGCACCGAATGGGAATTCGAGGAGGCGCTGGAGGCGCATCGGGAGCGCGGCGCGCCCGATCTCCTCGCCTATCGCAAGGTGGGCGACCCGCAGACTTCGCTCGCCGACGCGGCCAAGCGCGCCGAGCAGGAGCGCCAATGGCAGGCGCTGGAGGATTTCTGGCAGCGCCATTTCGAGGGGGCCGGGGTCTTCCTGGCCGGCAGCTCGCGCTTCGCCGCGCTCGAGGAATTCGACGCCAAGCTCGAAGGCGATCTCGTCCGGCTGATCGAGGCGCGGATCGCCAAGGGACTCCAGGACCTCTCTGGCGCGGACGAGGAGGCGACCTGGCTCCAGGGCAGCCCCTATCCAGGCCTCGCCTCCTACGAGTTCCGCGACGCCCCGGTCTTCTTCGGCCGGGACGAGCCGATCCGCGAAGCCTCGACGCGCCTCCAGGCGGCGGCCGAGGGCGGAACCGCCTTCCTGCTCATCCTCGGCGCCAGCGGGTCCGGCAAGTCCTCGCTTGCCCGCGCGGGCCTCCTGCCGGCGCTCTTCGCGGCCAAGGCGGTGCCGGGCGTCGGCCTCTGGCGGCGGGTGATCCTGCGGCCGGGCGAGGGCGGGGAAGACCCCGTCCTCGGCCTCGCCAAGGCCCTCGTCGCCGGCAACCCGGCCGCGGGCGAGGGGCTGCCCGAGCTGGATGCGACCGGCATGGGGCCGCAGGCCCTCGCCGCCCATCTCCAGGCCGCCCCGGACGATCCCTCCTTCCCCTTCCGGCAGGCGCTCGCCTCGGTCGCGCGCGAGGCGCGGGCGCGCCAGGGACTCCTGCCGCACGAGGAGGCGCGGCTCGTCCTCCTGGTCGACCAAGTGGAGGAGCTGTTCACGCGCGAATTCGATCCCGAGCGGCGAACCCTCTTCGTGCGCATCCTCGCGGGGCTCGCGCGCTCGGGCGTCGTCTGGATCGTCGCCACCGTCCGCAACGACCTGTGGCACCGGGCGGCCGAGATTCCGGCCCTGGTCGATCTCGTCGAGTCGGGGGCGCGGCTCGACCTGCCGGCGCCCGGAGGCGCCGAGATCATCGAGATCGTGCGCCGCCCGGCGGCGGCGGCGGGCCTCGTCTTCGAGAAGGACGCCGAGAGCGGCGTCGGGCTCGACGCCGTGATCGCCGGAGCCGCCTCCGAGGAGCCCGGCGCGCTGCCTCTCCTTTCGGTGATGATGCAGTCGCTCTTCGAGCGCGACATCGTCGAAAGACATGGCCGCGCGCTCACCTTTGCCGGCTATCGGGCGCTGGGCGAGCTGAAAGGGGCCATCGCGCGGCGCGCCGACCAGGCGCTGGAGAGCCTGAAGGCCCAGGACCCGGAGGCGGCCGCCGCCCTGCCGGAGGTGCTGCGGGCGCTGGTCACGGCCGCGGGCGACGGGACGGCGACCTCGCGGCCGGCCCGGCTCGACAGCTTCCCTCCGGGGAGCCCCGAGGCCCGGCTCGTCACCGCTTTCCTCGCGCCCGAGAACCGGCTGCTCGTCGCCTCCGAGCGCGAGGGCGTCGCGGAAATGCGCATCGCGCACGAGGCGCTGCTGGAGAACTGGCCGAGCGCGCGCGAGCAGATCGCGATCGACCGGCGCGACCTCCAGACCCGCGCGCGGCTCGAGACCCTCCAGCGCCGCTGGCAGGAGGCGGCCACCCCGGCCGAGCGCAAGACGGCGCTCCTGACTTCCCTCAACCTCGCCGAGGGGCAGGATCTCGTGCGGCGCTGGGGCATTCCCGCCGACAGCGCGCTCGGCGCCTTCGTGGCCCAGTCGCATGCCGCCGATAGCTGGCGCCGCCGCCGCTTCGCGGTGGCCGCGGGCATCCTCGCGGTGATCTTCGCCGGCATCGCCGCCCTGGCCAGCCTGCAATGGCGCCGCGCCGACGAGCAGGCCGCCATCGCCCGCGCGGCCGAGGAGACGCAGCGCGAGGCGCGCCGCGAGGCCGAGAGCCAGCGCGACCGCGCCGATGCCGAGAAGGCGAGGGCGATCGCCGCCCTGCGCGAGGCCAAGCGCAACACGGCCCGCACGCTCTCGGCCCAGGCCGAGGGCGCCGCCGCCCGCGCCGAGATTCACCGCGCGCTCGACCTCGCGGTCGAGGCCGGCGAGACCGAGGCGGACGTGCTGGCACCGGGCGAGCGCAGCGCGAGCCTGCCCGCCCTCCTGCGCGCCCTGGCGGACAAGCGCGAGGTGCTGCATCTCGACCGGCCGAAGAGCGGCTGGCACATGCTGCCGCATGATTTCTACGGGGAGGATGCGCTCGTCTATGCCGACATGCAGGCGGGCATCCTCATGGCCGACCTGCCGGGCGGGCGCGTGCGGCGCCTCGCGCCCCTGCCGCAGGACACGATGCCGCTCTATGTGCGGGGCATCGCCCCGCTCGGCCTCGTCGCGATGACGAGCGTCAAGAATCTCTTCGTGATCGAGGTCGAATCCGCCAGGATTCGCGCCCAGGTCGGATTCGACGAGCGCATCGGCGCGCTCGACATCGACGAGAAGACCCATACCGCCGCGATCGGGACGGGGCATTCCATCGCCTTCGTCTCGCTCGACAAGCCGGAGAAGGGGGGGCTGGTCCCGGTCCCGCAGCCGAAGCCGAACTATCTCGTCGGCCAGGTCCGCTTCCTGCCGGGCGCTCGCAAGGTGCTCGTCACCTACGGGGCCGAGATCCGCGAATACGACCGCGACAGCGGCGCCTGGAGCGAGCCTCTGCCCTTCGACCTCTCCGCGGATGCGGTGGGGATCGGCCGGGATCTCGTCGACAAGGTCTCCGCCCCGGCGCTGGTCGTGATGACGGAGCTGCGGCCGGACCCGGCGCGCAACCGCGTCCTCACCTTCTCGGCGCTGCATCTTTCGGCCTTTCACCGCGACAGCAAGCGCTACGACTACGATCGCGAGACGGCCGAATCCGTCTTCGGGCTCAACATGACCGGCCCGGACAATACGGGCGATCCGGTGGCCATCACGGGCGTGCAGACCGAATCCGGCTACGAGATGCGCATCTCCTTCGTCTCGGAGGAGAAGAAGCCGCTTCGCTACGATACCTTCCGCGTCTCGGCGGCAGACCTCGCCAACGAGCAGATCCAGGGCTGCAAGCTGACGCGCGGCAATCACTTCCTCGCCTGCCACTACAATGGGAAGACCAGCCAGGGCGTTCATGTCTGGCACGTCCTCGGCGGCAAGCACCGCGACGCGCGTCTCGCCTCGGCCATCCTCCTGCAAAGCTCGGCCGCGATCCTGCCCGACGGGCGGCTTCTCGCGGGCGCGCGGGACGGCCTGCGCATCCTTCCGGGCAACCGCAAGCTCGACGGCGATCCGGCCTGGGGCGAGACTTGGCGCCTTGGTGCCGCTGAGGGCGCCTATGTGACGGCCTCCGCGCCCGGCAAGGTGCAGGTGCTGAAGCTCGACGGCAACCGCATCGAGACGGCGCTGCCCCCGCAGGACGCGATTGCGGCGATCCTGGCGGAAAGCGGCCGGGTGATCCTGCTCCAGGAGGGCCGGCTGGTCCTCCACGACCTCGCCTCGGGCAAGCCCGTCTGGGCGGCGCCCGGCCTCGCCGGCCTCGCCGGGGCGGCGATGAGCCGGGACGGCAGCGAGGTGGTCGCGGCGACGCGCGACGCCGTCTATTCCTTCGATGGCGCCGATGGCCGCATCAAGGGCTCCTGGCCCGTCCGCATGGTGGAAGGCGGGGCCTTCGCCATCGATGCGGGGCGGCGTGTCGTCATCTTCGCCTCCCCGGACGGCGCGCGGCGCCTCGACCTCGCCAGCGGCACCGTGGCTCCGCTCGCGCCGCGCCTCGGCAAGGCGATGCCCATCCACATCGCGATCGCGTCCGGCAGCGACAGGGTCGTGCTGGCTCTTGACGACGGCCGGGTCGTGGCTGTCGATGCGGCGGGCGAGCCCCTCTGGAGCCTCAACCCGGCCGCCGACGCGACTTTCGAGATGAACGCCATGCCCGGCCAGAAGCCCCACGGCACCGTGATGCAGCTCGCGCTCTCCGAGGCGGGCCATCTCGCCATCCTGCGCCAGGGCATGCTGGCGATCGACCTGCACGACGCGGCGACCGGCCAGTTCCTGACGCAGCTCACCCCGCCCTGGACGGCGGGCGTGCCCTCGACGGTCAGCTTCGACGGGCAGGAGAGGATCGCGAGCACCTGGGCGCTCCACGCCCTGATGCGCGAGACGCCGAGCGCCGTCGCCTTCCACAAGCTGCCCCTCGACCGGGCCTCCGCGCTCGAAGCCGCCAAGGCGGAGCTGGACCGGCTGGCCCCGCGCCTGCCGGACGGCTCGCTCCGCTCGGCCAAGACGAACTGAGGCGGGGCGATGCTGCGCCTCTTCGGCTCCGGCAGCGGCGACCTGCCCGTCGGCCAGGAATTCCGCCTTCGGGGCGCGGGCACGAGCGGCATCGTCGGGCGCAAGCTCGGCGCCGGCGGTCAGGGGGCGGTCTATCTCGTCGATGTCGGCGGGCGCCAACTCGCGCTCAAATGGTATCACCCCCATGTCGTCCAGCTCGACACGACGCTCCGCGAGCGGATCGAGCGGCTCGTGCAGGAAGGGCCGCCGGACAAGCGCTTCCTCTTTCCCTTCGACCTCGCCACCATCCAGGGGCGGGCTGAATTCGGCTACGTGATGCCGGTGGTCTCGGAGGATCGCCGGCCCTTCAGCGACATCCTCGCCGCTCCGCCCAAGCGCCTCGACCTCACTCTCGAGGCCCGGGCCACGGCCTGCCACGAGATCGCCGAGAGCTTCCAGCAGCTTCATATCCGCGGCCTCTGCTACCAGGACCTGAATTTCGGCTCCTTCTTCGTCGACCCGATCCGCGGCGGCGTCCTCATCTGCGACGCCGACAACATCACGGTCGAGGGCCTGCTCGGCGGGGTGCTCGGCACGCCGAAATTCATGGCGCCGGAGGTGGTGCGGCGGGAGGCCATCCCCTCCTCGGGCACCGATCTCTATTCGATGGCGGTCCTGTTCTTCTACGCGCTGTTCCAGTGGCATCCGCTGGAGGGGCGGCGCGAGGCGGCGCTCGGCGAGCGGACGCCCGAGACGCAGCTTCAGCTCTACGGGCGCGATCCGCTCTTCATCTTCGATCCGCAGAACGACGCCAACGGCCCCCTGGCCGGGAGGCATGACTGGGTGGTCGCGCGCTGGAAGGCGATGCCGGCCTTCCTGCGGGACCTGTTCGTGCGCTCCTTCACGGCCGGCCTCTCGGAGCCGGATACGCGGGTGCTGGAGACCGAATGGCGCTCCGCCATGGCGCGGCTGCGCGACGCGGTCACGCCCTGTCCCGCCTGCCGCTTCGAGATTCCGCTCGACGTCGCCGCGGCGGCGGCCACGCCCCATTGTCCCCTCTGCGGCGGCTCCGTCCCGCGCCCCGTGCGCATGACGCTCGGGCGCTATCTCGTCGCCATGCGGCCGGACCGGCAGCTCTATGCGCATCATGTCGAGCCGGCGGCGCCGGTCGCCCTGCGCGACTCGGTCGCGACCGTGGACAGGCACCCGACCGACGAGACCATCATCGGCCTGCGCAACCTCACCCAGGCGTCCTGGCAGGGCCGCACGAGCGAGGGCAAGCCCATCACCATCGTGCCGGGGCGCACCGTCCGCATCCTCGACGGGCTCGGGATCGATTTCGGCCGCGCGGCCGGGCGGCGCGAGGGCGTCGTGGCCGGGGCCGATCCGCTCGACAGGAGCGCGGCGTGAGCGAGGCGGCCCGGCTCTCTCCGCCGGCCTCGCCGGAGCCCGAGCCCTCGGTCGGCGGGGCCTCCGTCCGCGGCACCTCCCACGCCCTCGGGAACCTGCCCAACCAGGATGCGCTCGCCTACGAGCGGGCGGGGGCCTGGACCTTCCTCGCGGTGGCGGACGGCCACGGCTCGGCGCGCCATTACCGCAGCGACCGCGGCTCGGCCTTCGCGGTGGCGACGGTTCTCTCGCTGTTCCGCCGGGCGGCGCACGAGATGGAGGCGGGCGGCGCCGGCCGCGTCCTTGCGACCCTGGCGCAGGATCTCGTGGCCGGCTGGCGCGAGCGGGTCGAGGCCGATATCCGCCTCTGGCCGATTCCCGAGCGTCCGGGCTTCGAGAGCCATGCGGTCTATGGCTCGACCTGCGTCGCCGCCGCGATCGGGCCGGGCTGCTCGCTCTTCCTCCAGATCGGGGACGGCGACGTCCTGGCCTCCTCCCGGACGGGAGAGGTGGACCGCGTCGTGCCCCTCGATCCCCATCTCGTCGGGGCGGGCACCTATTCGCTGTGCCAGCCCGATGCCGTGGCCCGCACCCATCTGCGGCTGTTCACGGCGCCGCATCCGTTGAGCGCCCCCGATTTCGTGATGGCGGGAACGGACGGCCTCTCGAAATCCTATCCGCGGGACGAGGACTTCCTGGCGGTCGCGCGCCATTTCCGCAAGTCGCTGCGCTCAGCGCCCCTGGATTCGTTCCTGCGCAGCCTCGAGCCCTGGCTCGCGGAATGCTCCGGGCGAGGCAGCCGCGACGACATCACCGTCGCGCTCTACACGGTGCCGGCATGACGGTGCGGGCTCGTCCCGGCTTTGCTCTTGCCGGAAGGGCGGCGGCGCGTCATGGCAGCGGGCGCGCGCCCGCCGCGTTTCCTTCGATTGCTTTCCATTCCTTCGAGGAAGGACGTTCCTGATGGCCGAGATGCCCCCCCTGCCGCAGCAGCCGATCCGCGAGGACGCGGGCCTGACGCGGTCCGAGCTGATGCCCTTCCGCTCGACCAAGATCAGCCTGCGCAAGTCGCGCATGCTGGTGCCGCTGATCGCCCTCGCGGTGACCTGCGTGGCGCTCTTCGTCCTGAAGATCGGCCTCCAGACCACCGAGGACGTCGTCGCCTACATGAACGTGCTCTGCGCGTTCATGCTCTTTGCCATGTTCGCCGCGATCTATTTCTATGCCGGCGAGCGCAAGGGCATGCTCTGGTATCTCGTTCCTGCCGCCGTCGTCGTGATACAGCTCCTGGTGTCGCCGATCCTGCACCTGTATTTCTACGTGTTCAGGACCCTTCTTCCCGGCAACATGAAGGGCGATACCTTCCTGCCCAACTTCATCGGCATGTTCTTCGGGGCCGGGCTGATGGAGGAATTGCTGAAGGCGGTGCCGACGCTGCTCGCCCTCTTCCTCGCCTATCGCCTGCGCAGCAAGAACAGCCCGGGCAACCGGGTGACGCGCAACCTCGCGCTTCAAGGCCCCCTGGACGGCGTTCTCATGGGGGTGGCCGCCGGGGCGGGCTTCATCGCCATCGAGACGATGCTGCAATATGTCCCGAGCGCGATGCGCGGGGGTCCCGGCGGCAACGCCGCCCTGCAGGCGCTGCACGGCCTGCTCCTGATGGTCCCCCGCGTCCTGAACGGGCTCGTCGGGCACATGGCCTATGCCGGCATCTTCGGCTATTTCATCGGCCTCGCCGTCAGCCACAGGCGCTCGCTGTTCACGCTCCTCGCCATCGGCTGGGTGCTCGCGGCCTCGCTCCACGCCTTCTGGAACTCCGTCGCCTATCTGCTCGGCCTCTGGGGCTGGTACGTGTCGGCGGCGCTGACCCTGTTCTTCTTCCTCGCCTGCCTGCTCAAGGCCAAGCAGCTCGAAGTCTCGCGCCTCGGCGGGCCGATCGACGGCCATTCCGTGCTCGCCGTCTCGCCGCCCCCCGGCACCGCGCCGGTCGGGCCGGCCGGCGTCGTGCCGCCCCCGGCCGCCGGGATCGCCGGGATGTTCACCGGCGTCGCTACCGCCGCCGAGAAGCTCGCCGGCGTCGCGGCCCGCACGACCGTGCCCAATCCCGGCGCCGTCCCGGCCGATGCCGCTCCGGTCGCGCCGGCCCCGATGCCGGCGGCCGGCCTGTCGATCGGCAATGCCAGCGCGCGCTATGCCCTCGCGCCGAACCAGGCGATCGACTTCTCCGCGCTCTTCGGCGCGGCCGGGGTGCCGCCGGGCTGCCTCGGTGCGATCCTGCCGGCTGCGGAGGGCGGGCTCGAGATCCGCAATACCGGCAGCGCCCCCTGGAGCTATGCGACGCCTGACGGCGCGACGGCCTCGGTCCAGCCGGGCGCCTCGCTCCGGCCGCTCGCGGGGGCGAAGCTGCTCCTCGGCACCGCGACGATCGAGATCGCCTCGTACTGACGGGAGGGCGCGCCGCCCGGCGCGCCTCCTCCCGGCCCGGAGGGGCCATGCCGCAGGACCCGCTTCCGCCGCAGCCGCCTCAGCGAGAGCCGGAGCTGTCCCGCTCCGATCTCATCCCCGTGATCTCGCCCAAGGTCAGGCTGTGGCGCAGCAAGGCCCTGATCCCGATCGTCCTCGTGACGGCGACGAGCCTCGTCCTGTTCCGGTGGGGCGAGGTCAAGGACATCAGGCAGGTCCTCCTCTACATGGCCATCGTCTCGGCCTGCCTGCTGGCGACGATGTTCGTCGCCCTCTATGTCTATTCCGGGGAGCGCAAGGCCATTGCCTGGTATGCCGTGCCGGCGGCGATCACCTATGTTCAGCTCGTCTATTTCCTCGGCGAGTACATCCACGTCTTCCGCGAAATTCTGCCGGGGAAGACGGACGGGGTGCGGGGCTTTCCCGCCACCTTCCGGGCGATGTTCTTCGGGGCGGGGCTGATGGAGGAGGTGCTGAAGGCGGTGCCGGCCCTGCTTGCCCTCGCCCTTGCGCTCGCCCTGCGAGGGAACGGCTCGCCCGGCAACGTGCTGACGCGCGGCCTCGCGCTCAGGGGGCCGGTGGACGGCCTCCTGACGGGAGCGGCGGCGGGGGCGATGTTCATCTTCCTGGAGACGGTCTTCCAATACGTCCCCGAGCGGATCGGCGCCTACAAGGATACGAAATACGGCGTGATCATGGGGTTCATGCTGCTCTTCCCGCGCATCATCAAGGGTGTGATCGGCCATATCGGCTATGCGGGCATCTCGGGCTATTTCATCGGGCTCGCGGCGACCCATCCGCGCCATGCCTGGAAGCTCGTCCCGGTCGGGATCGTGACCGCCGCCCTGCTTCACGCCTTCTGGAACTCGGCCGACACGATCAGTACCGAATGGGGCTCCTTCATCGCCGGTCCCCTGATCGCCCTCGTCTTCCTCGCCTGCCTCATGAAGGCGCGCCAGCTCGAAGCCTCCCGGACGGGCGGGGCCATCGACGGCCAGTCGATCCTGGCCCTGTCGCCGGGTTACGGGCCGGGCCCGATCATGCCGGCGGGGATCGTGCCGCCGGCGCCTCCGGGTATTGCCGGGGTTCTCGCCGGTGCCGCGACCGCGATCGAGCGTTCGGTCGGGGTCACGAGCCGCACGACCGAAGCCCCGGCCGAGCCGGCCGTTCCGGCGAGCGGCCTCGCCATCGGCACGGCCAATGTCCGCTACGCTCTCGTGCCCAATCCGCAGGTCGACCTCTCGACCCTCTTCGCGGCCGACGGCGCCCCGCCGGGCTGCACGGCCGCAATCGTCGCCATGCCGGGAGGGGGAATGGCCATCTGCAACACGGGCAGCGTCGTCTGGTCGGCGGCGATGCCGGATGGCAGCGCGCAGCCCGTCCATCCCGGACAGGAGGTGCCGGCCCTCGCGGGCACGACGCTCCTGCTGGGCGGGGCGGTCCTCGGCATCGGCGCCTATTGACGGCGCCTCGCGCCGGCCGGGATCGAGGGCCACGGGGAATCGAAGCTGGAGGACGGAACAGGTGGCGCAGACGACGCCGAGCGACGGGGCGGGCGAGGGGGGCGCGAGGCGCGTGCTCGACGTCGTCTTCGTGGTGGATTGCTCCGGCTCCATGACCGGCGAGCGCATCGGCGCGCTCAACTGGGCGGCGAAGACGGTCGTCCCGACGATGCGCGCCCATGCCGAGGATCACCCGGATGTCGCCTTGCGCCTGCGGGTGCTGCGCTTCGCAACGGGGGCGGCCTTCACGGCGCCGCGCCCGGAGCCGGTCGAGCATTTCGCCTGGACCAATCTCGTCGCCTCGGGCGAAAGCGACATGGGGGCGGCGTTCCGGCTGCTGGCCCGGGCTTTCGCCGCGCAGGAGGAGGCCGGCGAGACGCTGCCCCCGGTCGTCGTGCTCTTCTCGGACGGCTATCCGAGCGACGATGCGGCGGGGGGGCTCGAGGCGCTGCTGGCGACCGGGCCCGGCCGGCGCGCCGTCCGCGTTCCCATCGCCATCGGCCAGGATGCCGACATGGCGCTGCTGCGCAGCTTCTCCAGCGATCCGGCCCTGCCGCCGCTCCGCTCGCCCGATGTCGAGATGCTGGTCGGGCGGATGCAATGGGTGGCGGGCGGCCCGGTCGCGGCGGCCCTCTCGCAGGGCGCCCCCTCCCATACGACTCACGGCAAGCCGGACGAAGACGAGGATCTGTGGTGACAGAGGCTTCCGATTTCCCCCCCGCCGCGGGCGGCCTCCTGCGCGATCACGTCGTCGTGCTCGGCGACAGCCGCGTGGCGCGGGCCCTGGCGCGGCAGGAGGGGCGCCCGGGGCGTCTTGTCCATGCCGGCCGCCATCCGCTCGCGGAAGGGGATGTCGTCGAGATTCCCCTGGGCGAGGATGCGGAAGCCGTCCACCGGGCCGCCGGCTCGGCGGCCGCGCGGCTGGTCGTCATCGACCTTGCGGGCGACGCCGAGACGGTGGCCTCCCTCGCCGCCCTGGTCGCGCTCACCGAGGGCGGGCCCCGGCCGCAGATCATCGCCAATATCCGCGACCGGGCGCTTCGCCGCGTCGTCGACGAGAACCTCTTCGCCGCCGGGGTCGAGCCCCGCCCGCGGCTCGTCGCGACCGCTGCGCTCGCCGCCCATGGCGCCGTCGCGGCTGTGCGGCCCTACGACATCGCCTATTGGCGTGGCCAGGAGCGTGTCCACGCCGTGATCGTCGGCTTCTCGCCGCTCGGGCGCGACTGCTTCGAGGAACTGGTCCTTTCCGGCATCGCGGGCGGGCTGGCGAAGCCGCGCATCACCATCCTCGACCCGGAGCCGCTCGCGGCGCGCAAATGGCTCGACCGGGACATGCCGGAGATCGACCTCTCCGCCGATATCGGGATCGCGGCCCTCGATCCCCTGACCCTGACCGCCCCGGACGGGCCGATCGCGGCGGCCGCCGCCGTCGCGCCTCTGACGCTGATCGTCATCGCGCTCGACGACGACGCTGCGGCGCTCTCGGTGATGACGGCGATCGCCCGGATGCAGGAGGGGGAGGGCCAGGCGGTCGCCTCCTGCCTCGTCGTCTCCGAGCGCCAGGCGGGGCTGCTCACGCTGGCGAAGCCCGCCGGGCGCGCCCGCGATCTCGGGCGAAGCTGGATCGTCCGGGGCGGCGTCGAATCCGATCCCGATCTCGTCGACCTCTTCGCCCGCCGGGCGGACGAGCTGGCCGAGCGCATCCACGACACCTATCGCGCGCGCTTCGGCTCCTCGGGGCCGGCGGGCGCGCCCTGGGCGCGGCTCCCGGAAACCTATCGCCGCGCCAATCGCCGCGCCGCCGACCATCTGCCGGTGAAGCTCTGGACGATCGGGCTGCGCGAGCCGGGGGGCTCGTCCGATCCCTTCCTGGTCGATCCGCACAGCCATGCCAAGGTGATCATGCCCTGCGCCGAGAGCACGGCCGAGGACGCGCTTCTGCGCCGGCTGTCGCGGATCGAGCACGACCGCTGGTGCGCCGAGCGGCGCCTGGACGGCTGGCGCTTCGGCGAGGTGCGCGACGATGCCCGCCGCATCCACCCGCTCCTCGTTCCCTTCGACGATCCACGCCTGACGGATGTGGAGATCGAGAAGGATGCCGACCAGGTCCGCTTCCTGTTCCGTACCGTCGTCAGGCCGGCGCCGGACGGGGCGGTGAGCCCCCTCGTGATCGGCATCCTCGCGACGCCCGGCGCGACGCCCGGCATCGATGTCGGCGCGGCCCTTGTCCTCGCCGCCAAGGAGGAATGGCGCCCGCTCGTGGTCCTGTCGGCGCTCGTCGATCCGGCCGAATGCCGCGCGCTCGCCCGGCTCGGGAGCGAGCTGGCCCGGGCGGGGCGCCCCTGGCGCCTCGTGGTGCCGGAGATCTCCCGCGACAACCGCGAGGTCCGGGCCATCGTCGAGGAGGACGACCGGGCGATCCTGAAGGATCTGCTCGCCCGCCCGACGACCCTGTTCGCGCCGATTGGCGGCGTCTCGGCCCCCGCCGACCTGTGGGCCGATCCGAGCGCGCCCGATCCGCATGCGGAAGCGATCGCCGATTACGTGGCAGAGCGGGCGGCGGCGATCATCGACGCCGCCTCGATCTTCGCCGAGGCGGCCTGATCGCGCAGGGCGACCGGGTGAGGCGTCTCCCTGTCATTCCCCTCCGCTTCGGCTGGGAATGACAGGGGAATCCCACGCGCCGCTCAATCCTATCTCAGCTCGCGTATCTTGCTCAGAGTCCTGCGAATATGGGCGCGGGCCAGTGTCTCGGCATGCGAGCCGTCATGCCGCTCGATGGCATCGACGATGCTCGAATGCTCGCCGACGGCATCTATCGCGCGGGCCTCGCTGAGCCTGAAGGCCGGCAGAAAGACCAGCGACGTCAGGCGAACCAGGGGGAGCTGCGAGTCCAGGTAGCTATTGCCGGAACATGCGATGATCTCGGCGTGGAACTCGACGTTCAGATGCGTGTAGGCATCGGGGCGCCAGGTTTTCACGTTGACGGCCTGCTCGCTCACGATGTCGCGCAGCCGCCGGATGCCCGTCGCCTCGGCCCTCTCGGCGGCCAGGCGCGCCGCAAGTCCGTCGATCACCTCGCGCAGCAGATAGGCTTGCTCGATGTCGTTCAGGTTCGGCTTCGCCACGATCAGCCCGCGGGCCCCGGCGGATTGAAGAAGTCCCTCGGCTTCCAGCATGGACAGCGCGTGCCGCAGCGGCGTGCGGCTGACTTCGAGTTCCTCGGACAGCGGAACCTGAAGCATCGGCTGGCCCGGCGCATATCGGCCCGCGAAGATGCGCTGGCGCAGCACCTGCGCGATCTCGCCCGCCAGGGTCTGGCGTTGGCTCCAGGGAAACGGCGGTTCGGACGATTCGCGTTCCATGCTCAGCGCCGCAGCAAGGTCAGGGCTTTATTCGCCAGGCTGCGACCTCGTTGATCTTGTTGGGACCGTTTTTCCACACCCCGGAAATCCTGCTGTTGCGGACGACCATGTTGGACACCGAGAACAGCCAGCCGCTCGGCTGGTCCTCGGCCAGCTTGAATTGCGCCTTCCGCATGGCCTCCGCGAAAGCCTCGGCGGTTTCCGCCGATTCGGCTTCCGCGAGGAGCCGATTGAAATCGGCGCTCTCGTATTGATAGAAGTAATTCGGATCGAGATAGTTGAAGATGGTCCACGGATCGGGCTGGGTGACGATGGCCAGCTCGTAAGCCTTGCGGCGGAATACGATATCCAGCCACTGCGCCCATTCGACAGTGTCGATTTTCACTCTGACGCCGACCTCCGCCAGATAGGCCTGGATGGTTTCCGCGGAGCGCATGTAGATCAGGGTCGAGGGGACCACGAAGTTGAGGTCGAGGCCGTTGGCATGGCCTGCCTCGGCCAGGAGCTTCCGGGCCGCCTTCGGGTCGAAGGGGGAGACCTGCGTCGTATCGACATAGACCGGATAGATCGGCGCCATCTGGCTGCCGATCGGGGTGGCATATCCGTTCGTCGCCGCCTCGATCACCATTTGCCGGTCGACGGCCTGCATCAGCGCCTTGCGGACGCGCACGTCCTTGAGCTTCGGCGACTTGTTGTTGAAGGCGACGAGGTGGACGTCGGTGCTCGCCCCCTTCGTCACGACGAAGCGGTCGTTGTTCTGGAAACGCGAGACGAGATCCAGCGCCTGGAAGGCCGGAAGCACGTCCAGATCGCCCGCCAGCATCGCGTTCACCTGCGCATTGGCATCGGAGATGAAGCGGATCTGGGCCGACTCGATCTGCGCGCTCTGCGCGTTCCAGTGCCGCGGAAACTTTTCGAGCGAGACCGAGGAGCCCTTCACCCAGTTCGTCAGCCGGTAGGGGCCCGTGCCGACGGGCTGGGTCGCGTTGGTGTCGGCTGTCTTCTGCGAGACGATCGAGGCGGTGAATTCGGCCAGGAAGTCCGGGAAGAGCCGCGAGGGTGTCTTGAGGCGAATGACGACGGTGTGGTCGTCCGGCGTCTCGAGGGTCCCGATATTGGCGAAGATCCGCTTGCGCTTGTTCGTGGACTTGGGGGAGGCGTTGCGTTCGAAGGTGAACCTGACGTCGGCCGCCGTGAAGGGCGTTCCGTCGTGAAACACGACGTCCTTGCGCAGATGGAAGGTGTAGTCCCGGCTGCCCGCGCTGGTCCAGCTCGTCGCCAGGCAGGGCCCGATCGACCCGTCCTCGTGGATCCGGGTCAGGCCCTCGAAGATGTTGAGCAGGGAGACCTCGCTCACCGCGAGGGCGGGCTGCGAGGTCGGATCGAGGGTCGGCGGCTCGTTCGAGATGGCGAAAACCACCCGCGAGCCCGCCTGTGCCATGGCGGGCGGCATGGGCAATGCCGCCGCGGCGAGCCCGGCGGCTCCCAGCTTGATGGCGGAGCGGCGTGTCGGATTCATGTGTTCCTCCCCTGACCGAACGATGTGTCGACGAAGCCTCGCGTCCGCAGCGGAACGCCGAGCTTCGGCGTCGCCTCGACGAGCTTCTGCGTGTATTCGTGCGCCGGATGTCCGATGACCTGGTCGGCCGGCCCCGATTCCACGATCTCGCCGCCGTTCATCACGATAATGTCGTCGCAGACATATTGCATGACGCTCAGGTCGTGGCCGATGAACAGGTAGGAGATCCCGGCGCTTTCCTGGAGATCGCGCAGAAGGTTCAGCACCTGCGCCTGGACCGAGACGTCCAGGGCGGAGACGGCCTCGTCCGCGACGATGAGCGCCGGCCTCGTGATGAGAGCCCGGGCGATCGCGATGCGCTGGCGCTGGCCGCCGGAGAACTGGTGCGGGTATTTGTCGATGGCATCCGGGCCGATGCCCACGGATTCGAGCGTCTCCGCGATCCGCTCGCGCAGGGGCGCGCCCCGCAGGTCCTGCACCGGCTCGGCGATCGCGCGCCCGACCGTGTAGCGCGGATCGAGCGAGCCGTAGGGGTCCTGGAAGACCATCTGGAAGTGACGGCGATGCTCGCGCAGCCGGCGCGGGGAGAGCGCGGTGATCTCCTCTCCGGCGATATGCACCTTCCCCGACGTGATGCGCTCGAGCGCCATGACCGCGCGGGCGGTGGTCGATTTCCCCGAGCCGGATTCCCCGACGAGCCCCAGGGAGCGTCCGCGCTCGACCTGAAAGCTCACGTTCCGCACCGCCTTCAGGACCGAAGGCGATGCGAAGAGGCTCCGCCTCGGCAGGGTATAGTGGACGCTCAGGTTCTCCACGCGCAGGACGGGGCCTTCAGACATCGGCGCCCCCGCCGGCCCGGACCCGATCGATGTGGAAGCATCTCGCCTCGTGCAGGGCGCCGATTTCGACGAGAGGCGGCTTGCGGTCCCGGCATCGCGTCGTCGCGAAGCCGCAGCGGTTCGCGAAGCCGCAGCCCGATCCCCGTGCCGACAACGACGGAACCGTTCCGGGGATCGCGTTCAGGCGCTTGCTTCGGCGGCCGCTCGGAAGCGCGGCGAGAAGCCCCCGCGTGTAGGGATGGGAGGGGTCGCCGAACACGCCGGCGGCGGGGCCCGCCTCCACGATCTCGCCCGCATACATCACCAGCACCCGGTCCGCGATTTGCGACACGACCGCGAGATTGTGCGTGATGACCACGAGCCCGGCCCCCGTCGTGTCCACCAGCTCGAGCAGGAGCTTCAGGATCTGACGCTGGACCGTCGTGTCGAGCGCGGTCGTGGGCTCGTCGGCGACGATGAAATCCGGGCCGCAGGCCAGGGCCATGGCGATGACGACGCGCTGCCGCTGCCCTCCCGACAATTGATGAGGGTAATGGCCCGCGCGCTCGGCCGCATGGGCGATCCCGACGCGCTCCAGCAGCTCGACCGCCCGGATCCGCGCCTCCTCGCGTGTGGCCTTGCCGTGCACGACCAGGGGCTCGGCAACTTGCGCGCCGATCGTCCGAACCGGATTCAGGGCGGTCATGGGCTCCTGGAACACCATCGACACCCGGTTCCCGCGGATCGCGCACATCTCCTCTTCGGGAAGCGCCAGGAGATCGCGGTCCTCCAGCTCGATCCGCCCCGACAGCAGGACGCTGTCGGGAAGCAGCCGCATGATCGCGAGCGCCGTCGTGGACTTGCCGCAACCGGATTCGCCGACGAGGCACACGACCTCGCCCCGCCTCACCTCGAACGAGACCTTCTCGACCGCATAGCCTCCGCCTTCCGGCGTCGGAATGCGGACCGTAAGCTCTTCGACGTTCAGCCGCGCCATGTCAGCGCTCCGACGCGAAGCGCGGGTCGAGAAGGTCCCGCAGGCCGTCTCCGAGGAGATTGAGCGCCAGCACCACGAAGGCGATGGCGAGGCCGGGGAAGATCGCGACATGCGGATTGTCGATCATCACCGTCTGCGCCTCTTTCAGCATCCGCCCCCAACTGGGCGCGGGAGGCGGCGTCCCGAGGCCGAGGAAGCTCAAGGCGGCATCGGCCAGGATGGCCACGGCGAAGGTGATGGTGGCCTGGACCACGATGATATTGACGATGTTCGGCAGGACATGGCGGACCGAGATCGCCCATTGGCCCTTGCCGGAGGCGCGGGCCGCCATGACGAATTCGCGCGCCCAGATCGACTTCGCCGAGCCGCGGGCCACGCGCGCGAAGATGGGAATGCTCGCGATTCCGATCGCTACGACGCTGTTCAGGCTGCCCGGGCCCCAGATGGCCGCGAGCATGATCGCGCTGAGCACGGTCGGGAAGGAGAAGACGAAATCGCTCGCGCGCATGATCGCCTCCTCCAGCCATCCTCCGCGCGCCGCCGCGATCAGGCCGAGGGTGACGCCGACCACCAGGGCGAGGAGCACCGAGGCCGCGCCGATGAACAGGGCGTTCTGCGCCCCGGCCATGAGAAGCGACAGGATATCGCGGCCGAAGGCGTCGGTTCCCAGCCAATGGCCCCAGCTCGGCCCCTGCAATCTCGCCCGGATGTTGACGCCGGTGATCCGATGAGGCGTCCAGAACATCGAAAGGATTGCGACGGCGAAGGTCATGCCGACGACGATCCCGCCGAACCACAGGTTCCAGCGGAAGACCCGTGGGACGAGGAAAGGCCGGTCGGTCGCGGGCGCGCGGCTCATGCCTGCACCCGCAGCCGGGGGTCGATCAGGACATAGGCGATGTCCACGATGAAATTGATCGCGATGACCATCGCCGCAAGGACGACGACGACGCTGCGGATCACGACGAGGTCCCGCTGCCCGACGGCCTGGAAGATCAGGTTGCCGAGCCCCGGAAGGGCGAAGACGCTTTCGATGACGATGGTGCCGGCCATCAGCTGCGCGAATTGCAGCCCCATCATGGTCGCGATCGGGATCAGCGCGTTCTGCAATGCATGCTTCCAGAGCATCTGGCGCCGCGTGAGGCCCTTCGAGCGCGCCGTCCGCGTGAAGTCGTCGCGCAGCACCTCGAGCAGCGAGGCGCGGGTCACGCGCGCGAGCACGGCCGCCTGAACCACGGCCAGGGCGACCGCCGGCAGGATCAGGGCATGGATCGCGGGCCACAGGCCGTTGCGCCATCCCGGAAAGCCGTTGGAGGGAAACCAGCGCAGCCCGACCGAGAAGATCAGCACGAGGACGAGGCCGAGCCAGAAGCTCGGAATGGCGATGCCGATCTGGGTGAGGCCCATCGCCAGATGGCCGCTGAGCCTGTTGCTGTTGGCCGCGGCATAGACCCCGATCAGCATGGCCAGGACCGTCGTCAGCACGATCGCCATGAGCGAAAGCGGCAGCGTGACGGCGAGACGGTCGAGGATCAGTCCGCTGACCGGCACGCGGTAGGAATAGCTGATGCCGAAATCGCCCGTCGCCATGGACCCGAGCCAATGGAGGAAGCGCCAGATTGCGGGCTGGTCGAGCCCCAGTTCCGCGCGCAGCGAGGCGATCATTTCGGGAGTCGCATCGGGCCCCAGCATGACGGCGGCCGGATCGCCGGGCAGAACCTCGAGGACGAGGAAGACGACGAGAACGGCGGCCAGCAGGGTCGCGAGGAAGCCGACCAGGCGCTTCAGAAGCTCGTAGGCCATCCGTTCCGCCGTCAGGGAAGGGCCGGTCGGGCGTCGATAGGGAGGATGGCCTCGATCGCGGCGGCGACGCGGAGCAGGTAGGCGTCCTGGCGATGCCGGGCGACGATCTGCATCCCGACCGGCAATCCGTCCGACGCGAGCCCGCAGGGGATGCTGATGGCGGGGTGGCCCGTCATGTTGAACGGCATCGTCCATGGATACCAATGGGCGCGGATGCTGTCGAATGTCCGGCCGTCGATCTCGATCTTGTCGAAGATATCTCCGTCGATATCGAGCGCCGTCCTGGTGAGGGTCGGCATGATCAGCAGGTCGGCGCCCTCCAGAAGCTCCTGGACACGCCTGAACAAGGCGGTGCGCCGGAACATCGCCTCCTGGAACTCGGTCGCCGCATAGGAGGCGGCCGAGTCGAGCTGGCGCCGGAAGGTCGCGCTGAAGCCCGCCGGATCGCGCTCGACCAGAGCGGCGAAGCGCGCGCGCCAGTTGGTGTGGTTGATGATGCGCCAGACGGGCTCGATGTCGATGCCGAGCGCGGGCATCTCCTCCACACGGGCGCCGGCCTCGCCGAGCCGGGCCAGGGCCGAGCCGAAAACCCGGGCGACCTCGTCCGAGACCGGCTCGCCGTTCGGCGTCAGCCTCATGCGCAGCCGGCAGCCTCGCAGTGCGCCCTGGTGAGGCACGGGCACGGGAAAGTCCCGCGACTGTCCGACCGACCAGGGGTCGCAGGACGCCTCGCCCGCCATGACCTGCAACATCAGGGCGGTGTCGGCCACGTTGCGCGTGGTTGGCGTGACATAGGTCTGGTTTCCGATCGCGTCCTGGGCGGAATCGTGCGGGATCAGGCCGATCGTCTGCTTGATTCCGACCACCCCGTTGGCGGCGGCGGGGATACGCGTCGATCCGCCTCCATCGGTCGCGACCGCCAGGGGCGCGATCCCGATCGCGGTCGCCACCGCCGCGCCGCCGGACGAGCCGCCGCTGGTCCGCCCGGCGCTCCAGGCGTTCCGCGTCCGGCCGAAGAGCGGCGAGTCCGTGAAGGGCTTCGAGCCGAATTCCGGCGTCGTCGTCTTGCCGATCAGGATGGCTCCGGCATCGCGCAGCCGCCTGATCGAGACGGCGTCCTCCTTCGGGACGTTGTCCTTGAACATCACCGTCCCGAAGGTGGTGCGGACGCCTTCCGTCGTGACCAGGTCCTTGGCCGAGAAAGGCAAGCCATGCAGGGCGCCGAGCGCGTCGCCGACCATCACCGCCTTCTCGGCCAGCCGGGCCTCGCGCATGGCGCGGTCCGCGCAGATCTCG
Source organism: Enterovirga sp. (assembly GCF_035325185.1). GTDB lineage: Bacteria > Pseudomonadota > Alphaproteobacteria > Rhizobiales > Beijerinckiaceae > Enterovirga. The sequence goes on along the minus strand of NZ_DAOLAJ010000001.1, from coordinate 13,552 downwards.
ATGAAGCAGTTGAAAGCCGGTTGCAGCCGCTCGGCCCGCGCGAGGGCGGCACCCACCACCTCGACGGGCGAAAGCTTCCTGGCCCGGATGGCCTGCGCCAGGCTGACGGCGCTCAGATCGCCGATGTCGTCAGGCATGCTCCCTCCGGCCTCGAGCGCGGTGCGTATGGACCTTGAATTCTGTTTTATGCATTCTGTATCCAAAGATGGCGATTATTGAGAGGGAGGCGGGGAGTCAACCGTATTGCGGTCCCCGCAAGCGACGGCGCGACGCCCGGCTTCGCGGGGATCATGTTCCAGGCGGGAGCATGATCGCTTCGAGCGGTGTCGATCGCGCGGTGAAATGTCCGAAACGGCAGCGGCCCGCCCGCTTGCGGCAGACGTCCGAGGCAAGGAGATCCATGTGACCCGTCCAAGCGAACTCACCGCCGTCGAGGCCCGCCGGCAGATCGGCGCGAAGCAATTGTCGCCCCTCGAACTGCTGGAATCCTGCATCGAGCGGATCGAGACGGTCGATCCCGCGGTCAATGCGATGATCACGCGCTCCTACGAGCGGGCACGCGCCGAAGCCGAGGCGGCCGAGGCGGCGGTCCGGCGGGGAGACGAACTCGGTCCGCTGCATGGATTGCCGGTCGCCATCAAGGACATGCAGGCGACGGAGGGCGTTCGGACGACCTACGGTTCCAGGTTCTTCGAAAACAATATCCCGACGGCCGACGACGATATCGTCGCCGCGATCCGCGCGACGGGCGGCATCGTCCTCGGCAAGACCAATATTCCGGAACTCAGCATCGGCGCCAACACGGTCAACCGCTTGTTCGGCGCCACGGGAAACCCCTTCGACGTCACGCGCACCTGCGGCGGCTCCTCAGGGGGCGCGGCGACCGCCGTCGCGACCGAGATGGCCCCTCTGGCCACGGGCTCCGACCATGGCGGCAGCCTGCGGATTCCCGCCTGCTATTGCGGGGTGGTCGGCTACCGTCCGACCCCGGGAACGGTGCCCGTGGGGAAACGGTCGATCACCCAGACCTTCTACAATGTCGAAGGGCCCGTCGCCCGTACGGTCCTGGACGCGGCGCTTCTCCTGTCGGTGATCGCGCAGCGCCGCAACCGCCTCGATCCCATGGCCTTTCCGCTGGACGCGGCGGAACTCGGCCGCCTCCAGCCGGTCGATATCTCCAGGCTGCGGATCGCGGTTTCGGCGGATCTCGGCGGCGTCATGGTGTCCGAGGCGACCCGTCGCGTCTTCGAGGAGAGGGTCGCGCGCTTCTCATCCTACCCGCTGAAGGTGGAGTGGTGCGACATCGACCTGCGCGATGCGCCCATGGTCGACTGGCATCTGCGAAGCGACCTCTTCGTCGCCAAGTACCACCGCGACATCGACGGATACGATGCGGGCTTCAACCCGAATATCCGGCGCAGCTACGAGGCGGCGCTCGCGATGCCCATGGAGGCGATCGCAAAGGCGCGCAGCCGGCAGATGGAACTCTATCAGCGCTTCCAGGCCCTTTTCGATGCGTTCGATCTCGTCATCTGCCCCGGCACGAGCGTCTCGCCCTTCCCCTGGAAGGACCTCTATCCGCGCGAGGTCGACGGCAAGGAGGTCCAGAACTACATGGCGTGGCTCGGCCTGACGGCGTCGATCACCGTCGTGGGTCATCCGGTCGTGGCGCTGCCCTGCGGAAAGGACGAGTTCGGCTTGCCCTTCGGCATCCAGATCATCGGACCGGCCTATGGAGATCGCCAACTCCTCAGCGCGGCCCATGCCTTGGAGGGCCTGTTCGCGACCGACGCCAAGCTGGCGCGGCCGGTCCCGGACTTCGCCGCGCTGAAGAATACGCAGTCGGATTGCCGCAGCGAAGGCGTGAAGGTTCACTGACCGGCGACCGCGCGGACGCCGCCGGCCGACGCAAGCCGATGGGCTGGAATACGGTCATGCGCGCCGAGTTCCGGCCGATTGTCCTGCCATGGATATGACGATTTGGCTGATATCCGTCTCCAGCCACTGTGTTCCTGCAAAATATCGCTGCGATCGGCCCCTTTCGTCGAGGATGAGCGCCTCGACGCGATGCCGATTCACGGTGGCCGGCCCGAAGCCAACCTTCAGATTGAACAATGCTCTGACAGGCTCGAATGGTCCGAGGGTCCTCAATAGCTTGTTGCGCGCATCGAACCGCATTCCCCGTTCGGCCCCATAGGCGCGGAGCCGGTCGGGGCCGTCATAGGCGGGATCGTAGGTCAGGGCTGCGACGTTGACGCAGTCTTCGAGCCCGGCTTCGCGAATCAGGCGTTGCAGACGCGCGAGCTTCGTGATGGTCAGCGAGCATTTTTCGGGGTTCATGCATCGCGTATAGAAAAACGCCAGGACGCTGGGCCGCCCCGGGAAGAACGCATCGAATGCGAAGGTCCTGCCGGCCTGGTCCTCGAGGAGCAGGCCGGCGACCGCTTCGGAATCGACCGGCGATGCGAGCCGGCCTTCCGGCGCGCCGCAGCATCCGCAAGACGCCGGCCCCGCCTCGGCGGGTCGTGACGGATCGAGCGCTCCCGGACCTTGCGGCAACCTGTCCCGATCGGCATTTGCGCTCTCGAACGCCTCCGCGAGCGTCGCGGAGCGCGATGCGAGCGCGCCGGCCGTACGGACCAGCTCGTCGAGAGCGGTTGTGCCGGAAGCCGAAGCTCCGCCCAGCGCGAAGGTATCGTATCGAACATAGTCGTTGTTCGAGGTGATCCGGCGCAACGCTTTCGCCAGGGCTCGGATCGCGGCGTCGGGCACCTCCCGGGCGCCGCGGAGCGCCTTCGCCGCCGCCGCGACCGGATAGGGATCCAGCCCGGTCTCCAATTCTTCGAGAACGAACGGAAGGGCCTCTCGCGGGAGCCCCACCGTCTCGAAGCTCGCCAGAACGTAGCCGCGCAGGCGTTCCGCGTCCCGCGTGCCGAGCCCCTGATAGAGCGCCGCCTGCTCGTCGAGCAGCGCGACCAGCTCGTCCCGACGCTCCGGGGCAGCACGCAAGAGGTCGATCTGCATCGCGGCCGCTTCCGTCCGCTCGGCAGCCTTCGGACTCATGCCGGCCTGGTGTTCGCGATCGATCACCGTGAAACCCGGTCCAGCACGCTTTGCGCGGCCGCCCTGAGCGGTTCGGACACATCGGGCCCGGAGAGCTTCGTCAGTTGCGTGGCGAGAGCGGGATTCATCCGGGATAGTCCCTGCCCCTGCAAATGCGCGAGCGTTCCGAGGCAGCGCACTCTGACGGACTCATTGTCCGTATCGTCGGCAATGATCCGCTGAACTTCGTGCGCGAAACGTCGCGGATCGATCATGCGCAGGCCAGCCGCGCCAACGGCCCGAAGATCGGGCGGCTGAGTCTTGTCCGACAGGACCCCGGCAAAGATGTCGCCCGCCTTCGGGTCCGCCGCGAGAGCCCGCAAAGCCTCTTCCTTCACGCGCGCGTCCGCGCTCTCGTCGAGCAGCTTGCGCGCGATCGGCACGGCGACCCCGTGATCGTCCTGCGCAAGCAGCTGGATGGCTTTGGCGGGAGGCACGATGGCCTTGGCGGGATCGTTCAACCCTTCGAGGAGCACCTTGCGGGCGACATCGTCCTTCTCGCTGGCGAGCAGCGACAATGCCTGCATGCGCAGCGCTTCGTCGCCATTGGCAAGGGCCGTCCGCAACGCCTCGAGATACGCAGCCCGGTAGGGGTCGAAGGCCGGCCCCAGAAAGGTTGAGGCCTGGACGGTCCGCAGGGCGGCGAGCCGGGCCTTGGACGGCTTCGAAGCGTCGGCGATCGTCGCAATCGCGCTGTCGAGCGTCTGCCCGGAATCTGCGTCGGCATCCGCCGGGAGCGGAGCGCGAGACACGCGATCCAGTTCCTCGGCATAGGCCTTGCGGTAATCCTCGACTTTCACGGCTGTCCTCCCTCGACGCGTGACCCGGACGGTCCCGTCAGGCGACCGGAACTTCCGGCATCTCGAACGGCACGTCATCGTAGTCGAAGCCCAGATGCGCGCCACCCTGCTTGGCCTGGTAGTCGATCATCGAGCGAACCGTTGGGCTCGGTCCCGGGGCGCTCGTCACGGTGGAGGCGGCGAGGGCGCCGCCGGGCGCCGTCGCCGGGCGCGGATCACCCGTCACACCGTTCCAAGGCCACATCGTGTCGTTGATGCCGTGTCCGATCCGCAGGTTGCCGTCGCGCGGATAGGCGTTGGGATCGGAGTCGGAGGTTCGCCGATAGAACCACTGCCACTTTGCCCACATCCGATCCACGTTGGCGTGGAGCATGAAGAAGAGCGGGTCCTTGGGCGCGGTCGGCGGAGACTGGATCGGACCCATGAAGCTCGTATGCGCGTAGCCGTGCGGATCGATCTCGATCCCGCTTCGACGGGCGATGACTTCGTTGTTCTGGTCGCGCGTGATGACGCTGAACCGCGAGAATACGCCGCTGCCGAAGTCGAGGGCATGTTCCTCGCTGCGCAGGCTCGGCGCCCTGTCGATCGGGAACAAGGGCTGCCGCACGATCCCGAGGTCTCCGTCGGTCATCCATTGATTGAACGGATGGTTCGACGTGAATATCACGCGATCGACCTCGTTCGCGCGTCCCATGAATTCGGGCGTGAACAGATTGGGCGCCGCCTTGTCGAAGCGCCAGTAGGGCAGGCTCACCCGTGCATCGATCGCCTGAAGCTCGCGCTCCAGATCGAGCAGATAGGCGCGGTGCCAGGGCAGGAACCCGTAATTGCCATGTGACTCGCGCAGCGAGGACCGGACGTGCATATCGCGAAACTCGCGGAAGCGACCCGTCCCGTGGCCGTTCAGGATACCGAACGCGGACAGAAAGCGGTCCCGCTCCGCCGCGGACAGCGTCTGGGCGTCCTTGCGAACGCGCACCATCATCTCGGAGCGGCCGAGCGGCGCCGAGGTCGTCGCCTCGACGACCTCGAGGACCGCATCGCCGAAATCCTCGCTCGCCCTCTCGAACTCGCCCGCGATCCAGAAGCGCACGGGCGAACCGTCGCCGGGAAGGTCGAGCGGCAATTCGGACGAGCCTGCGTGGCTGCGCTCCAGGTCGAACAGCAATTGCCCGCCGGGGCCTGCATTGCGCAGGAGCACGCCGATGGACTGGCCGGCGCCCGGCCCGTCGAGCAGCCGGATGGTGGCCTGCACCGGCGTCCATGCCAGGAAGACGCGACCGTCACCCTCGGCGCTCGAAATCGCGATCTCCACTTGCATGCGAGAATCCTCCCATTCCGGCATCTTTACTTCTTTTGAATTATCATACAACACTCCGTTGCAGGTCACAATCTGGCGGCGAGCTTCATTGAAGCTGCGCGGGGAGATGTTTTTGGCTATAATCTATTGAAGATCGTCTTTATAAATAGACAAGCAATCGAACGGGCAAGGGAGGAATAATTGACGGCATTGCGTGACGCTTTCAGTCATTTTTCCGAAGATTGCTTGGCTGACTTGCCTGATGGGAGGAATGTGTTGCGCAGCGTCGATCCGGCTGCGAAAGATGTCGGCGCGGATCTGACATTCGACTGACCTTTCGAGATCGCCATGCCGCCACTTGATCCACAAGCCGACCTGGAGCGACGCATCATCGAGTACGGCGCGACCGAGGCCGACCTCGGACCGCGCTTGGCGCCGGGCGCCGTCGCGGGCGCCCTGGCCGATCTCGGGTTGCCCTGGCCCGCGGGGCAGGCGCCGAGACCGCGCGCCGTCGAGCCGGAGCCCGACGTCGAGGACGCGCTGCCGGAGGCGGACGTGCTCGTCGTGACCTGGACGGTGGCGGAGGTCGAGGCGCTCGCCGACACGCTGAGCCCGGGCGTCCCGCGCAATTCCTGGTATCGCTACGCGCGCCGCTTCGAGCAGCATTACCGGCCCCTCATCCGCTCGGGCGCGCCGGCCCTCGCCGCGCGGCGGCTCGGCTCGTACTACCCGGTCGACATTGCCGGCCGCCGCGTGCTGCTGTTCAAGTCCGAGCTGCACCTGAACCAGGACGGCGTGCGGACCGGACACGGAACGGCGACGCTTCCGGTCAGGGACCTCTTCCGCCAGATGATCGAGGAGGTGAAGCCGTCGCTGGTCATCACCGTCGGAACCGCCGGCGCGACGTTCCCGCCCGAGCGGTCGATCGACCTCCAGGGGATGACGTGCCGGCCGCATGAACTCGGCGACGTGATCATTACCCGCGGAGCGAAGTTCCGGCTCTCGCAGGAATTCGCCAACGAAGCCTTCGCTCACGAAGCATACCGGTCCGGCTTCGAGATTCCGAACGGGCGGCTCGATGATGCCAGGCGGCTCCTCGCCGTCCATGCGAGCAAGCTCACGGAGCCGCGCTTCGGACCGCCCAACGCCAAGTATAGCTGGCCTCTCCCCGGGCTTGTTTCCGGCCACCGCAATACGCCGGACCTGCATATCGACGGGCGTGACTTCCCGGCCTTCCACCCGATCCTGACGACCGACTTCTTCGAGTTCGGCACCTCGGCGAACGGCCTGGAGCAGGAGGGGTGCGGGGTCGAGATGGGTGACGCCGTGCTCGGCATGGTCTGCCGGGAACTGGCGGAGGCCGGGCAGGACGCCCCCGACTGGCTCGTGATCCGCAACGCGTCCGATCCGCAGATCAACGGCGCATTGCCCGACCGGACCGACACGGAGATCGACGGGCCGATGCGCCGCAAGCTCAACATGCAGGCGCATTGGGCGGTCTGGTATTACGAGACCTACGGCTATTGGACGAGCGTCAACAGTGCCATCGCGGTCTGGGCAATGGTCGCCTGATGCCGCGCCCTGAGCCGGAGGGCTTGCCGACCGGGCGCCGTCGCAGCTTTCTACCGGTAGGTTCGGGATGAAGACACGCCGAGTCAGTGTGCTGCCCACGAGCGACGAGGCGGCGGCGGTCGCCTGGGCCCGCATGGCCGCGAGGGGCGATGTCGAGACCGTCGGCGCCCTCCTTCTCGGCCGTGCGGCGGACGAGGATGTGGCCGCGATGCAGGATGCCGGAAGCATCGTCGAGGTGGTCCCGGAAGCGGGCGGGATCGGATGGCTCGAACCAGGCAAGCTGCCGGCTGCGCCCACGGTACTCGCTGGCGGAGTCGCGAATCCTGCCCTGGCAACCTTGGCGCGCGAAGCGCCCGAACGCTACGTGATCCAGTTCGCCGGACCGCTCCTGCCGGAATGGCGCAAGGAGATCGAGTCCCTCGGCGTGACCCTCGGCGGCTACGTGCCGCAATTCGCCTACAAGGCCGCTCTGGTCCGGGAGCAGAAGCAGGCGGTCGAGCAAGTTGCGAGCGTGCGCCGCGTCGTGCCGTACGGCCCCGAGCAGACCCTGCGACGCGCGGTTTTGGTGGAGAGGCAGTCGCAAGCCCGGCGCGGCGGGACGCCTGCGCCCGAGAAGGCAGGCGGAACGGGCGTCGCGGCGGACGGGCCGATGCCGGCGGAGCCTCCGATCTACGACGTCACATGCCATCAGCCGAACGATCTTTCGAGGATTCAGGATGTCCTGGAGCAGGATCAACGGGTGGCCCGCCTGGAACGAGGCCGCAACCGTCTCCGAATCCACGTCCGCGACGCCGCCGATGCGAATTCGCTGGTTTCCGATGTCGCCGCCCTGCCGCAGGTCTCGGTGATCGAGCGTTTTCAGGTCCCCACGGCAGACGCCGCCTTCGTGCGCGAGGTGATGGCGGTTCCGGCGTTTCGTGGGGATCGTCCAGGCTCCACGGGGGGTGAGGGCGAGCTGATTGGCGTCGCCGATACCGGCGTGGACAGGGACCACCCGGACCTGACGGCGAGGGTCGCGAATGTCGAGTTTTGGGAGCGGTCGGCGAGCCCGGATGATCCAAACGGGCACGGCACGCATGTCTGCGGGATCATCTGCGGCGACGGAACGGCCTCGGCGAACGCCATTACCGGGATCGCGCCGCGGGGAAGGCTGTTCGTTCAAGCCATCGCCGACGACGACGGTCGCTTCACGGGCATCCCCGTCGATCTCGCAACCCTGTTCCAGGAGGCTTACGACGCGGGCGTGCGCATCCATAACAACTCCTGGGGGGTGGCGGCCGGAGGGCTGTACACGATCGACGCCTTCGAGGTCGATCAATTCGCCTACGAGCACCCGGACTTTCTGATCATCATCGCGGCAGGGAATACCGGCCGGCAGACCGATGATCCTCAGGGCCGCATGGATCTCAATTCCCTTCAATCGCCCGCCGCGAGCAAGAATGCGTTAACCGTGGGCGCCTGTTGCTCGACGCGGCGAGACGGCCCCTATGTGGGAAAGCCGTGGAGCACTTGGAACGGACGTTCCGGCCCCGGTCCGACGAGGCCGCTCTCCTCGGATGAACCGATCTGCGGCGATGCCGACATCGTCGCCGCCTTTTCCAGCCGCGGGCCGACCGACGAGAGCCGGGTCAAGCCCGATCTCGTCGCCCCCGGGACCGCCGTAGCCTCGGCGGCGAGCGCCGCATCCACGCCAGGACTGCCCTATGACCAGTTCAATGGTCGATATTGCTTCATGTCGGGCACGAGCATGGCCGCCCCGGCCGTGGCCGGCGCGGCCGCGCTGGTTCGCCGCTGGTATATCGAAGAGCGTGAGGCGACGCCCTCGGCCGCCTTGCTGAAGGCAACGCTGATCAACGGCTGTGTCTGGATCGATCGCCCGTCCGTGACGGATCCTATGATCGGCCGTCCGAACTTTCATCAGGGGTTCGGACGGCTCGATCTGTCACGCACGGTTCCCTTCTCGCCCGGGAGCTGGGATCTGGCCTTCGCCGATATCGGTTCCGGCGAAGATGCGGCGCTCTCGGACGACAGGCCGGAGCACGCGATATGGCGTCGCCGCGTGACGGTCACGGCTGAAGGAGATCTTTCGGTGACCCTTGTCTGGCCGGACCCGCCAAGTCATGGATTGCAACACAACTTGAACCTTGCCGTCGTGGCGCCCGGCGGGGCAATCGCAATCGGCAACGGACATCTCGCCCGGGCCCCGTTCGAGAAACTCGACCGGGTCAACAATGTCGAGCAGGTGATAATACCCACCGCAACACCGGGCGTCTACGTCGTTCAGGTGTCCGCTTCGAATACGATGTCCAAAAAACAAGGATTTGCGGTCGTTGCCACCGGGACGATCAATCGGAATTTAGACTAAAAGCATGGCTGTTTAAGAATTATGTTGGGTCCTGGTGAAGAATTTCCTGGCGAATGTGCGCCATGGATGCGGATGGCTGGCGCGATCAGCGGCAGCCCCTCTCTGGTCCGCCGGGACTGGGCGAATACGAAGGCGGTCTATCGGTCCTTCTCCAGCGGTCGGTTGTTCCTCCGATTGCACTCGTTGCATCAATGAGCCCGCGCAACGGCGCCTGTGCAGATGGGTGAACAGTATCAGCGGGCTCGATTTCGGGTGACTTCCGTCACGGCTTGAGCGAGCGCGTTCGCCAGCCGTCCTCCCCTTCGATCATGTCTTTCGAGAAGCACCACCCATCGGGTCAATTGCGGCTCCCCGAAAGGGAGGCACATGACGTCGAGCTGCGCGCGGGTCTCTTCGGAAAGCGAAATGACGGAAATGCCGAGTCCCTTCTGAACCATCCTGATGATGGTCTCCGGGTTGCCCAGGATCATTTCTTCCCGAACGCGAACACGCAGCCGCTCAAGCTCCCGCTCAATCGGGCGGCCGCTCCAGGCCCGATTGTCCAGCCGGATGAACGGCTGCTCGGAGAGCAATTTTCGAAGGTCCTGCTGACCAAGCTCGGCCGGTGCGACGAGCCAAAACCGATGCTCATACAACGGCGTCCAAAACAAATTTGCCGGATGGGGCCGAACCGGCTCGCTTGTGACCGCGACGTCCAGTTCTCCGGCGGCGACGTGATGCGCGAGTTCGCCGGAAAGACCGGCGGCGACATGGACTCGGACGCGCGGATGGGCGCGATAGAGTAACGCCAAGGCGTCTGGAAGCACTTCGGACAGCGCGGTCGGGATGGCTCCAATCTTGAGGCGGCCGGACAGGGAGCGCTCGTCGCTCAGGGCTTCCGCGATCTGGTCGTACAGCGTGAGTACTTCCTCCGACCTTGCAAGGAGGATCTGGCCCGCTTCGGTAAGCACCGGCAGCCGTCGCGATCGGTCGAAGATCAGAACGCCGAACTCCTCCTCCAGGGACTTCACTTGCAAGCTCACGGCCGATTGCGTCAGCCCTATCGCCTCTCCGGCTCGGGCGAAGGAACCGTGACGGGCGATAGCCCGCAATATCCGCAGCGATCGAAGCGACATGCCATGATCATATATGAGATTTACTCATCAAACAGGAGAGAATTAAGAATTTTTGCTCTTGCATTGGCAACGCTATGTCGTGCGCCAGCCTCATTGGACGACATCGATGACCACCCCTCGCGGAAACGTCGGATCCGAGAAGATACCGCTGCTGGCGCTGTTGGCGGTTCAGCTCGGCGTCACGATCGTCACTCTCGATACTTCGTTGGTCAGTACGGCTTTGCCGACGATTGCCGCGGGAATTGATGTGGATCCCGCGAGCACGATCTGGATCGTGAATATTTATTATCTCTCGGTCGTGGCTGTTCTATTGCCGCTCGCCGCGCTCGGCGAGATTTATGGGCATCGTCGAATTTTTTTCACGGGTCTGATGGTTTTCGCGATCGGGTCTTTCGCCTGCGGGCTTTCCGTCTCGCTACCGACACTGGTCATCGCACGAGCGATCCTCGGGATAGGCGCGGCCGCGGTTGCCGCGACGACGCCAGCCCTGATCCGCTTGCTCTATCCTCCCTCGAGGCTCGGGCGAGGGCTTGGGCTCTATGCACTGGTGGTCGGCGTGGCCTTTTCGGTCGGTCCGACGGTCGCCTCGATGATTCTGTCGATTGCAAGCTGGCGATGGTTGTTCCTGACCAGCGTCCCGCTGGCGCTTCTGACATTCGCTCTTGCCCGGCGCGATCTTCCGGCGACGGAACGCAATATCCGCCCGTTCGACGGATTATCGGCACTGCTTTGCGCGGGGATGTTCGCCAGCCTGCTGTTCGGTATTGCAAGCATCGCGCACCGGGGCGGATGGCAGGTCGCGACGATCGCGCTTTTCGTCGCGGCGGTGTTCGGCTATGGCCTTCGGCGGTGCGAAGCGGGCAAGACTGCGCCTATTCTTGCCGTCGACCTGTTCCGCATCCCGCTCTTCGCTCTTTCGTCGTTGACGTCCATCTGCGCCTTCACCATTCAGGGCCTCATCTTCATTGTGCTGCCGTTCCTGTTCCAGTTCAAGCTGGGCTACACGCAAGTCGAAGCCGGCTTCCTGATCACGCCGTGGCCGGTGACGCTCGCGGTCATGACGCTCGTGGCGGCTCCTCTCGGCGACCGGATGCAGCCCGGGCTTTTGGGTGGAGGAGGGTTGTTCGTCGTGGCGCTCGGGCTCGCGTCACTGACGATGTTGTCTTCTTCCGCAAGCGCATCCGACATCGCTTGGCGCTTGATCTTGTGCGGGATCGGTTTCGGCTTTTTCCAGACGCCCAATATGAAGGCGATCATGAGCAGTGCACCACGGGAGAGAAGCGGAGGCGCGAGCGGGATCCTGGCTGCCTCGCGCCTCATTGGTCAGTCGCTCGGCGCCGCGATCGTTGCCATCTGCCTTTCCATATCCCCGGCGGGAGGTATCGAGACTGCGATCTGGATTGGCTCGGCGATCGCCGCCGCCGGCAGCGTCGTCAGTTTTGCGCGGCTTATGCCCGCAGTGCGCGGCAACTGATCGAGATCGACGCGCGACCAGATCGAGCCTGAGCTGCAATGCCTAGCCGAACCGCAGGTGGAGGTATTTGGATTGCCTCCGCACGTCATGGATACGGCTTCGGACGGGAAGCATTCGAGGCAAAGATCGAATTCGCTTTTCGTGATCTCGGGCTGACTTCCTTGGTCAACGGGTATTTCGATGGAAACGACGCGTCCAGGGCAATGCAACAGAAGCTCGGGTATCGGCATGTTGCCGATGTTCCCAGCCGTTGCATTGCCGATGGGAGGCAAACAATCGAGCACGTGACCAAGCTGCTGCGCGAGGAGTGGGAGGATCGCGGGAGACGTTCGCGGTGAGTTCATTTGGAACGGTCTGCGAACCATCCAGCCTGATCCTTAGGACGGATCAAGACCCGCTGCCGCGCTGCGTTAGGAGCAGACTCCAAGTATCTGCCCGAGAGCGGGCGCGAGCACAATGGTTCGGTTGCGGCCGCTTCCGACGATTGGAGGTTTCAGGAGGGTTCGCTTCATGGTCCGGTTCGCTGCAAGCGGCCTGTGTGCGTTTTCGCGCTAACGGAGATGACACCTATCTTCCGCGCCAAGCGAGGAGCCGCATGGCGTTGGCAGTGACGAGGACGGTGGCGCCGGTGTCGGCGAGGATGGCTGGCCAGAGGCCGGTGACGCCGATGATCGTCGTGACCAGGAAGACCGCCTTCAGGCCGAGCGAGAGAGCGATGTTCTGGCGAATGTTCGCCATCGTGCGGCGCGACAGATCGACCATCCGGGCGAGGTCGAGGACGCGGCCGTGCAGCACAGCCGCGTCGGCCGTCTCCAGGGCGACGTCGGTGCCGCCTCCCATGGCGATGCCGATATCGGCGGCGGCCAGGGCCGGGGCGTCGTTGATGCCGTCGCCGACCTTGCCGACCTTGCGGCCCAGAGTCTGAAGCTCGCGGACGATCCGCTGCTTGTCCTGCGGCAGCAGCTCGGCTCGGACCTCGATGCCGAGATCGGCGCCGATGGCCTCCGCCGTGCGGCGATTGTCTCCCGTCAGCATGAGAGGGGCGATGCCGGCCTCCTTGAGAGCGTCGAGACCGGCCTTCGTGTCCGGCCGAGGCTCGTCGCGCATGGCGATGAAGCCGGCGAGTGCATCGTCCGCCAATAGCACGGAGACCGTCTTTCCCTCCCCGTTCAGCGCCTCGATGCGGGCTATCTGCTCGGGCGAGATGGCGACCTGTTCCGACGCGGCGGCCGGCGAGCCGAGGAAGATGCGCTCGCCGCCGACGCGCCCTGCCACGCCCTTGCCGCCGATGGCGGAGGCATCCGCCGCAGGCGGGATAGGAACGCTTGCTTCCCAGGCCCGATCGAGGATTGCAAGGGCGAGCGGATGGCTCGATCCTGTCTCGAGAGCGGCGGCGAGCGACAGGAGCTGCCGCTCGGGGCGGCCGACGGCCACGATGTCGGTCACCTTCGGCTTGCCCGCCGTCAGCGTCCCGGTCTTGTCGAGCGCCATCGTATCGATGCGCCCGATCCCTTCCAGCACCGCGCCGCCCTTCATGAGCAGACCGCGCCGCGCGCCGGCCGAGAGCGCTGCAGCGATGGCGGCCGGTGTCGAGATGACGAGGGCGCAGGGACAGCCGATGAGGAGGATCGCCAGCCCCTTGTAGATCCATTCGCTCCAGGATTGCCCGAGCAGGAGCGGCGGCAGGACGGCGACCAGCGCCGCGACCGCGACAACGGCCGGCGTATAGTAGGTCGCGAAGCGGTCGATGAAGCGCTCGGTCGGCGCCTTCGCCTCCTGCGCCTCCTCGACCAGCTTGACGACCCGCGCGATGGTGTTGTCGGC